>JBCBSD010000005.1:0-125769 GCA_039819365.1 Pseudomonadota bacterium
GAGATTGGCGACGGCCTTCTGGCTGGTGTCCGACACGCTCTATGCCGAGAGCGAGGTGCTCGAAAAGCGCGAATCCAGCTCGCGGCCCGAACAGGGCATCGTGACGATCAAGACGATCGGCAAGAACCAGAATGACGATGTCGTATGCACCTTCGAGCGCACCATGCTCATCTGGAAGCGCGGCTTCGGCAATACCGACGATTAGGAGCAGAAAAATGGCTACCGCCCCCGATACCAGCCGCCCGCCGATGGACCCGGCCGAAGAACAGGCGCTGCTCGATTCGATCCAGAAATGGATCGATCGCGAGGTCCGCCCGGTCGTGATGAAACATGACCATGGCGATATCTGGCCCGAGGAACTGGTGAACCAGATGGCGGAAATGGGCCTGTTCGGCGCGACGATCGGCGAGGAATATGGCGGCCTGGGCCTGCCGGCGACGACCTATGCGAAAATCGTGGCGCTGATCTCCTCCTACTGGATGGCGATCACCGGCATCTTCAATTCGCACCTCATCATGGCGGCGGCCGTCGAACGGTTCGGCACGCCCGCGCAGAAAGCCAAATGGCTGCCCAAATTCGCGACCGGCGAAATTCGCGGCGGTCTGGCGCTGACCGAACCCAATGCCGGCACCGACCTGCAGGCGATCCGGATGACGGCGGTGCGGGACGGGGACGATTATGTCATCAACGGCACCAAGACCTGGATATCGAACGGGATCAAGGGTTCCTGCTTCGCCTTGCTGGTGAAGACCGACCCCAAGGCCGATCCGCGCTATAAGGGGATGAGCCTGTTCATCGCGCCCAAACAGGACGGATTCACGACGGGCAAGAAGTTCGACAAGCTCGGTTACAAGGCGATCGACAGCGCCGAGCTCGTGTTCGACGATTACCGCATTCCGGCCGACAATCTGATCGGCGGTGAGGAAGGCCACGGCTTTTTCCAGGCGACGGGCGGGCTCGAACTCGGCCGGATCAATGTCGCGGCGCGCGGCGTCGGCATGGCCGAAGGCGCGCTCAGGATCTCGACCGAATATGCCCAGACGCGCGAAACGATGGGCACGCCGATTGCCAATCACCAGGCGATCCAGTTGAAGCTCGGCGAGATGGTGACGCGCGCGCGGGCGGCGCGGCTGCTGACGCTCGATGCGGCGGAAGCCTATGATCGCGGCGAGCGCTGCGACATGGAAGCCGGTATGGCCAAATATTTCGCCTCCGAAGCGGCGGTGAAGAATGCCGATGAAGGCATGCGCATCCATGGCGGCTATAGCTATTCGAAGGAATATGAGATCGAACGCTATTATCGCGATGCGATGCTGATGTGCATCGGCGAGGGCACGAACGAGATGCAGCGCATGATCATTTCCAAACAATGGGTGAAGCGGAACCCGGTGTGAGCCAGCGCCCGCTTCCCCTTGCCGGCTATCGGATCCTCTCCGCCGAACAATATGGCGCGGGTCCCTATGGCACGATGTTCCTCGCCCAGCTGGGCGCCGAAGTCATCAAGATCGAACCGCCAAAAGGCGGGGACACCGCGCGCGCGGTCGGTCCGCATTTCCTGCGCGAGGGCGAGAGCCTCTATTTCCAGACCTTCAATCTCAACAAAAAATCGCTGACGCTGAACCTGCAAAGCGACGAGGGCCGCGCGATTTTCCGCAGGCTGGCGGCGGATGCGCATGCGGTTGCGAACAATCTGCGCGGCGATTTGCCCGAGCGGCTGGGGCTCACCTATGACGCGCTCAAGGACGTCAATCCGCGGCTCGTCTGCGCACATCTCTCCGCTTATGGCCGCGACAATGAGCGCGCCAAATGGCCGGGTTACGACTATCTGATGCAGGCCGAGGCCGGTTTCCTGTCGCTGACCGGCGAGCCGGACGGCCCGCCTGTGCGCTTTGGCCTGTCGATGGTCGATTTCATGACCGGGACGATGATGGCGGTCGGCCTGCTTGCCGCGCTCGTCGATGCCGAGCGGTCCGGGCTGGGCCGCGATATCGATGTCGATCTGCTCTCCGCCGCCGCGCACCAGATGAGCTATCCGGGCCTCTGGTACATGAACGAGCAGGACGTGACGCCGCGCGCGCCCTTCGGCGCCCATCCGACGGCGACGCCGAGCCAGATGTTCCGCACCGCGGACGGCTGGATGTTCGTAATGGCGCAGCTGCCAAAATTCTGGACGGTTCTGGTCGAGGAAATCGGCCGGCCCGAGCTTGCCGAGGATGCGCGCTTCGCCACGCCCGCTGCCCGCCGCGAGAATCGCGACGCGCTGACCGGCGAACTCGAGACGGTCTTCAGCGAAAAGCCAACCGCCCATTGGGTCGATCTCCTGAAGGGCAAGATGCCGGTCGCGCCGGTCAACAGCCTCGAAGAGGCGATGGACAATCCGTATCTCGAAGAGACGGGCATGATCGATCATGTCGACCATCCCGATCGCGCGGGTATCAAGGTGCTGGCCAGCCCGATCAAGGTCGATGGCGAGCGGCTGCCGACGAGCGCCGGGCCGCTGCTCGGGGCGGACAGCGACGATATCCTCGCCGATCTCGGCTATGACGAAGCGGCGATCGCGGACCTCAAACAAAGCGGCATCGTTTGATCCGGTGGGACAGCTGGACGGCATAAAGGTGATCGACCTGTCGCTGTTCCTGCCGGGGCCGATGGCGACGATGATGATGGCCGATCAGGGCGCGGAGGTGATCAAGATCGAACCGGCGGCCAAAGACGAAAAAGGGGGCGGGGACCCGGCACGCCAGATGGCGCCCGAAGAGGCGGGCCAGTCCGTATGGTTCCGCAATCTCAACCGCGGCAAGAAGAGCATCGTGCTCGATCTAAAAAGCGAAGACGGAGCGGCGCGGCTGCGCCAGCTGGTCGCCGAGGCCGATGTCTTCGTCGAGGGGTTCCGTCCCGGCGTGATGAAACGGCTCGGTTTCGATTATGACGCCGTCTCGGCGATCAATCCGGCAATCGTCTATTGCTCGATTTCGGCCTTCGGGCAGCAAGGCGCTATGGCCCATCATCCGGCGCACGATCTCGCGGTGCAGGCGCTGACCGGCTTTCTGTCGGTCAATGACGGTGCGGACGGCACGCCCGTCGTTCCCGGCGTGCCCTCGGCCGATATGGCCGCCGGGCTCACCGCGCTCTCCGCGATCCTGATGGCGCTGATCGGGCGCGAGAGGAGTGGCCGCGGCGATTATATCGACGCGACGATGTTCGAGGCGATGCTGCCCTGGTGCGCGCATATCGCCGGCGGGGCGATAGCGGGCGGCGATCCGCCGCGCTCGCAGTCGCAGCGCTCGCTGGGCGGGGCGGCCTTCTACAATGTCTATGCAACGCGGGACGGGCGTCATGTCGCGCTCGGCGCGCGCGAGATGAAGTTCGTGCGGAATCTGTTGGAAGCGCTGGATCGCCCGGACCTGATCCCGCTCGGCGAAGCCGAGGCGGGCGAACCCCAGGCCGAACTACGCGCCTTTCTCGCCGAAACCTTTGCGACCAAGTCCCGCGACGAATGGGTCGCCTGGTTCGCCGACAAGGATGTCGCCTTTTCGCCCGTTCTCGATTTCCGTGAGGCGCTGGCCAGCGAGCTGGTGGCCGAACGCGGCATGCTGGTCGAGATGGATGGCACACATCAGATTGCGCCCGCGATCCGGTTCAAAAACACTCCCGGCAGGCCCATCGGCCCCGCGCCCGAACTGGACGAGCACGGATGAGCGGGTCAGCCCTCGGCGTCGATATGCATCGAATAGGCGAACCGGTCGCCGGGATGATGGCTGGCCGAAATCTCGAAAATCCGGTTTTTCGCGTCGCGATAGGCGCGCAGGATTCTCAGCGTCGGCGCGCGCCGCGAAATGCCGAGCGCCTTGGCGATATCGGCGCTCGCGCCGACCGCCTGGATATCCTGTGTGACATAGGCGACGCGCACGCCCGTCAGCTCTTCGAGCTGGCGGAAGATCGTGACCTGGGACGATTGGATGTCGGCCGCGGCCTCGGCATAGTCGCCATGGACATAGGCATCGGTGATCGCGATCGGCTTGGGATCGCCCAATCGCGTGCGAATACCCTGAAACTGGAACCAGTCGCCGTCGGTGTCGCCGCTGACATGGTCGGCGATGCGCCGCGGCAGGCTCGTCAGCCCGACCGGTTTGAAATCATATTGCGTGTCGCGCGCATATTGCAGCAGCTCGCCGACATTGGAGAGCGGCTGGTGCAGCGTGCCGCCGCGCGCCGCCGCCGGCTGGATCACCGTGCCCGAGCCGCGCTTGCGTTGTATAAGTCCTTCGGCGACCAGCCGCCGCAGCGCCTCGCGCACCGTATAGCGGCTCACCCCATGTTCGCGGCACAGCTCGGTCTCGGTCGGAAACTGGCCGTCCTCGCTCAGATCGCCGCGCAGGATCGCCGCGCGCAGCGAATCGGCGAGCTGGACGTAGCGGGGTTTCGTGATGGCGTCGGACAAGAAACAATCCCTTTGCGGCATCTGGCCAGAGCGGTGGCTGTATGAGCGAACCGCTTCTGACGCAACTTTCGGAAAGACTAGCGCGGCCCGTCGGCGAAAGCGATAGGCAGCGCGCCCGGCTGCATCTGCTCGACTGGCTGGCCTGCGTTGCGGGGGCAAGGCGGAGCGACGTCGCGGGGCGCGGCGGCCTGCTTTCAATGCCACTCGGCGGTGCCGCTCTGCTCGGCAATGTGCTGGAAATGGACGATGTGCATCGCACGGCATTGCTCCATCCCGGCCCGGTCGTCTGGCCCGCTGCATTGAACGGCGCGCCGGAAAAGCTCGCCGACGTGCTGGATGCCGCCGTGCGCGGCTATGAAGCGATGATCGCGATCGGCGGCGCGCTAGACGCGCATCATTACAGCCTGTGGCATCCGACGGCGACGGCCGGCGTGTTCGGTGCGGCCGCGGCGGCCGGTTCGCATTGGGACTTCAGCCGCGATACGATGGCGTCGGCACTGGCCAATGCCGGTTCGGTTGCGGGCGGTCTGTGGCATATGCGGCACGACGATGTGATGACCAAGCAATGGCATGTCTATCACCCGGTCAGCACGGGCTGCGACGCGGCGATGGCGGCATTCAACGGTATCACCGGCCCGGCTGCGCTGCTCGAGGGCCCGCAGGGCCTGTTCGAAGCCATGACGCAAGAGCCCGGCCCGCTGGCCGATAATGGCGATAGCTGGCTCATCCATCAGGTCAGCTTCAAGCCCTTCGCGGCCTGCCGCCATGCCCATCCCGCCATCGATGCGGCGATGGAGCTGCGCGAGGCGGGCGAGCTCCAGCCGCCCTTCCATGTCGAAACCTATGCCGATGCGCTGGCCTTTTGCGACCGGCCCGATCCGGTGACCGAGCTCGACGCCAAATTCTCGCTCCAGCATGCCGTGGCGGTCGTGGCCGATGGCCGGAAGGCCGAGCCGGCGGACTTCACCGAGGCGGCCATCGCCGAACTGACGGAGTTGCGGGCGCAGGTCACGGTGGCCGAGGATTCGGCGATCACGGCGCGCTATCCGGCGCATTTCGGCGCGCGCGTGAACGGCATGGAGCTGGTCGACACATTGGGCGATCCAGAACGGCCCGTTAGTGAAAGCGATATCGTCCAAAAGGTCGAGACTCTTTTTAAGTGGGGCGGACTTGGTATCGACGAAGCAGAGCGCGTGACAGCTTTGGTGCTTGAGCGCGATGACGTCGAGCCGATCATTGACTGGCTTTCGGATCGCACGACATGACCGCGACCCAGCGCCTTCTCGATTTCGCTGCGGCGGATCACACGGTGCCGGACAGCGCGCGCGACGCCGCTCTGCGTCTGCTCGCCGATACGCTGGCCGGCGGCGCGGCGGGCGCCGCATCGGACGAAGCGCGGCATATGCTCGATGCGGTGCGCGGCTGGGGTGGTTGCAGCGGGGAGGATGCGCGGCTGATCGGTCTCGACGAAAGCCTCGTCGCACCCTCCGCTGCCTGGTTCAATGGGTTCGCGATCCACTGCCTCGAATGGGATGCGGTGCATGAGCCTGCGGTCGTCCATGCGCTGTCGGTCGTCACGGCGGCTTTACTTGCCGCGTCGGACCGCAAAGGCGGCAGCGATTCGGACGAGCTCCTCGCGGCGCTCGCGGTCGGCGTCGATGTCGCGAGCGGCATAGGCGTCGCGGCGACCGGGGCCATGCAGTTCTTCCGCCCGGCCACGGCAGGCGTGATCGGTGCGTCGCTGGCGGTTGCGCGCCTCGAGGGCCTGCCGCCGGATCGTTTCGCCGACGTCCTCGGCCTCGCCTACAGCCAGGCCGCGGGGACGATGCAGGCGCATGTCGAGGCCTCGGTCGCGCTGCCGCTCCAGATCGCCAACGCGGCCCGCGCGGCGATCACCGCCGTCGATCTCGCAAGGGCGGGCATGAACGGGCCGCATGACGCGCTGGAAGGCCCGTTCGGCTATTTCACCCTCTTCGAGCCCGGCAAATTGCCGCGCTATACCGATACGATCGGCGAGCGCTGGCTGATCGAACAGGTCAGCACCAAGCCCTTTCCATCGGGCCGGGCCAGCCATGGCGTGCTCGGCACGATCGACGACCTGCTGCGCGCGGGCGAGCTCGATCCGGCGGCTGTCGAGAGCGTCGATGTCGCCGCCCCGCCGCTGATCAACCGGCTCGTCGGGCGGCCGTACACGCGGAACATGACGCCGAGTTATGCGCGTCTCTGCCTCGCCTTTCTCGTGCCGTTGCTGCTGCGCGACGGGATCGTGAGCCCCGCCTGTTTCACCGCCGGCCAGTTCGCCGATCCCGCGCTCGCGGCGCTGGGCGAGAAGGTCGCCGTCCGGCTGAACGACAATCCCGATCCCAATGCGCTCGGGCCGCAACAGCTCACGATCATGCTGAACAATGGCGGGCATATTGCGCGGGAAGTTACCGGCAATCTCGGCAGCCCCGACGCGCCGATGAGCGCCGACCAGGCCGCGGCCAAATACGATCTCTGCCGCACGCTCGCATCGCCGGATGCCGACGCGCGGCTCTTCGACGACCCCCTCAGCTACGCAACGGACCCGCAATGAGCTTCCCAACCTATTTCGAGGCCTTCGACGCCAGGCAGATGCTGGCCGATTATCCGGTCGGCGAGGATTTCGTCTCGCGCTACACCGCGATGTCGCGTGACGAGTTGCATGCGATCCAGGATGTGCAATTCCGGCGGCTCATGAAACGCGGCTGGGAGATTCCCTTCTATCAGCGGCTCTGGAGCGACAAAGGCATCGAGCCCGGCGATATCGGGGGGCTGGCGGATATCGCCAAGCTGCCGGTATACGACAAGACGGACCTGATGGCCTCGGTCAACGAATACCCGCCCTATGGCGATTTCGACGGGCGGGGCGACAATCCTGTGGTCTTCCACACGACGAGCGGAACGACGGGCCGGCCGCAGCCCTTGATGTTCGGGCCCAAGGGCCGCGAGGTAACGAACCTGCTCGTCGGGCGCATGTATCGCTGGATGGGGCTCGCCGGCGATGACGTGATCCAGTCGGTCTACGGCCATGGCATGATCAATGGCGGCCACTATATCCGAGAGGCGGTCACCCATTTCACCAATTCGCTGTTCCTGAGCGCGGGCACCGGGATCGAGACGCGCTCGGTGAACCAGGTCAATCTGATGGCCGATTTCGGCGTCACCGTGATGGTCGGGTTCGTCGATTATGTGCGCAAGCTCGCCGAAGTCGCCGAGGCCGAAAAGCTGTTCGATCGCATCAAGCTGCGCATGATCATCGGCCATCTCGGGACCGAGGACCGCGCCTCGACCGAGGACGCCTGGCACGGCGCCAAGGCCTATGACTGGTACGGCGTCGGCGATACCGGCTCGATCGCGGGCGAAGGGCCGGACCGCAATGGCCTTTATGTCTGGGAGGACGCGCAATATCTGGAGCTGCTCGACGTCGATACGGGCGCGCCCGTGGCGGCGGGCGAGACCGGGGATATGGTCGTCACCTGCCTGTTCAAGGACGATATCGCGCCCTGCATCCGCTTCAACACGCATGATGTGACCGAAGAACTGGCGGGCGCCAACGATACCGGCATGGTCTTCAAGCGTATCTCGGGCTTCAAGGGCCGCAGCGATAACATGGTCAAACTGCGCGGCATCAATATCTTTCCGCATGCGATCGGCGCGCTGATCGAGAATCGCGGGGATCTGACCGGCGAATATGTCTGCCGCGTGACCCGCGACGAAAACGGCAAGGATCATATGCGCGTCGTGATGGAGAGCCGCGGCGGCACGGATCGGGCCGAAATCAACGAGATACTGAAACGCGGCCTCGGCATCGAGGTCGATGTCGATATGGTCGGGGTCGGCGACACGGCGAAGGACACGCAGATCGACGTCCGCCAGAAACCCATTCGCCTGATCGACGAGCGCAAATTTTGACCGATCCCCTCCATCGCCACGGCGTTGCCGGCCTGCTTGCGCTCTACCGTGCGGGCGAGACCATGCCGTCGAGCGTCGTCGAGGCGGCGTTCGATCGGATCGCGGCGCTGAACGGCGATCTCAACGCCTTTGTCGAGCTGGACGAACCGGGCGCGATACAGGCGGCAGCCGAGAGCGACCGGCAAATCCTGTCCGCCGCGCCGCGCCCGCTCGAAGGCGTGCCGGTGGCGATCAAGGCGAATATCGATGTCGAGGGCCTCGTGACGAGCGCCGGGATAAAGGCGCGCAAGGATTGCGTCGCCGCGGCCGATGCGACGGTCGTGGCAGATTTGCGCAACGCGGGCGCGATCGTCCTCGGCACGCTCAACATGGAGGAAGCCGCGCTCGGTGCGAAGACCGACAATGTCTGGCTGGGCGCGGCGCAGAACCCGCACCGGATCGGCCATACGCCGGGCGGCTCGTCCGGCGGCAGCGGGGCGGCGGTCGCCGCCGGCCTGTGCATTGCGGCGCTCGGCACGGACACGCTCGGCTCGGTCCGCGTGCCCTCGGCCTATTGCGGCGTGTACGGGCTCAAGCCGACCTACAACGCCATCAGCCAGCATGGCCTCGAAATCTGCGAAGACTCGCTCGACGCCATCGGCCCGCTGGCACGTTCGCTGAGCGACCTCGAAATCGTCTCGCGCGTGCTGATTGACATGGCCGAGCCGCAAGCGATCGAAACGCCGGTTACATTGGCAAGCCTGGGCGATGTCGAATGCGAACCGGCCGTGGTCGCCGCCTATGAGAAAGCGGCCGGGCTGCTCGGCGCACGCGAGAGTTTCGCCCTCCCCGACCCGCTGACCCGCATCCGCTTCGCCGGGTTCATCCGCGCCTCGCGCGCGCTGCACGATCATCTCGCCGATCTGCGCGCGGCCGATCCGGACGGGCTGTCGGATAATTTGAAATTCCTGATCGATATCGGGCCGAAGCGGGGCGATGCCGATCTGGCCGAGGACGAGGCGGTACTGGAGCGTACGCGCGAGACCATTCAGGCGGCGGTCGATGCCCATGGCGCGATCCTGCTGCCGACCATGCCGCAAGCCGCCTTCCCGCACAGCGAGAAAGCGCCCGCCAACCAGGCCGATTTCACCTGCCTTGCCAATATCGCGGGGTTCCCGGCGATCAGCATCCCGGCGGGCGTCGACGAGAGCGGCCTGCCGGTCGCGGTTCAGCTGATCGGTGCGGCGGGCAACGAGGCGGGGCTGTTCGATCTGGCGCGCGGACTCGATACGCAATTGGACGGCTATCGCCCGCCCGATCTATTCTGAGGAAAGACGAGAGGAGAGAGACATGCGGATCATCGTGTTGTTCAACCTGAAAGACGGCGTAAGCGTCGTAGATTATGAGAATTGGGCGAAGACGCGGGACATTCCCGGCGTCAACGCGCTGGGCTCGGTCGACGGCTTCACCGTACACAAGGCGATAGGCGTGTTCGGGGACGATAGCGCCAAACCGGCCTACGACTATTTCGAGATTATCGACATCACGGATATGGATGCGTTCGTCGCCGATATCTCGACCGAAGACTTCCAGGCCGCCGCCGCGCCGTTCCAGGATTATGCGGACAATCCGCAATTTATCCTGACCGAGGATTTGTAGGAGACAGAACATGGGCCGTTTTTCGGGCAAAACCATCGTCGTCACAGGCTCGGGCAAGGAAAAGGGGCTGGGGCAGGGCATTCTCCAGCGCTTCGCCGATGACGGCGCCAATTGCGTGGTGTCCGATATCGCGATCGACGCCGAGGCCGAGGGCGTGGCCGAGGAATTGCGCGGACGCGGCGCCGAGGTCGCGACGATCGCCTGCGATGTGAGCGATGCCGCGCAATGCCAGGCGCTGGTCGACGGGGCGGTCGACCGGTTCGGCGGCGTCGACATCATGGTCAACAATGCGGGCATCGGCTTCATGATGACGCCGCTGCTCGACGTGAAGCCCGAAGACTGGGCGACCGTCATCGCGGTCAATCTCTCCGGCGCCTTTTACTGCACCCAGGCCGCCGCCAAGGCGATGGTCGCGAAAGGCGGGGGCGGGCGGATTATCAATATCGCCAGCCAGGCCGCGAAGACCGGATTTCCCCACATGGCCTCCTATTGCAGCTCGAAGCACGGCATGGTCGGGCTGACGCGGTCGACGGCGCTGGAGCTGGGCGGGCACGGGATCACCGTCAACGCCATATGCCCCAACCATGTGACGACCGGGCTCGGCCAGAAGCAGAATGAATATTTCTCGAAACTGCTCGGCTTCCCCAGCGTCGAGGCCTATCTGGAGAATATGAAGGCGCGTAACCCGATGGGGCGGCCCGGCCTGCCCTCGGACACCGCCGCCGCCTGTGCATGGCTGGCGAGCGACGAGGCTATCTATGTGACCGGCGAAGCGCTCAACCTGTCGGGCGGAGAGGAAATGCATTGATGGCGCGCTATGCGGGGTCCTGTCATTGCGGCGCGCTGACGCTCGATTTTGCGAGCGAAAAATCGCCGGCCGAGCTTGGCGCGCGGACCTGCCAGTGCAGCTATTGCCGCAAGCATGGCGCGTCCTGGACGTCGGACCCCGAAGGCCGTGCGGATATCGCGATGGCGGGGCCTGTCAGCCGCTACCGGTTCGGCACCGAGACGGCCGATTTTCTCGTCTGCGCGACCTGCGGCGTCGTATTGGCCGCCGTCAGCGAAATCGACGGCCTGTTGCGCGGCGTGATCCGCGTCGATTGCCTCGACGACAGCGCCGCCTTTCTCGCGCAGGCCGCGCCGATGGACCTCGACGGGGAGGTGCTGGACGCGCGCCTCGATCGCCGGGCCCAGCGCTGGACGCCCGTCGCGATAACGGAAAAGGGTTGAAGAGGATGCAGGAAGAACGGATCGACTGGCCGGACGGCGCGAAGATGGCGCTGAGCGTCGTCGTCAATGTCGAGGAAGGGTCGGAGATGACGGTCGCGCGCGGCGACAAGGGCATGGAGCCGGTCGACGAGCTCGGCATCCATATCCGCGCGCCGATCCGCAATTACGGCAATGAGAGCAATTATCTCTACGGCATCAAGGCCGGGGCTCCGCGGATCGTCAAGCTGTTGCGTGCATACGACATCAAGGCGAGCTGGACGGTCGCGGCGTTGAGTCTCGAAAACCATCCCCAGATCGCCGAAGCCATCGCCGAACTCGGCCATGAGCCGGTCAGCCATGGCTGGCGATGGGTCCACCAGTTCAAGCTGGACGAGGAGGCCGAGCGCAAATTCATCCGCAAGGCCGTGGCGTCCATCGAGAAGACAGTCGGCGTCAGGCCCTATGGCTGGCTGTCGCGCTATTTCCATACTGACGAGACGCGGCGGCTCCTGATCGAGGAGGGCTTCGCCTATCATATGGACGATTATTCGGGCGACGTGCCGTTCTGGGATCGCGAGACCGTGCCCGAAAAACCGCTGGTGATCGTGCCGTACCAGCTCGACAATAACGATATGAAAATGTGGACTGACCCCGCGCTGACCCCGCATCAATGGCTCGACTATGCCAAGGCCAATTTCGACCAGATCTATCGCGAGGGCGAGGCGGGCAATCCCAAGATGGTGAGCCTCGGTCTCCACCTGCGCATCATCGGCCGGCCGGGCCGCATCTGGGCGCTCGAGGAATTCTTCAAACATGTCCGCGCGCATGATGACGTCTGGGTGACGACGCGGCACGAAATCGCGCAGCATTTTTCGCAGGTGGAGCCCGCATGACCCTCCGCCTCGAAAAGGACGGCAGGATCGCGCACCTGCTGATCGACCGGCCGGACAAGCGCAACGCCTTTACGCAGGCGATGTGGGAGAAGTTCCCGGACCTGCTCGCCGATGCGATGGACGACGATGCGATCCGCGTGCTGATCGTCCAGGCGAGCGAAAAGGACAGCGCGTTTAGCGCGGGCGCCGATATCGGCGAGTTTGCAGCCGGGGCGAAGGACATCGAATGGCGCGCGAAAAACCAGGCGGCGATCCGCACGGTTCAGCACGATCTCGCCCGTGCGCGCAAGCCGACCGTCGCGGTGATCGACCAGGATTGCATCGGCGGCGGCTGCGGGATCGCGATTGCCTGCGACATGCGCGTCGCCGGGCCCAAAGCGCGCTTTGGCATCACGCCGGCCAAGCTCGGCCTCGTCTATTCGCTGCACGACACCAAGCTGCTCGTCGATCTGGTCGGGCCGTCCCAGGCCAAGCGCATCCTGTTCACCGGTCAGCTGCTCTCGGCGGAAGAGGCGCACGCTACCGGTCTCGTCACGATCCTCGCCGAGGAGCCGCACGAAGAGGCAATGGCGCTGGCGGAGACTATGGCGTCGGTCTCGTCGCACAGCCAGCGCATGAGCAAGGCGATCGTGCGACGCATTCTCGACGGACAGCCGGACGATGACGCGGAGACGGCTGCGCAGTTCGATGCGGCATTCGACGGTGAGGACTTTAAGGAAGGCGTCAGCGCATTTCTCGAAAAGCGAAAGGCCGAGTTTTGAAACACGGAACCATCCTCGGCGGCGTCGTCGCGACGCCCGATCTCGATATGGCGCTGGCCGATTATGAGGGCATACTCGGCCTGAAACTCCTCGAACGCGGGCCGCTGCCCGACGATCTCGCCGCGAGCTGGGGCGTGCCGGCGAGCGCGGGGCATCCGATGGCGATCCTGCAGCCGCAAAGCGGTGCGCCCTGCTTTATCCGTCTCGTCGAGCAGCCCGATCACCCGGATTTCATGCCGACGCGCACCTATGGCTGGGCCGCCTATGAGCTCACCGTGCAGGACGTGTTCGGCTGGCCCGACCGGCTCCAGGGCAGCGGCTTCGATATCGTCGGCCCGCCCAAGGAACTGGAAGGCCTCCCCTTTTTCGTGCCGATGCAGGTGACGGGGCGGGGCCGGGAGATGATCTATCTGAACGAGGTGCGCGAGAATACGCCGTCGTCCGATCTGCCGCACGCCCGGTCGCTGACCGACCATATCTTCATCGTGATCCTCGCCACGCCCGACCGCGCGGCGACGGTCGCCTGGTATCGCGAGACGCTCGGCCTCGACGAGGGCGACACCTACACGCTCGAATATTCGATGATCAACGATGCCTTCGGCGCGCCGCCGGGCACCCAGTCGGACCTGACCATGGTGCAGAACGGCCGGCTGCCGATCGTCGAGGTCGACGATTATCCGTCCGAGGCGACGGCGCGGTCCCGGCACGAGGGTATGCTGCCGCCCGGCAATGCGCTGGTGACGCTGGCCGCCGACGATCTCGATGTGCTGGACTGCGACTGGATAGTACCGCCTGCCGCGCGATCCGGCCCGCTCTATGATGGCCGCCGTGCCGCCACCGTTATCGGCCCGGCTGGCGAACTGCTCGAACTGGTGGAGACGAAGACATGACCAAAGTACCGCCGTCCGCCGCCTATATCGCCTGGTGCACGGATCGGGCCGGAGACGAACCGGCCCGGTTGCGCAAGGAGCTCGCCCAACCCCATTTCGCGCATATCGAGGCGATCATGGACAAGCTGCGGGTGGCCGGACCGGTGCGCGACGAAGACGGCAATACCGTGGGTTCGATGCTGGTCTTCAATGTCGCGAGCGAGGCGGAGGCGCGCGACCTGCTGGACCGCGATCCCTATGCAGGCGCCGATATCTGGGAAAGTGTCGAAATCCGCCCCTTCCTGCCCGCCGCGGGCGAGTGGATCGGCGGCAAGATCTGGTAGCCTGAAATCCTCCCCGAGACGGGGAGGTGGCAGCCCGAAGGGCTGACGGAGGGGGCGATCAAAGTATGTGACGATCGCCGATGAAGCGTCGATTGAGAGTTGATCGCAATCCCCCTCCACCGCTTCGCGGTCCCCCTCCCCGTACCGGGAGGATTTATCCGTGCTTGCCGGGGTTCCAGTCGGTGAGCCGTTCCAGCGCAAAACTGAGCGGGGCGTCTTCGAGCGATGTTGCGAGCGTGTCGTTCCAGCGGTTGAGGAAGCCGAACAGGCCGATCAACGCCACCATCTCGACGATCTGCCGTTCGCTCCAATGCTGCCGCAGCGCCTCGAAATGCGCCTCGGTCGCGGCATTGGGCGTTTGCCCGGCCGCTAAGGCGAGATCGAGCGCCGCGCGCTCGGCATCGGAGAAGAGGTCGCTGGTCCGATACTCCCAGACCGCGGCGACCTTCTCGCTATCGACGCCCGACATCTGCGCGGCGCCATGGGCGGTATGGGCCTCGCAATAGCGGCAGCCCGCCGCGCTGCTCGCGACCATCGCCATCATTCGCTTGAGACCGAGATCGACCTCCTGCGACCCGTAGATCGTCGCGATCAACCCTTCGAGCGCGCCGAGCAGTTCGGGCCAGCGGGCCATCGTCATGATGTCGTTCGAGGCAAATCCCATCCGCTCGTCCGCTTCGCCCAGCCGCGCGCGCAGGTCTTCGGGCAGCGCGTCCGGCGACAGGGGAGCGATATGCGCCATCTAGGGCAGCAGCACGGTCGAGCCGACGGTCTTGCGCGCTTCGAGATCAATATGCGCCTGCGCGGCCTGTTCGAGCGGATAGGTCTGGCCGATCTCGACGTTCAGCACGTCATCGGCGAGCAGCGCGAAGAGCCGCGCCGCGCCGGCGCGCGCCTCGGCCGGGTCCGAATAATAGTCGAACAGGGTCGGGCGGGTCGTGAATAGCGACCCCTTTTGCGCGAGGATGCCGAGATTGGTCTCGCCGACGGGCGCGCTGGCATTGCCGAAGCTGATCTGCAGCCCGCGTTGCCCGAGCGAATCGAGCGAAGCCTCCCAGGTCGCCTTGCCGACGCCGTCGAACACGACGCGCACGCCCGTGCCGCCGGTGATCTCGCGGACGCGGGGCGCGACCTCCTCCTCGGTATAGAGGATCACATGATCGGCGCCCGCCGCCTTCGCCTTTTCGGCTTTTTCCGCGCTGCTCGTCGTGCCGATCACCTCGGCGCCGATATGTTTGAGCCATTGCACGAGCAGCTGCCCGGTGCCGCCGGCCGCGGCATGGACGAGCACCGGCCAGCCGCTTTCGACCTTTCCGCAACGCTCGACGAGAAACTCGGTCGTGCAGCCCTTGAGGAAGGCCGCCGCCGCGACATCGTCCGCCACGCCGTCCGGAATCGCAAACAGCCGGTCGGCGGGCATGTTGCGCGCTGTGGAATAGGCGCCGAGCTGCGGGCCGAAGGTGACGACGCGGTCGCCTTCCCCGAAACCGCTCACGCCCGGCCCGACCGCTTCGACGAAACCCGCCGCCTCGAGACCCAGCCCGGTCGGCAGCTCGACAGGGTAGATGCCCTTGCGGTGATAGGTGTCGATCATGTTGAGGCCGACCGCCGTGTTGCGCATCCGCACTTCGCCTTCGCCCGGATCGCCGAAATCGACATCCTGCCAGGTGATGACCTCCGGCCCGCCATGCTCGGTGATTTCAGCGCGTCGTTCGCTCATGTATTCGGTCCTTCTTCGTCTTGCTCTACCGTGCAACTTGCCTGCATCCAGCGCAAATTGATTCCCACGCGATTAGCGCTCGGATCGGCCCAGCTGTATGAGACCGCGCGCTCGGGATCATCCTCTGTATGGACGTAAAGCACCAGGCTCGGGCGGTTGCGGGTGGGCGGCGGCCAGATGACGTTGCGCATCCGGACGATGGCGACCGGCGCGCCGCTATCGCCGCCGCCCGCGCGGATGCGGCCGCCCTGATCGTGCATCATGAGGCCGGCATCGAACGTCCATTCGCTCTCGCCTTCGGGCGCCGGATCGGTCTTGCGCACCGATATCCAGCAGGACACCGGGCGGGCGCGGCGCATTTCCATCATTCGCCCATCGGGCCAGCTGAATGTCATGCCCGAAGCGCTGACCCGTTCCATGCGCACAGGCAGGTCGTCGCAATCGCCTTCGCTGCCCGCCAGCACGAAATCCTCGCCCTCGGGCCGCATCAGCCGGGTGCATTCGCCGGCGGTCAGCGCGGTCAGCGGGCCGCGCGCTTCGATGGTCACGGGCTGGCCTTCGTCGCCGTAAAGCGGCTGCCCGAACGGATCGATCGAATGCAGCCGCATGGTTCCGTCATCGGCCGTGCTGAACCGCAGGCTGATCCAGCGGTCCTGCGGTTCGCCCGCCTCGCCCTGGAAATAGACCTGTTCGGTATTGGCATATATGCCCGGCACAAGGTCGGCGAGGTCCTGCGCTTGCGCGGCTGCCGGGAGTGCTGCGGCCAGTGCCGATGTCCATATCCTGCGCATTCGTGTCTCTCCTCGCCCGTCGGGTGCAGGCTAGTGGGCCGGTCGGGAAATGCAAATCTGTCCGGACAAATTTTGACAGATCACAGGAAACTGGCGAAGAAGAGCCGATAGGAGGACCGGGACTATGCGCTATTGGATCGGATTGTTGCTGCTCGTGATCGCCGCTCCGGCGCTCGCGCAGGACGCAACGGCGCCCGATGCGCGCACGATCCTCGAACGCGCGACCGAAGCGGCGGGCGGCGAGAGCTGGCTCAATCCCTCCACTCTGCAGCTTACCGGCCATGCCGTTTTCTACGGACCCGACAGCGCCGAGCCGCGCACGCGCTCCGACGATTACCGGATGTGGCGCGTCTTCGATCCCGATCGCACCGCGAGCCATAATGCGCAGGGCAAGGTCCGTATCCGCGCAGGCGTCGGCCCAAATGGAGATGGGGGCGTGATGTTCGAAGTCGGCTATGACGGCGAGACGACCTGGACCCAGGACGGCATCATGCCGCGCGCGGAGGCGGACGCCTATTGGGCCTCGGCCTTCGGCTTCGGGATCATCCGCCGCGCGCTGGGCGAGGGCTTCACGCTGACGCGCATCCCGGACGGCAATTCGAACGGGCATGATATCTACAAGATCCGCATCACCGATCCCGGCGGGGCGGAGACGATCTTCGGGATCGATCAGCAGAGCCATTATATCCGCACGATGGAATTTGCGACGCCGCGCGGCTGGCATATGCGCGTCTATGACGACTTCACCACGCTGACCGACCCGAACTGGGTGCAGGCCGGGACGGTGACGCTCTCCTATAACGGTGTTGTTTCGAACACCGTCACTTGGACCGAAACGATCGTCAACGCGCCGATCGCCGACCGCATTTTCGCCTATCCGCCCAGCCCCATAGACTGAGGAAGTGCCATGCCCGCTTACATGATCGTCACTGCGAAGATCGCCGACCGCGACGCCTTTATCCAGGGCTATGGCGCAGCCGCCGCCAAGCTCGTCGAGCAATATGGCGGCAAATATGTGCTGCGCGGGCCCGGCGCCGAACTGCTCGAAGGCGATTTCGGAGACGGGGCGTCTATGGTCATTTCCGAATGGCCGGACAAGGCCGCTGCCAAACGGTTCTGGAACTCGCCGGAATATGCCGAGGCGAAAAAGCTGCGCGACGGCGTGGCCGATGTGCAGGTGCTGCTGATCGAGGCGGACAGCATCACGGGCTGAAGCACTCGTCCGGGCTGTTCCATCGCGCAGCGCCCTCGGCTAGGCCGTCCGAAACCCATTGCAGGATAGACCCGACACCATGACAGCCATTCCCGATTCCACGCCCGTTATCATCGGTGTCGGCCAGTTCGCCGAACGTCCGGACGATGCCGATTACAGCGCATTCTCGCCGATGGATCTGGGCGGCAAGGCGCTGGCGGCGGCGATTGCCGATTGCGGTGCGGATGGCGATGTCGCGGGCGCGATCGATACGATCGCCGCGATCCGCCAGTTCGAGATTTCGACGCCGGGCGCCGTTGCGCCGTTCGGCAAGTCGAACAACGTGCCGCGCTCCTACGGTGCCCGCGTCGGCGCCGATCCCGAGCGCGCGATCCTCGAGATCGTCGGCGGGCAGGGGCCGCAGAAACTGGTCGGCGAATTCGCGGCGGATATCGCCGAAGGCCGGTCTGAGGTCGCGGCGATTATCGGGTCCGAGGCGATTTCGACGGTGCTGACGCTCAGCAAGGCCGGCGAAAAACCGGACTGGTCCGAAGAGGTCGAGGGCAGCCTCGAAGATCGCGGGCTCGGCATGCGCGGCCTGCTGGACAAGACGCTGATCGCGCATGGGTTGGTGACGCCAATTTCGCTCTACGCGCTGTTCGAAAATGCGCGCCGGGCGGAACGCGGGACGGGGCTCGAAGACTGTCGGCGGGAGATCGGCGAACTGTTCGCGCCGTTCAGCGCGGTCGCGGCGCAAAATCCCTTTGCGGCCGCGCCGGTCGCCCGGACGGCGGAGGAACTGGCGACCGTCACGGACCGTAATCGCATCGTCGCCGAACCCTATACGCGGATGACGGTCGCGCGCGACCAGGTGAACCAGGCGGCGGCGATCCTGATCGCCTCGGCCGGGAAGGCGCGCGAACTCGGTGTGCCGGAAGACAAGTGGGTGCATATTCATGCCGTCACCGATGCGAAGGAACTCTCGGTGCTCGAACGCCCCGATATGGCGACCAGCCCGGCCTCGATCGCCTCGGTAGGCGAGGCGTTGGATATGGCCGGCATCGAGATGGACGCGGTCGGCTATCTCGATCTGTACAGCTGTTTCGCGATAGCGGTCACCAATGTCACCGAAGCATTCGGCATCGCGCCCGACGATCCGCGCGGCCTGACGCTGACCGGCGGTTTGCCCTTTTTTGGCGGGGCCGGGAACAATTATTCGGCGCATGCGATCGCCGAGGCGGCCCGGAAACTGCGCGCCGACGAAAGCACCTATGCGCTGGTCGGCGCCAATGGCGGGTTCATGAGCAAATATGCCACCGGTATTTATTCCCGCCGTCCCGCTGACTGGAGCGCGACACGGTTCCGAAAGCTAGCGGATCGGACGGAGAAGCGCGAAGTCCGCGACAGCCATACTGGCGAAGCGGTGGTCGACACCTATACGATTGTGCCCGGCAAGCGGGGCGCGGTCGCGGCGGTCGTCGCGCGAACGGACGACGGTGCGCGGATCGTCGCCAATGCTGCGCCGGACGATGCGGAGACGCTGGCGGTTCTCGAAGAGGGCGAGCCGTTCGGGCGGAAGATTGCGACGCGCTCGGACGGCGGCCGCAATATCTTCACCTTTGCCGGCTGAGGCCTAATCGAAGTGCAGCTCGCGATAGCTGCCGCGGAAATAGAGCAGCGGATCGCGGTCGGATTCGAAGCGAACCCGGATCACCCGCCCGAGCAGGATCAGATGATCGCCGCCGTCATATTCGGCGAATTTCGCGCATTCGAAATTGGCCAGCGAATCGCCGATCATCGGCACGCCGGTCGACCAGGCTTCCCAGTCGGTGTCCTTGAACCGGTCGGCATCGGGCGTCGCGAACCGCTGGGCGATTTCCTGCTGGCCGATATGGAGAACATTGACCGCGAACGCTTCGGCGCGCTCGAACCAGGGCAGCTGGGTCGATTGGCGGTTGAGGCAGACGAGCAGCAGCTCCGGATCGAGCGAGACGGAGGTAAAACTGTTCGCCGTCAGCCCGACCGGTTGATCGTCCCGGTCCAGCGTCGTCACGACGGTCACACCCGTGCCGAAGCAACCGAGCGCGTCGCGCAAGGTGCGGCTGTCGGAACCGGTGCGGAAATCGTGGGCGTCGGAGGACATGGGCGAGGATATAGGGGGGCGATGCGGTAAGGCCAAGCGGGTGTGGAGAGTCGTTTGTCAGACTCGACCTTGCGGTCGAGCGCCGCACCAGGATCTATTTGTCAGAACATTGCTATAGCAATGTCGCGGCACCGCCCTCCGATGGCATCCAACGACGCTTCGCGCCGCCGGAGCCTGCGCCATCTCCGCCCTCTCCCCCTCCCGACCTCCCATTAAGTGTACTATGTGGGAGGTCGGGAGGGGGAGAGGGCCGGTGCCGCGATTTTCCGCTCGGAAAATTCTGACAAAATGAATCTCACCCCCGCTGATTAAACCGCCGCCCGATCAGCGCCGCCGCGATATTGGTCTTCTGCACATCCGTCGTCCCGCCGGCGATGCCCCAGGCGAAGCCGTCGCGCACGCGCTGTTCCATCCCATATTCCTTCGAATAGCCATAGCCGCCCATGATCTGCATGCCGTCCGCCGTCACCTCGCGGACCATCTCGTTGGCAAAGCATTTGCCGACGCTGGATTCGAAGATGTTCGGCAGGCCCTGCGAGGCGTTGACCGCCGCGCGGTAAATGAGCAGCCGCGACGCCTCGACCTTCATGGCCATACTGGCGAGCTTGAGCTGGATCGCCTGGAAATCGACGATCGGCTTGCCGAACTGTTCGCGCTCCTGCGCATAGTCCGTCGCTTCTTCGAGCGCGGCGGCGGCCAGGCCGAGCGACATGGTCGCATTGCCGCAGCGTTCGAGGCTGAAGGCCTGCATGAGTTTCGCAAAACCGCCGGCGGGCACGATCATATTGCCCTTGGGCACGCGGACCGCGTCGAGAAATATGTCGGCCGAGGGGATGCCGCGAAAACCCATCAGCTCCTCCTGCTTGCCGAAGGTCAGGCCTTCGCGATCCCTCTCGACCAGGACCGCCCCTATCCCCTTGGCGCCGGGCTCGTCGGAAAGGCGGCAATAGACGATATAGACGTCCGAATGACCGGCGCCCGAGGTCCAGCGCTTCTGTCCGCTGATCACGATCTCCTCGCCGTCGATCCGCGCGCTGGTCTTGAGGTCGGTGAGCGCGGTGCCGGCATCGGGCTCGGACATGGAGACCGCGACGACGGTCTCGCCTTTGACGACCTCGGGGATGATCTGCGCCTTCAATTCGTCCGAGGCGAAATGCTCGATCGTGCGCACCGGGCCGGTCAGCGCCTCGAAGATAGGAAAGGCGACCGCAACCGAAACCATCGCGAACTGTTCGAGCACGAGCAGGGCTTCGAGATGCCCGAGGCCCAGCCCGCCATGCTCCTCCGGCAGGTTGACGCCGAGAAAGCCCATCTCGCCATAGCGGCGGCGCATCTCGAGCGGGACGGGCGTGTTCGTCGCCTCCAGTTCGCGCGACAGCTCCACGGTTTCCGCCCGCGCGAATTTGCGCGCCGCCTCCTGCAATTCGGCCTGCTGCTCGGTCAGCTGAAAATCCATCGTGTCGCCATCCTCGTCCTGTTTGCGCCGAACTCTATGGGTTGCCCGGCGTGACGCAAGCCTCGTCTGATTTCCGTCCATCGATCTTCTTGCTAGGGACGCAGAAACAGGAATTCGCGGGAGCATAGACAATGGCAGGCAAATGGTTCGACGAACTCGAAGTGGGGCAGACCTTCGACCATCCGATCCGGCGCACGATCACCGAGACCGACAATGTCCTCTTCACGACGATGACGCACAACCCGGCCCAGCTCCATCTCGACGAGGAATATTGCAAGGCGGAGACCGAGTTCGGCACGCGGATCGTCAACAGCTGTTACACGCTCTCGCTCATGGTCGGCGTATCGGTCGGCGATACGACTCTCGGCACGGCGGTCGCCAATCTCGGCTGGGACGAGGTGCGCTTTCCCAAGCCGCTCTTCCACGGCGATACCGTGCGGGTGGAGACCGAGGTGATCGGACTGCGCGAGAGCAAGTCACGCCCCGATCAGGGTATCGTCACCTTCGAGCATCGCGCCTATAACCAGCATGACGAGCTGGTTGCGACCTGCAAACGCTCGGGGCTCCAGAAGAAGAAACCGGCGGCATGATAGGCCGCTGCCTAGTTTAGGGGCGTAACACTCCCTGCGCCGACATTCACGAGGACCCGGATAGTCCGGTCCATGCTTTCATATGTGCTCGGGTCGGTCGATCCGGCCGGGATGGTCAGTGCCAAGCCCCGTGCCGGATCGTAGCTGGATTGCGTTTCGTCGACATCGACCGAACCGAAGCCCCAATTGACGAAGCAAAGCCGGCCGATCGGCCCTTCCGAGCCGTCGCCATCGGGCATCAGCAGAATAACACCCTCAGGGAGAAAGGCGGGTTCTTCGGTATTGATACGAAGCAGCAGCACACTGCCATTGTAGAAACTGCGAATACCCTCGCCATTCTCGCCCACGAACAAAGTGGTCATATTGGCGGCCCAATGTTCGTCGCATGGCACGAAGCCGTTGGTTTGCGCCTGCACCGGAGCCCCGAAAGCGAGTGCCGATACCAGTAATAGCGAATGGACGATGCGCATATATCCCCCTTTTTTGCAGTCTCGTACAGAGATAGCCGCCGCACTATGGCCATGCTGTGATCGCAATCATAGGATGGCGCAAGCCAACGACAGAGGATTATCCATGCCGACCGACGCCACCCAGCCCTATGACCCGGACAATATCTTCGCGAAACTCCTGCGCGGGGAAATCCCGAACGAAACGGTTTACGAGGACGAGCATGTCCTCGCCTTCAAGGATATCAATCCGCAGGCGCCGATCCATATCCTCGTCATTCCCAAGGGCGACTATGTGAGCTGGGACGATTTCAGCGCCAAGGCGAGCGACGCGGAGATCGGCCATTTCGTCCGCAAGGTCGGCGAGATCGCCCGCGACCTCGACCTGGTCGAGCCCGGCTATCGCCTCCTCGCCAATATCGGCGGCCATGGGCATCAGGAAGTGCCGCACCTCCATGTCCATCTTTTCGGCGGGCGGCCGCTCGGGCCTATGCTGGCGCGCGGGTAGATTTGTCAGAACGTTGCTCCCGCAACGTCGCCGCACCGGGATTTGATCGTCAGAACATTGCTTTCGCAATGTCGCGGCACCGGCCCTCTCCCCCTCCCGACCTCCCATTGAGTGTACCCTGATTGGGAGGTCGGGAGGGGGAGAGGGCCGGTGCCGCGCTCGACCGATAGGTCGAGTCTGACAAATGAATCCCGGTGTCGCGATTTCCTGCAAAGGAAATTCTGACGAACAGCTTACCCCGCTTCCCCTGCCGCGTACGACCCGCTAGATAGCCGCGTAACAAAACCATAAAGTATCGGGGGAGAGTATCAGTGGTGGGAGCAACGCATCAGACGAGCGACGGCTGGTCCTCGCGATGGGCCTTTGTTCTGGCGGCCGTCGGGGCCGCGGTGGGCCTCGGCAATGTCTGGCGGTTTCCGACGCTGGCGGGCGAGAATGGCGGTGGGGCGTTTGTTCTCTTCTATATCGGCTGTGTCGTCCTGATCGGCCTGCCGCTCGTACTCTCCGAAATCCTGATCGGCCGCCGGGGGCGCAGCGACGCTATCGGCAGCGTGCGCAACGTGGCGGCGGAATCCGGACGCAGCGGGGCCTGGGCCACATTGGGCTGGGTCGAGGTCATAACCGCCTTCCTGATCCTCAGCTTCTACAGCGTGGTTGCGGGCTGGGTCATCTATTATGCCGGCGTGATGGGCCAGGATTTCCTGGGCGCGATCGTGTCCGGCGCGCCCTTTGCCGGCGCGTTGCAGGGCGAAACCGCCGAGACCATCCAGACCCGGATGGGCGATCTGTTCGGCAATATCCCGCTATTGCTCGCCATGCACACGGTGTTCATGGGCATCACCTTCACGGTGGTCGCGCGCGGTGTGACCGACGGGATCGAAAAGGCCGCCACCTATCTGATGCCAACCTTTTTCGTGTTGTTGATCGCGATCACCATATATGGCGCGTTTCTGGGCAATTTCGCCGAAGCTGTCGCCTTCCTGTTTACGCCCGATTTCTCGAAACTCACCGCGCCCGCGATGAACACGGCGCTCGGCCAGGCGCTGTTCTCGATGAGCCTCGGTTCGGCCGCGCTGATGACCTATGGCGCCTATGTATCGCGCGAGACCAAGCTTGCACCGACTGCCGGGATGATCGCCTTTGCCGATACGGGCGTTGCGCTGATCGCCGGTCTCATGATCTTTCCGATCGTCTTCGCGGTCGGCCTCGATCCGGCCGCCGGGCCGACGCTTGTGTTCCAGTCGCTGCCGGTGGCTTTCCAGCAGATGCCGGCCGGTTCGATGGTCGGTTTCCTGTTCTTCGTGCTGATCTTCTTCGCCGCGCTGACGAGTTCGATCTCGCTGCTCGAAGCGCCGACGAGCTGGGGGATCAACGAACGCGGCTGGTCGCGCCCCAAATCGGCATTCATCTTCAGCTTTTCCGCTTTCCTGGTCGGCATCGCCTGCCTGCTCTCGCTCAACGTGTGGAGCGAAATCCGGCTGCTCGGCTTCTGGTCGATTTTCGCCGAAACCAACATCTTCGACACGATAGACGGCTTTACCGGCAAGGTCATGCTGCCGGTCGCCGCGCTGCTCACCTCGATCTTCGTCGGCTGGCGTGCGGACAAGAAGCTGGTCGCGGCGGAAACCGGCCTCGAGGGCGGAATGTTCGCGATGTGGCGCTTCCTCGTCGCCTGGCTCGCCCCGATAGCCGTCGCGCTGATCCTCGTATTCGGCCTGTTCCCGGACCTGCTCGGAAGTTAGTTCGGCAAGGATCGACCGCTAGGTCGAGCCGGGCAAAAACTCAGCCCCCTGCGGGACCGGCCGCCAAGGCAGCCGGGAGGATCGAATCGCGCATGAACCGGTCGCGAAACGCGTTACGCGTGCGGCCGTCGCTATAATTTCCCGCATGGATGAGAACGACGAGTTCGAGCGCGGGCGCGACGAAGAGCAGTTGGCCGCCATTGCCGCTCGCATAATAGGTGTCGATGGATTGGCCCTCGACTTCATAGCTTCGCAGCCACCACGCGAAGCCATAATCGTCCTCCTCGTTCAACGAGGCATAGGGCGCGGTCGATTCCGCGACCCACTCCTCTGATACGATCCGGGTGCCGTTCCAAACGCCGCCATCCAGATAGACTTGCCCGAGCTTCAGAAAGTCGCGCGGGCGAAGGCGTATGCCGCCGCCCATATAGGGATCGTCCGTTGGGGACAGGTTCAGCTGATAATGGGAGATATCGAGCGGCCGCGCGAATTCCTCATGGAAGAAGCGCGCCAGCTGCATCCCGGTCGCCTGCTGCAGGACGCCGCCGATAAGATTGAGGCCCGCCGTGCAATAGAGTCCGGTCTCGCCCGGTTCGCGCGCCATCGGCAGGTCGAGCGTGTAGCGATACCAATCCGCCTGCGCGTCCTGGCTCTGCATATTGTCCTCATGACCGGGCGTATCATAGTCGCCATCGTCGCAATCGAAGCCGGGAGACATGGTCACCAGATGGCGCAGCGTCATTCTTTCCTTGCGCGGGTCGGGATTGGCGAAGGCCTCGACGCCGCCGAAATAGGGATAGACCGGCGTGTCGACATGCGGAATCGCGTCTTGCCGGATGGCGATCCCCAGCAGGGCGGATGTCAGCGATTTTCCGGCCGAGCGGGAATCGTGCGGGACGTCGCGGTGATAGCCATGGAAATATTCCTCAACGACCAGCCGGCCGCGATGGGCGATGAGCAATCCGTGAATATAGGGTTCGCGCAGGACGGTCGGTTCGAACGCGGCAATCGAGCCGACCAGCTCGGCGAGCAGGTCCTCGTCGAGCCCGCTCTCGCCCGGCGATGCAGTGCCCCAGCCATCGTCGAGCGAGACGGGCTGGACAAGCTGCGTTTCCGCTTCAGGCCAGCGCCGCGGATAGAAGCCGGGTGCATCGCTGCGCGGGCGGCGCGTGAAATCGAACACCTGGTCGAAGCGCGGGAAGAAGAGCGTGAACCGTTCCCCGGGTTCGACGCTCCGACCGGTCGCCAGTATCTCGCCATCGGCGTTTGCGAACCGTATGGCATCGCCGTCCGCGGTTGCCGTTTCGATGCGGAAAAAGACGCCTTGGTTGCGTTCTGGGTTCCGCATGAATGTGCGGTACCGGCTCGTGCCGGGCTCGTCGCCAGCGCCCTCCGCGATCAGGGGAATGTTCAGCGAGACGCGCTGGTCGAAGGGTGCGATCTCGCCGGTAAAGGCAGCGGCGCCGGCAGGTTCGAGCCGCACCGGTGTCGCGAAGGACTGGCTTTGCACGGGCCCGGGTTCCTGAAGCCAATGGCCTTCGATGATCGCACCGGGCTGCGCCTGCCAACCCGTGAACCGGGCCTGGTCGCCGAAGGCGAAAGACCAGCGGATCGCCCCGTTCCCCGCCGTACTGCGCCCGACCGGCACCGTTTCGCCCTGTACGCGCGCAATCCACGACCCGGCAGCGGATCGATGGAGGTTGAGCGGTCCGCGCAGTCTCGGGCCGAAACTACTCTCCCCAACCCACAACCCCGCCCAGCTCACCGGTGACGCCGCCACCATGCGCTCGCTCGCATGCTGCTCCTGTGCATGTACCGGCCCGGCGGCCAGGCAGAAACTTGCGCACAAACAGGCGACAATACGGTTCTTCATAGATTCTCTCCTGGGTGGGAAGGCGTTGTCGTCGCGCCGGTGCAGTGCGGCCTATGGGTGGGGTCTGGTTCGGCGTTTAGTCCGGGCCGTCAGTTGCGCTCGTCCGGTGGGCCAGCCAATCGACGATCGGCGCCTTGCCGCTTTGCATATTGCGTTTCAGCATCGCGCAGGCCCGCTTCAGGTCGCCGTCGCGCAGCGCCGCGAGGATCAGGGCATGCTCGTCGCTTGCTGACCATCTATTCTCCGTTTCCCGGAACAGCGCATGTTCGTAGCGCCGGGTGCGGCCGATGATCTGCGCGATCATTTCGACCAGCACGCGATTGGGGCACCCGGCCAACAGCTCCATATGCCATTCATTGTCGATCTCGATCGCATCGGCCGGTGTCTGTGCCGCCATGAATCTCCGGTTCAGCTTTTCCAGCCGGTCCAGCGCGCCGGGAGAGGGGATGCCGGCGAGCCGCAAGGCTTCCGGATCGAGGATCGGCCGGATAGCGTAGAGCTGCTCGAATTCCGGCAGTGTTAGCGGCGCGACGAAAAATCCCTTTCGCGGTACGGTCGTGATCACGCCCTCGGAAGCGAGCCGCCACAGTCCTTCGCGCAAGGGCGTGCGGCTTACATCGAGTTGCGCGGCCAGATGCACCTCGTTGATCCGATCTCCGTCGGCAAGCCGCCCACTGACGATCATATCGCGCACAGCGAGCGCGGCGTCTTGACTAATATTGGCGGAACCCAACTGCATACTGAATACAGTATACAAAAACCTGGCAGGGTCAATATCCTATCGGCGACACTCGATGAGAATTTCGCTGCGGTTGCTGCGATATGTCTTACAAAGAAGCTTTTGGTTGCGAGTTGGCTGGACCGCCACGCTCGGACAATCGGACCATGGTGGGTACAGGTCGGGCCCAAGCCGTCGCGCTGATCCTCGTATTCGGCCTGTTCCCGGACCTGCTGGCTTAGGCGCGGCGCGGGACGCTGCGCGCCGAGAGCCAAGCGACGATTGCGATCAGCAACAGGCTGTCGGCGCGCGCATAGCTGCCCTCGACGCAGGCGAACAGGAGCACGAAAGCAAGCAGCGCAAGATTGCAGCTCAGAATCGTCCATTGCGCGACGTGATCGTTTCCGGCGCGCAGCCGCCAAAAATTGATCGCGGCCGCGAACCACAGAGTGATTCCGCCGGTCAGGAACCAGAGCAGCGGCGCGTCGAGCCGGTCGTGAAACATTGGCGCGGCGATGAAATTATGGACGCAGCCGAGGATGAACAGCAACAACACGGTAACACGGTCGATCGCACGGGCCATGCGGGCCTCCTGAGCAGGATCCCGACTATATCCCTATCTGCGAGCCGCCGCCAGAGACCGCCGGGTTTAGCCCAGCCGCGCCTTTACCAGCGCCTTCAGGTCGGCCTCGGGCCGCGGGCCGTAATGCTGGATCACCTCGGCGGCGCAGACGGCGCCCATGACGAGACTGTCCTCGATCGATCGACCCTCGGCTTGGCCTGCGAGGAAACCGGCGGCGAACTGGTCGCCGGCGCCGGTCGCATCGACCATCCGCTCGATCGGTTCGGCCGACACGGCGACATGCTCGCCGTCCTTCACGGCCAGCGCGCCCTTCTCGCTGCGCGTGACAACCAGCAGCGGCGTCTTGGCGGCGGTCGCGGCAACGGCGGCGTCGAGATCGTCCGTCTCGTGCAGCGATTTGATCTCGTCCTCATTGGCGAACAGGATATCGATCCGCCCGTCGTCGAGCAGCTGCAGGAAATCGCCGCGATGCCGGTCGACGCAGAATCCGTCCGAGAGGGTGAAGGCGACCCGGCGGCCCGCGTTCCGGGCAATGTCGATCGCCTTGTCCATCGCCGCGCGCGGGTCTTCGGGATCCCAGAGATAGCCTTCGAGATAGAGGATCGCCGCGCTTTCGATGAGGTCCGTATCGACCGCCGCTGCGGTGAGGTGCTGGGATGCGCCGAGAAAGGTGTTCATCGTCCGCTCGCCGTCGGGCGTGACGAGGATCAGGCTGCGTGCCGTTGCCGGCTCGCCCGAGCGCACCGGCGTGTCGAACGTTACGCCGAGCGCGGTGATGTCGTGCTTGAACACCTTGCCGAGCTCGTCGTCCGCGACCTGGCCGATAAAGCCGCATCTGCCGCCCAGCGCCGCGATACCCGCCACGGTATTGGCCGCCGATCCACCGCTCGCTTCGACGCCCGGGCCCATTTTCGCGTAGAGCGCTTCGGCTTCCTCGGTCGTGAACAGCAATTGCATCGCGCCCTTGGAAAGGCCTTCCGACGCAATGAACGCGTCATCGGCCTGGGCGATGACGTCGACAATGGCATTGCCGATGGCGACGATATCGAGCGCGGGTTCGGACATGGGGCGGCTCCAGGAATTTGGGGAAAGCAAGAAAGTTGCGCAGGCCCTAGCCGCGTGCTCGCGTCCGCGCAACCGGACGATTGACGCGCCGCATGGCCGACTCCATCAGGGCATCTATGTTCCGCGCACTCCTTCTCTCGCTTGGCCAGCTTGGCGATCCGGCGTTTCTCAAGGTGCTGGCGAAATCGCTCGGTCTCACCATTCTCCTGTTCCTGATCGGCGGCTTTGCCGTCTACTGGCTCTTGATCTGGCTGTTCGACTGGTTCGGTTGGGGGGAAAGCGGGGGTTTTGCTGCGGCCGCCAGCGCCGTGATCATTGCCGGCCTCAGCTTCTGGCTGATGTTCCGCGCCGTCGCCATGGGTGTCATCAGCATCTTCACCGACGAGATTGTCGACGCGGTCGAGCGCAAACATTATCCGGACAAGGCCGAGGTCGCCGAGGTTGCCGGTTATTCCGATCAGATCCGCGTCGGGCTGGCCTCGGCGGGCCGGGCGATCGGCTGGAACCTGCTCGTCCTGCCGCTTTATATCGTGCTGCTCGTCACCGGCATCGGCACCGTGATACTGTTTATCGGGCTCAACACCATCCTGCTCGCGCGCGATCTCGGCGAGCTGATTGCGATCCGCCATGTGCCGCGGGCCGAGTGGGGCGACTGGCGGAGGGAGACGCGCGGTAAACGGATGCAGATCGGGCTTGTCGCGGCGGTGTTATTCGTGATTCCTGTCGCCAATCTGCTCGCGCCGATCCTGAGCGCGGCCATGGCAGCCCATATGCTGCACGGGGGAGACGATGAAGATGCGTAAGATAGCGGCTCTTGCGGCGCTGGTGGCAGTGGCGGGCTGTGCGAGCGCGCCGATGCCCGTGCCGACCGCGACCAGCCGGCCGATGCCGGCGACCGGGCTCGAACGCGTGATCGGCAGCAATGCCACGCAGCTGGTTCGGCTGTTCGGCGAAGCGGCGCAGGATTTCCGCGAGGAAGGCGCGCGCAAATTGCAGTTTACCGGCGATAGCTGCGTCCTCGACACCTATCTCTATCCCGAACGCGGCGGCCGCGAGCCGGTCGTCACCTATGTCGACGCGCGCAATGCGGCCGGCGAGGATGTGGACCGGGCGGCATGCGTGGAAGCGCTGGCGCGGCGTTAAGGTAAATTCTCCCCTGTGAGGATCATCGGCTCGATTTCCCCTCCCCTTGATGGGGAGGGGCCAGGGGTGGGGTGATCTATCGGATGGAGTTGTTGCTTGCGGATATTTCACCCCCACCCAAACCCTCCCCCATCAAGGGGGAGGGCTAGATAGCCGCTCCATCGCCCATTCCGCCGCCTCGCGCACCACGGCGTCCGGATCGTCGAGCAGCGCGCGCACCGGCACAGCCAGCGCCGCATCGCCGCTATTGCCCGCGGCGATCAGGCAGTTGCGGACCATCCGATCGCGCCCGATGCGCTTGATCGGCGAGCCTGCAAAAACCTTGCGAAAGCCCGCATCGTCGAGCGCCAGCAGGTCGGCGAGCTTGGGGGCGGCGAGTTCGGCGCGGGCGGCGAAATATTTGTTGGCTTCGGCCTGTTCGGCGAACTTGTTCCAGGGGCACACGGCCAGGCAATCGTCGCAGCCATAGATGCGGTTGCTCATCGCCTCGCGGAATTCCTCCGGGATCGGCCCTTTATGTTCGATGGTGAGGTAAGAGATGCAGCGGCGGGCGTCCAAACGATAGGGCGCGGGAAAGGCGTCGGTCGGGCAGGCGGTCTGGCAGGCGGTGCAGGAGCCGCAGCGATCTTCGCCGGGCGTATCGGGTTCGAGATCGAGCGTCGTGTAGATCGCGCCGAGAAACAGCCAGTTGCCATGCTCGCGGCTGAGCAAGTTGGTGTGTTTGCCCTGCCAGCCGATGCCGGCGGCCTCGGCCAGCGGCTTTTCCATGACCGGGGCGGTATCGACAAAGACTTTGACCTCGGCACCTTCCGTCGTCGCTTCCGCGACCAGCCAGCGCGCGAGCCGCTTGAGCGCCTTTTTCACGACATCGTGATAATCCTTGCCCTGCGCATAGACCGAAATGCGCCCGATATCGGTTTCGTCCTCCAGGCGCAGCGGGTCGTCCTTCGGCGCATAGCTCATGCCGAGCATCACCAGCGAGCGGACGTCCGGCCACAGCGCTTTGGGCCGTTCGCGATGATGCGCCCGGCTTTCCATCCATTCCATCCCGCCATGCGCGCCCGACGCCAGCCAGTCGCGCAGCCGCTCGGCGGTCTCGGGCGCGGCATCGGCGGGCGCGATACCGCAGGCGGCGAAGCCCTCTTCGGCCGCGCGCGCCTTCAGGCGTTGGGAGAGGCTTAGGCGATCGGTCACCCGGCCTCTCTACCGTCATTCCCGCGAAAGCGGGAATCGGATGTGTTCTCCCTCTCCCCATGGGAGAGGGTTGCGTAGACTTAGGCTTGCGTCTCGCAAGTCTTAGTCGAAGCTGGGTGAGGGGCTCTGATCTGTAGGAGAGGTATGAACCCCTCATCCAACTCCGGCTAACCTCCTTCGTCGGTAAGCCTTCATATCCTTCTCCCACAGGGAGAAGGCTGCGCGATACCCGCTTTCGCGCGAATGACGGGTTTCTTGTTAAGCCTTGTCGGGCTATCGGCCAGCTATGGCATCCGGTTTCGCCCTCACCGCAACGCATCTCATCAAGGATTTCGGCGCGAAGCGCGCGGTGGACGGCGTCGATATCGCCGTGCCGCAGGGCAGCATCTATGGCATTCTCGGCCCCAATGGCGCGGGCAAGACGACGACGCTGCGCATGTTGCTCGGCATTATCGATCCCGATAGCGGCGTGCGCGAACTGCTCGGCACGACGCGGCCGCGCAGCGTCAGCGACCGGGTCGGCTATCTGCCCGAGGAGCGCGGGCTCTATCCGGGCATGAAGGCGCGCGAAGCGATCGCGTTCATGGGCGCGCTGCGCGGCCTGCCCTGGGCCGAAGGACGGGCCCGGGCCGACGATATGCTCGCCGATGCCGGGCTTGGCGATGCCGCGGGCGACAAGATCAAGAAGCTGTCCAAGGGCATGGCGCAGTTCGTCCAGCTATTGGGCTCGATCGTGCACCGGCCCGAGCTGATCGTGCTCGACGAGCCTTTTTCCGGCCTCGATCCGGTCAACCAGGAGCGGCTCGAAGCGCTGATCCTCGCCGAGCGCGACCGCGGCGCGACGATCCTCTTTTCCACCCATATCATGGGCCATGCCGAGCGGCTGTGCGACCGGCTGGCGATCATCGCGGGCGGGAAGCTGCGCTATGAAGGCAGCGTCGCCGAAGCGCGGGCCACCATGCCGATCCAGGCGCATTACACGCCGCGCGAGGACAGCCCGGCCCTGGCCGGCCTGTTGCCGCCCGAGGCGGTGCGCGACAATGGCGGCTATATATTCGACGTGCCCGATAGCGGGATGGAGGCGCTGCTCGCGACGCTGCTCGAATGCGGGCATGGCGTGGCCGGCCTCTCGCTTGAGCGGCCGAGCCTGCACGACGTGTTCGTCAAGCTGGTCGGCGAGGAGACGGTCGAGAAGATGGAAGCCGAAGCGGAGCACGCGGCATGACCAGCCATTTCCGCCAGGCCGCCGTCATCGCGCGCCGCGATTTCATCGCAACGGTCGCAACGCCCGCCTTCCTGATGTTCCTGCTCGCGCCGCTCTTCATGCTGATCTTCGCGCTGGTCGGCGGTACGGGCGCGCGGATGATCGCCGATAGCGGGGACGATGCGCAGCGCATCGTGATCGTCGCGGACGCGGACTATGGCGCGCGCATCGAAGCGGCGGACGCGCGCATCCGGCCGACATTCCCGGGCGCCATCGCGCCGCCCGCGCTCGAACGGCGCGAGCCGCTGCACGATGCGGGTGGCGCGGGCGCCGAGGCGGAGGCCCACGCGTTGTTTTCGGAAAGCGGGATCGATGTCGCCGCCGTCCTGTACGATGTGTCCGAGAATCCGCGCCTGCTGGTCGGGCCGGGCGCGGATCGCGATGCCGACTATCTCGCGCTGCTCGCCGATACGGCCGCCCGCGACGCGCGCAGCGGCGTGCCGCCGGGCGAACCGGTGACCGAGATAGCGCGCGAACCCTTCGAACGCACGAGCGCGACGATCGGCGGGCAGCAATCGCTGGGCTTCACGGCGCTGTTCCTCCTGTTCCTGCTGACGCTGCTGCTCGCCGGGCAGACGGTCAGCGTGCTGGCGGAGGAAAAGGGCAACAAGGTGATCGAGATCCTCGCCGCCGCCGTGCCGCTCGAAGCCGTGTTTCTCGGCAAGCTGATCGGCCTGTTCGGGGTTGCGCTGCTGTTTATCGCCTTTTGGGGAACGATCGCGCTGATCGGCTTCTCGGCATTGCCCGACAGCCGGACGGCGATGGCGTCGCTCGATCCGGCGATCGGATTCGGGCCGTTCATGGCGCTTGCCGTCATCTATTTCGCGATGGGCTATCTGTTGCTCGGCGCAGTGTTTCTCGCGGTCGGCGGGCAGGCCAATTCGATGCGCGAGATCCAGATGCTCTCGCTGCCGATCACCTTCTTCCAGATGGGCATGTTCGGCCTCGCATCGGCGGCCGCCGCCAGCCCGGGCAGCACGCTGGCGCTGTTCGCCGAACTCTTCCCGTTCAGTTCGCCCTTCGCGATGGTCGCCAAGGGCGCATCGGACGCAGCGCTCTGGCCGCATTTCGCCGCGATTCTCTGGCAGTTGCTCTGGGTGTCGATCACCATCGCGCTCGGCGCCCGCTGGTTCCGCAAGGGCGTGCTCAAATCGGGGCCGTCGGTATTTCGCCGGCTCGGCCAGGCGTTGCGCGGCAAGGCCGCCTGACCGGTTTTGGCGCGCCCGTTAAGCACCGCCTAAACATGTATAGCTAAAATCCATCGTGCGAGGCAGCGAAATGCATGCGGCCGACTATTGACATTCGTGTCAATTGTGTCAGTCTTATTTTGCTACTTATTGCGTCGGGCTGTATGATGGCCCGGACAGGACATGGGTCATGGCATAGCGCAACATCAACCGCGCGCCCGGCCCCGAGGGAATATCCTCACTAGGGAGAGAGATATGGCGACGCAGCCCGACACCGACGGCATGACGGCCGAACAGAAATATCGCGAGGAGTTCGCCCGCGAATGGCGCGACGGGATCGATCGCTCGACGCTCGAAAAGCCGCTTGCGACCGCCGATACGCCGCTCGACGAGATCGATGTGAGCCGGCCCGAACTCTATGCGCTCGACCGCTGGGAGCCGGTGTTCGAAAAGCTGCGCGCGGAAGACCCGATCCATTGGTGCGAAGACAGCGTGTTCGGCGGCTTCTGGTCGCTGACGACCTATAAGCCGATCGTCCATGTCGAGGCGCTGCCCGATATCTTCAGCTCGGCCTGGTATAATGGCGGTTTCACGATCCTCGATTCGACGGATGACAAGGAAATCGCGCTGCCCATGTTCATCGGCATGGACCGGCCCGAACATACCGCCCAGCGCCGCACCGTTTCCCCGGCCTTCACGCCGAGCGAGATCACCCGGCTCGAGGTCGATGTCCGCAAGCGCACCGCAGAACTGCTGGACAGCCTGCCGCGCGGCGAGGAATTCGACTGGGTCGACACGGTCTCGATCGAACTCACGACGGGCATGCTCGCCATCCTGTTCGGCTTCCCCTGGGAAGACCGGCGCAAGCTGACCGAATGGTCGGACTGGATGGGCGATGTCGTTGCCGCGATGGACCCGGAACTCGGGCCGATCCGCATGCAGAAGATGTGGGAAGCCGCCGCCTATTTCCAGGAGCTGTGGAAAGAGCGCAAGGCGAGTCCGCCCGCGCCCGATCTCCTGTCGATGATGGCGCATTCCGACGCGCTGGGCGAGATGGACGACCGCAATTTCCTCGGCAATATCACGCTCTTGATCGTCGGCGGCAACGATACGACGCGCAACACCATGTCCGCCTATGCCTATGCGCTGAACCAGTTCCCCGATCAGGCGCGCCTGCTCGAGGAAAATCCGGACCTTGCCGCCAATGCGGGCCAGGAACTGATCCGCTGGCAGACGCCGCTCGCCCATATGCGCCGCACGGCGATGGAAGATTACGATCTGTTCGGCAAGAAGATCAAAAAGGGCGACAAGCTCATCATGTGGTATCTCTCGGCCAATCGCGATGCGGATGTGTTCGAGGATGCGGACGAAATCCGCTTCGACCGCGACAATGCGCGGCGCCAGCTCGCCTTCGGTTACGGTATTCACCGCTGCGTCGGCGCCCGGCTCGCCGAGCTGCAGATCCGCGTGCTGATCGAGGAAATGGCCAAGCGCCGGCTGCGGCCGGAGATCACCGGCGAGATCGAGCGGGTGAATTCGAACTTCGTCCATGGCTATAAGAAAATGCCGGTGACGCTCGCCGAATATTGATGCCGGTTCGGGCGCTGCCCGGTTTGACTCGCGCGCCCGCAGGGCGGACAGTTCGTCCGCTCGATAGGGAGAAGGTCGATGGCAGCGACGGCGGCACCTGAAACCGAAACCGTGGAAACGGTCGTCGTCGAAGCGCCGCATCCCTGGGACGTTTCCGTTCCGGATATCTATGCCGAAAATCGCTGGCAGCCGATCTTCAAGGAAATGCGCGATACGGCGCCGATCAACAAGGTGACGGGTTCGGCCTTCGGCGATTACTGGAACATCACGACACACAAGCCGATCCAGCATGTCGAGGCGCTGCCGGACATCTATTCGTCGGACGTGTCGCATGGCGGGATCACGATTTACGGCAACGCCGATACGTTGCCCGAAAATCTGCGCCGCGAAACGCCGAGCTTTATCGCGATGGACCGGCCCGAGCATACGGCCCAGCGCCGCACCGTCGCGCCGGCCTTTACACCGGGCGAGATGGAGCGGCTCTCGGGCGACATACGCCGGCGCACGGGCGCATTGCTCGACGGACTGCCGCGCGGCGAAGCCTTCGACTGGGTCGATACGGTGTCGATCGAGCTGACCACGGGCATGCTGGCGATCCTGTTCGATTTTCCCTGGGAAGACCGGCGCAAGCTCACTCTATGGTCCGACTGGATCAGCGATATCGATTATCTCGACGATCTCGATCGCGCGTACGAACGCCGCGAGCATCTGCGCGAAATGGCCGCCTGTTTCTCCGATCTGTGGGACCAGCGCGTCGGCAAGGCCGAGGCGCCGGACCTGATCTCGCGCATGATCCATAGCGAGGCCATGGCGGACATGGATCGCTATACCTTTATCGGCAATCTCACCCTGCTGATCGTCGGCGGCAATGATACGACGCGCAATTCCATGACGGCCTATGCCTATGCGCTCGAACGGTTCGCCGGTGAGCGCGAGCGGCTCGAGGGCAATCCGGATCTGATCCCGAACGCGGTGCAGGAGCTGATCCGCTGGCAGACGCCGCTCGCCCATATGCGGCGTACGGCGGTGCAGGATCACGAACTGTTCGGACATGATATCCGTCAAGGCGACGCGGTCCTGCTCTGGTATATTTCGGCCAATCGCGACGAGAGCGTGTTCGACCGGCCCGACGATATCATCGTCGACCGGCTCAATGCGCGGCGGCACCTGGCGTTCGGCTATGGCATCCATCGCTGCGTCGGCGCCCGGCTCGCCGAGCTGCAATTGCGGATATTGCTCGAGGAAATGGCGGCGCGGCGGTTGCGCCCGAATGTCGCCGCCGAGCCCGAGCGGGTCTCTTCCTGCTTCGTCCATGGCTATCGGTCGATGCAGGTGGAACTGAGCGAATATTGATATGGGAAAGCCCGGCTATGTCTACTTGATGGCCAGCCGCCCCAATGGCACGCTTTATCTGGGAGCAACGAGCAACTTACCGCAGCGGTCGTATCAGCACCGTAGCGGATTGATTGACGGTTTCAGCAAGAAACATGGCTGCGAGACATTGGTTTGGTTCGAGGCGTTCGATGATTTGGATATGGCCCGCGAGCGCGAACGGCAGATGAAGAAGTGGAAACGCAACTGGAAGTTGCGTGCAATCGAGGAGCACAATCCCGGCTGGAGCGATCTTTTCGAAACGCTCTAGTGCTCCTGCGAAGGCAGGAGCCCAGGGCCACGAGCGGTGGCGTTTGCTGCCCTAGGCTCCTGCCTTCGCAGGAGCACAGAATGGCACTAATCAGCCGGGTTACATCATATGTGAACACGGGAAAAATCAGGAGAATGACATGGCAACTGCGGCGAAGCCCGAAACGGAAAAGGTCGAAACCATCGTCACCGATGTCAGCGAGACGCCGCATCCCTGGGATGTGAGCGTGTCGGACATCTATGTCGAAGATCGCTGGCAGCCGATTTTCAAGGAGATGCGCGAGAAAGCGCCGATCAACAAGGTCGTCGGCTCGGCGTTCGGCGACTATTGGAATGTCACCACCTACAAGGAAATCCAGCATATCGAGGCGCTGCCGGACCTCTACAGCTCGGCCAAGGGCATCACGATCATCACCGATCCCAAGGACTTGCCCGAGGATCTCAATATCCAGCTGCCGATGTTCATCGCCATGGACCGGCCCGAACATACCGAGCAGCGCCGCGTGATCGCGCCCGCCTTCACGCCGACCGAAATGGACCGGATGACCGACGAAGTGCGCGGCCGCACGGCGGAAATACTCGACGCGCTGCCGATCGGCGAACCGTTCGACTGGGTCGACACGGTCTCGATCGAACTGACGACGCAGATGCTCGCCATCCTGTTCGATTTTCCCTGGGAGGACCGCCGCAAGCTGACCGAATGGTCGGACTGGATGGGCGATGTCGAAAGCTCGCTGACGATCGAGAGCCGGCGCGAACAGCTTGAGCATGTCTATGAGGCCGGCGCCTATTTCCAGCGGCTATGGGACGAGCGGCTCGAAAAAGGCGAGGCGCCCGACCTGATCAGCCGCATGATCCATAGCGAGATGCGCGATATGGACCAGTTCACCTTCATGGGGAATCTGATGCTGCTGATCGTCGGCGGCAACGATACGACGCGCAACTCGATGTCCGGCTATGCCTATGGGATGTCGCAATTCCCCGAGCAGCGTAAGAAACTTGAGGACGATCCTGCGCTGATCCCCGCCGCCGTGCAGGAAATCATCCGCTGGCAGACGCCGCTCGCCCATATGCGCCGCACCGTGACCGAAGATCACCTGATGTTCGGTCACGAGGTCAAAGAGGGCGATGCGATCATCCTCTGGTACATCTCGGGCAATCGCGACGAGAATTTCTTCGACCGGCCCGACGATATCTGGCTCGAACGCCCGAAACCCGGACGGCATCTGGCCTTCGGCTATGGCATCCACCGCTGTGTCGGCGCGCGGCTGGCGGAACTCCAACTGCGCCTGCTGCTCGAAGAAATGGCCAAGCGGCGGTTGAGGGTCAACGTAATCGGCGAGCCCGAACGCGTCTCGGCCTGTTTCGTGCATGGCTACAAGAAAATGCAGGTCGAACTGAGTACTTACTGAGAAATGTGCTCCCGCGTAGGCGGGAGCCCAGAGCCGGGCAGTGCATCGCTTGCCGCCCTCGGCTCCTGCCTGCGCAGGAGCACGGTTGCTACATCTTCACCCGATACACTTCGGTTTCGCCGATGCCCTTCAGCGTCAGCGTTTCGGGCGGCGTGTAATCGACCGCATCCTTCGTCTGGTGATAGGTGGCGACCGAAACGGCGATGCCGTTATGGTCGGCCGTGCCTTCGATCCGGCTGGCGATGTTCATCGTATCGCCCCAATAATCGTAAGCCAGCCGGCTGCTGCCGATGACGCCGCCGACGACCGGCCCGGTATGGATACCGATCCGCAGCTTGACGTCGGCGCTCTCCGCCTCGGTGATCTCTTGTAACGCCGCAATCACATCGCGGCCGAAAGCGATCGCGGCCAAGGCGTCGCTTGCGGTTGACGCGGTTCCGCCCGAAACGGCGAGATAGGCGTCGCCGATCGTCTTCACCTTTTCGACCCCGTGCTTCTCGGCGACTTCGTCGGCGAGCATGAAGAAGCGGTTGAGCTGTTTCACGAGATCGCTGGCCGGCATGGTTTTCGCCAGGGTCGAAAACCCGACGACATCGACGAAGATCACCGACACGTTGCTGAAAGAGTCGGCGACCGTTTCGCCGCTCTTGATCCGCGCAGCGACATGCTCGGGCAGGACATTGTAGAGCAATTCCTCGGACCGCTGCTTTTCCGCATCGAGCGCCCGGTTGGCCGCGAAAGTCTTGCGGGCGCGGCGGTCGATATCCCAGTTCACATAGCTCGCAAACACGAAGAAGGTCGTGAAATTGGTGAAGGTGTAGACTTTGGAGATCAGCGCGCGATCCGCTTGAATCAGGAAACCGATATAGAGGAGCAGGATCGTGACGGCCCAGAGCAGGTAGAGGCGCGTATTGGCGACGAAGCCGATGCTCGCGAACACCACCAATATTCCCATATTGACGATGGCCATGCCGAAGCGGGAGATGCCGGTGATCGCCGCCTGGGCGGCCAGCGCCTCGATCAGCATTCCCATTGCGACTGTTAGCGCCGCGAAGAGCAGGAAATCGATCCACGGCTTTTCGACGTAAAAGCGCGTCCGCATCACCAGCAGGAAACCGCCCAGCACGCCCATGAACAGGCCCGCCGCGATATTGTAGGCGATGACGCCCTCGCGCGGGAAATACATCGGGTTCAGCGTGAGATAGGAGAGGAAGGTGAGGAGGCCGATCCAGAGCAGCGCGCGGCTTGCGGGAATACGCGCGATACGCTCGCTCTCGACATAGCGGCGCTCGACATCGGGATCTTCGAAACGATTGATCAGCGCCAACGGTGCCCCCTCCCGGCTTGGAAGCGAGGGTATGCCATCAAATAAATAGGCGCGCTACGCCCGGTATGCGTCAGGCGTCGAAAACCGCCTTGGCTGCCTCGGTCAGCGCCGCCATCGCATCGCGCCAGGGGCCGGGGCCGTAACTGATTCGCGCGACGCCCAGTTCGGCGAGGCGCGCGGTGGCGGGCATCTCCTCGAACATCATGACATTGACGGGCAGCGGGCTGGCTTCGCACAGTGCGCCGATCTGCTCCGCATCGGTCAGGCCGGGCGCGAAAAAGCCGCTGGCCCCGGCCTCGGCATAGGCCCTGGCGCGCTCGACGGCCGCATCGAAGCGATCCTCTTCGGCGACCGTCGATACGCCCGCCCGCAGCCACATGTCCGTCCGCGCATTGATGAAGAAATCGAGATCGGCATTATCGGCGACCGTGCGGATCGCCACGATGCGCTCGACCTGAAGCTCGACCGGATGCAGCCCTTCGCCGCCTACCACCTGGTCCTCGAAATTGATCCCGATCGCGCCGGTCTCGATAATCGCCTGCGCATGCACGCCGACCAGCACCGGCTGGACCGCATAGCCGCCCTCGAAATCGACGGTCAGCGGCAGGTTGACGGCCTCCACGATCCGCTCCGCATTGGTCAGCGCCTGTTGCATCGGCAGCGATTCCGCGTCGCTATAGCCGCGCGCGCCGGCGACCGATGCGCTGCCCGTCGCCAGCGCCTTCGCTCCGGCCTCGGCTACTGCGAGCGCGCTTCCGGCATCCCATATATTGAACAGGACAAGCGGATCGCCCGGAACATGCAGCGCGTGAAAGGCGCGGGTGCGGTCTTGCTGGTCGGTCATGGCTGTCTCCCTGCCCGATGGTCTAGCGGTTCAGGCGGAGCGCGTCCCCTCGTTTTTTGCGGTGAAGGCAGGGGGGCACCGAAGTCTGCAATCGGGTGCAGTACGCGCAGTCGGACTGTCCATGATGGGTAGGAAGCTGATGGCGGCGCCCAGCTTGCACGAGTGTCCGTTCCTGGGCCGGAGCTGAACATGGCAGTTGAATCGTTTTCTTGCGCACCGGCATTTACCGGATACGCGACGTGCTCCGCCGACCGGTTTGAATACTTTCTGGCATTATGGGTTCTGGACTGCTCTAGCGATGCTTTCCGGGGGGCAGTATGAAAATTACGACGATCAACCAAGCGTGCAGGGGGCAAAGAGGGCTTCTGCTAGTAATTTCGGCCCTGCTGGGCCTTTGGGCAATGCCGGCGCAGGCGCAAACGGCCACCCAAACAGAGTTGATCCAGGACGAAAATCCACAGAATCTACCCGAGCCGCCCCGCATGCCAGGCTATGATGTGAACGTATCACCAGAGTTGGTGACCACCGTGCGCTACGAAGGCGGCTCGTTCGAAGAATCGTCCTCCGGCTGGACTCAAACAACCGATACCGGCGAGTCATTTACCTTTGATGTAATCAGGACCGCGCCTAATCACGCCTTCCTGCACGATCCGGAGCGCCTGGTTAGCGCAACTTTCGCTTTTCAGATGGAAGCGGTTTTCATTTCCAGTCAACCCGATCCGAGCGAATCCGCGCAACAGGAACGATTTCTGCTCACCTCGATTGAAACCGCCGAACGCGACTATGAAAGACCTACGCGACCAGATGGATGGTATATTGAAACCATCGATTTCGATGGTGGGCAATTGCGAAATGTTTCGACCGGCCGGTGGGTAAGACGCAATAATGATGGACGGTGCGATATCTTCCGCGTGTGGCAGGTGTCCGATGAAGCCCATCAAATTTTCGATGAGGCCAATGATGTCCTGATTACGATCTATCCAGGCCGCATGCTCATGACCATCGTGCGACGGCAATCTGAACCCAATCCTTATGAAGAAATTAGACTGACCGGGGTCTCAGCGGACAGAACTCCCATGCAAGCTGGCGATTGCGCGCCTTCGCTCACACCCGCTTCCCTTCCGGCAGTCGTGGACAATGAGGGCGAGTTTCCGTTGGATTCTGTCGATTTTCGTGCCGGATCCTTTTATGTGAGGGCCAATGGTCTTTGGGGGCTTGAATGGGCGGGCGAAGGACAAAACGGGCTCCAGTTCGTTGAATATGACATCGTTGATAGCGGGGCTGACACGCTAATCCTGCACAATGACGAGTATGATCTGACTGCCGTCATCGAGCTGGCAGATCGATCCATCCGGATCGCTGATGGGTCCGGGATCGTAAACAACCAGTATTGGATCATGGCCGATCCGGATCAGGCGGAGGCAATCGATCAAACGCCGCTGACCGCGATTGATATGGAAACCATCGATTATGATGGCGGTCAGTTCGTCAGAACCGGGTGTCCGCTCAACTGGATCAGAGCGTTCGCCGGCAGGGATCATCAGGTCGCCTATTTTGAGTGGGCGAGAAGCCCAACTACACTGACACTGGTTTCCATGGTCGGTGGTTTCGGACCGCCGCATCGGATCGAGATCGATACCGACTCCATGACAGCCGTAACAAGTGAGACCAACGCGCTCAACGACGGGACCGGAGACCCATTGCAGCTCACCGGAATCGGCTATGAACCGTCGGAAGTAGAGTCAAATTTCCCCGAGTGCTACTGACGACGGACGCGTCGGTAAGGGGCGCAAGACGGACATCGTTTCTCCGCCATCACGCAATGTCCGCTAATGAGTTGGACGCAGCCTCCAACCCTAATGCACAAACCGCGCCACCACATCCCGATAGCTGCGGCTGACCTTCACCTGCGCGCCTGATTCCAGCACGAGGAAACATTCGCCATTGGTGTGCGGCTTCACCTGCCGGACCTGATCGAGATTGACGATCGTCGAACGGTGGACGCGCTGGAAGGTGCGCGGGTCGAGGCGTTTTTCGAGATCCTTCATCGTCTCGCGCAGGATCAGGGTATTGTCGCCGGTATAGATGCACATATAGTCGCCGGCCGCGTCGATCCGCTCGATGCTCTCGACATCGACCCGGAAAATCTGGCCCCTGTCTTTCACATTGATGAGCTTCTCATAGCGGCTCGCGGCGGGCGCCTCGCCCTCGGCGGCCAGATCCTCGGCGGCGTCCGGCGCCACTTCGGAAAGCACTTCTTTCAGCCGCGTGATTTCCTCGCTGCTGTTTTTCTCGGCCAGCCGTTCGCGGACCCGGGCCAACGTATCGGACAGCCGGTCGTCCTCCACCGGCTTCATCAGATAGTCGACGGCCTGCGCCTCGAAGGCGCGAATTGCGTGATCGGAATAGGCGGTGACGAACACGAACAGCGGCGGCTCGACATCCATCAACCCCTGGACGACCGAAAAACCGTCGAAGCCCGGCATCTGGATATCGAGGAAAACGAGGTCGGGCTTGTGCGTCTTCACCGAGCGGATGGCCTCGCGGCCATTGGTGCAGGTGTCGACGATTTCGACATCGTCATGCGGTTCGAGGCGCAGTTGCAGCCCCTGGATAGCGAGCGGTTCGTCGTCGACGATGATAGCGCGGATGGTCATGCGGCTTCCTTTGCCTCTTCGAACTGGAGCGGGATTTCGATTTCGACGCAGAAACCGCCGCCCTCATTCGCTTTGATCTCAAATCTTTGTTCTTCGCCAAAAGCCTGGACCAGACGGTCCCGGATATTGGCCAGCCCCACGCCTGTCGAAGAGTGGCGCGTCACAGCGCCTTCTTGCAAGCCCGGGCCGGTGTCGGACACGGTGATCTGCACCCGGTTTCCGACCTGTTGCGCCGAAATCCGTATTTCGGCCCCTTCTTCCTGCGGCGTCACGGCATATTTGATCGCGTTTTCGACCAGCGGCTGCAGCAACAGCGACGGCAGCCTCGCCCGCGTCACACGCGGATCGATATCGAAACTCGGACGCAGCCGATCCTCGAACCGCATTCTCTCTATTTCGAGATAGAGCTTCAAGGTTTCAACCTCCTGCGCCAAGGGCACGCGCGCGGTCGGCTCGTTCGCCAGCGTGTAGCGCAGGAAGGAGGATAATCGGGACAGCATCGCATTCGCCCGTTCGGTCTGTTTGAGCAGCACCAAAGTCGATATGGAATTCAAGGTGTTGAACAGGAAATGCGGATTGAGCTGGTAGCGCAGCATGGCGAGATGTGCGTTCGAACTTTGGGTTTCGAGGCGCAGCAACTGATCGTTCTGCTCTTCAATCAGGATGTAGAAATTGATCCCGTAATAAAGGCCCGACCAGGCGACGAGCAGCGTGAAATCGAGCAGGATGGCGCCGAAAAACTGCAATCCCGAAGGCATTTCGCCGCCCCGGTAGAAGGCGGTAAAGGCCCAGACCTCGATAAAGGAGAAAATGGCCGAGGCGATGAGGACCACCGTGACCGACCCGCCCCAGGTCACGCGCGGCGTCCGGTCGATAAGCTGGCGGAAAATCACCGCCATGATCAGCGTGAGGCAGTATCCGGTCGCCGTCGCGATCGCCGTCGGCAGGATGAAGAGCGGCCCCATATTGTTCGCGATGCCGCCCAGCGAGCGCAGGACGAAATAGCCCGACCAGCCGACCGACTGGAGCACCCAGAATGCCCGGTTCTTGTCGACGAAGAACGGCTTTTTGGTAAGGTCTTCAAGCGCCATCGCGCCGTTCTAGTCGATTTAGCGGAATGCGGGAAGCAATTGCGCGTTTCGATTGCGCCCGCCCATGGGGCAAATCGGCGCATGCTTTGTAACCCAGTTGTCACATAGATGTCGCATTAGGCACGGCAAGGGCATCCGGATCGGATCGGCCCATCTGCACAGCAAATATGGAGGAATATGTGCGCGCTCCCCTTACAGGACTGATGGCGGCCATGGCCGTGACGCTCGCCGCGTGCGGCGGCGGTGGCAGCGGCGACGGAGGCGTGCGCGCCATCACGGTCGTCGGCAGCTCGACCGTTTATCCGTTCACCCGGGCGGTGGCCGAGAATTTCGCCCGCAACAATCCCGAATTCGGTTCGCCGGTCGTCGAATCGACGGGCACGGGCGGCGGGATCGAGCTGTTCTGCTCCGGTGTCGGCACCGAGCATCCCGATATCGTCAATGCTTCGCGCCGCATGCGGATGAGCGAATTCGAGACCTGCCAGGCCAATGGCGTCGACCATATCGTCGAGCTGCGCGTCGGCATCGACGGTCTGGCCGTGGTGGAAGCGGTGGACGGTCCGGAAATGGCCCTGACGCGCGCCCAGATTTACGAGGCGCTAGCCGCAGAGCCTTATGGCGAGGAACAGACCAACGAAAACTGGTCCGATATCGACGCGTCACTGCCCGATATCCCGATCCGCGTTTACGGCCCGCCGACGACCAGCGGCACGCGCGACGCCTTTATCGAGCTGATCATGGAAGCGGGGTGCGAGAGCAATCCCGCCATCGTCGCGCTCGAGGAAGAGGATGAGGACCGCAAGGACGAGATCTGCACGAGCGTGCGCAACGACCAGGCCTTTATCGAGGCGGGTGAGAATGACAATCTGATCATCCAGCGCGTCTCGCAGAATCCCGGATATCTCGGCTTGCTGGGCTATAGCTTCATGGCGGAGAATGAGGACGCAGTGGTCGGCGTGTCGATCGACGGCATCGAGCCGACCTATGAGAGCATCGCCAATTTCGACTATCCCGGGGCCCGCCCGCTCTATGTCTATATCAAGGGCAATCACTTGCAGGCGATCCGGGGCTTGCGCGAATTCGTCGCCGAATATGTCTCCGCCTGGGGTCCGGAAGGGTATCTCATCGACGAAGGCATGATCTCCAATCCGGAGGAAACGCGGGCGAATTTCGCGGCGATTGCCGAAGAGATGCGTGCGCTGACCCCGGAAGACGTCCAGAGCTAGCATTTACACGCTGAACCGCAACGGTGCAGAAGGGGCCGGCGGGCATCTCGCCGGCCCCTTTTTCATATGCAATTTCAACGCTGTGAAATGATGCATTGCCCAAATCGGGCTTTTGCTGTAACATAACTGTCATATTTGTTGCGTTTTGACCGGAGATATCGCCATGGCGAGCGAAGTGAAACATACTGTATCGGCGTTCGACGACGAGTTGGCGGCGCTGCGCGCGAACATTCTCGAGCTCGGATGGCGCACATCGCTGGCGATGGAAGATGCGATTCGCGCGCTCGAAGAGCGCGACACCAATCTGGCGCAGGCCGTTGTGGCGGGCGATCGCGAAATCGACGCGCTGGCGGCCCAGATCGAAACGGCGGCCGTCAATGTCATCGCGCTGCGCGCGCCGATGGCGGACGACCTGAGAACGCTCGTCTCGGCGATCAAGATCGCCGCGATCCTCGAGCGGACCGCCGATTATGCGCGCAATATCGCGCGGCGTGTGTCGAGCATCACCGAGAAATATCCGAAGAAGCTGCGCAAGACGATCGCGGCGATGAACGATGCGGCGAAGGATATGCTCGGCGATGTGGTGCGCGCCTATGCCGATGGCGATGTGGCGCTGGCTCAGAGCGTGCGCGAGCGCGACGACATCGTCGACGATCTGCATGACGAGCTGACCAAGATGCTGATCGATTTCATGATCGAAAAGCCCGACCGGATCAGCCAGGCCGCGCATCTGCTGTTCGTCAGCAAGCATCTGGAGCGGATCGGCGACCAGGCGACGAATATCGCCGAAAAGGTCACCTATTCGGTCACCGGCGCCCAGCCCAAGATCGGCGAAACCGAAAGCGAAAAGCTCGCAGCCTGAATTCATCTTCCCCGGTTGCTGGACGCGCCGCCTGGCGCTCTGATAGTCAGACCGCAGGGCAGGGTTGCGCATGACATGGTCTGATTCGACGCGATCGGTGAGATCGTTATTCCCGGGGCTTCTTGCAGCCTGCTTCGCTATGGGCGGCGTGCAGGCGGCAAACCACCCACCGACGCCGGCTACCGACGATTCCGATCGCATTCAGGGCGTAGAGTTTCTCAATCCTTTCGGTTGGCTGGAAAATCTCGATACACCTGAAGTCGCTGCCTGGGTGGCAGCGCAAGATGCGTTCACCCAGGACCAGCTTGCCCCATCCATGACCGATACGGCCGCTCTGCGCGCTCGGATGCATGGCTATGACGCGTCCTTCCGGATCAACACGCCGTCGCGCCGCGGGAACCGCTTCTTCTATCTGGCGGAGGGTCCCGACAGGCCCGGGCGCGCGCTGTATCTGCATAGCGAGGGTGCCGATCGCGTCATCGCCGAACAAGGCGATTTCGGCGCGATCGGGTTCGGACCCGCCCAGATTGACGATTTTCGCGTGGCGCCATCCGCCCGCCTCGTCGCCATTTCCGGGACCGAAGATGCCACGGCGCGGCGCGTGGTCCGGATCCTGGATGTCGAAACCGGCGCCTATCTGACCGACATTATCGAGGGCGCCCGGCTTGGCGAGGAGCCTTGGTCGGCGGACGAGCGATCAATATATTTCGCGCGCTGGCACGGAGATACCGGGGGAAGCGCGTGGCGCCGGCATCTGGTCTCAGGCGAAGAGCATCGTCTCGCCGGCGGGCAGGGGCGGCGGTATCGCCTTGCCTATGCGCAGAGCCTGGGTGGTGCCGTAATTGTCGAGCGCAGTGTTTCGGGTGCGCATCGCGCCTGGTTTGCAGTTGCCGATGGAGCGGCGGCCGCCCCGGCCTTGATGCTCGAGGCCGACGGCGTTCTGCGTTTTATCGGCGCGGTCGAAGATCGCGCCTTCTTCTACGAAACCGGCCGGGACCGGATCGTGGCCGTGCGCGGCGCTCCGGGAGGTTACGTAACCCGGCAGGTCATGGATATCGCGGCCTTGTCGGCAACCAGTGCCCATATCTATGCCGGCCGGATCGTCATCAACGGCTTGGATGCGGGCGCACCGGCGATATTCGTCCATCGGCCGGACGGGACCCATTTGCGCACCTTTCATCCGCCCTTCGGTTTAGTGTGGACGAATTTCCCCGCAGGGCGCCCGGCGATTTTCGGCGACCCGCATTCGTCGTTCGCCTATCTGAACTCCATCGCGCTCGAATCCCCCGGCGTCTACGAGATTAATCTCGCGAGCCTCGAAATGCGGCCTTGGCGTTTGCGCGAAGGCGTTGCGCCGGGTGCCGTTTCCATCGTGCGCAGGCGCTACCGCTCAGCCGATGGTCAGGACGTACCAATAGTGCTTGCCCATCGACGCGATGTCGTGTTGGCGGCCGCCGACGGGCCGTCCGATGCGTCGCCGCCTCCGGTTCTGATGTGGGTTTATGGCGCGCACCGCTATACCGCGATACCCTTTTTCAACGGCTTTTTCCGGACCTTCATCGATGCCGGCGGCGTGCTCGTCATGCCGCAGGTGCGCGGCGGCGGAGCTTTCGGGGCGGCATGGCACGACGCCGGGTCCGGTGCGAACAAGGTCAACACGGTGGCCGACACGATCGCGGCGCTTGCCTGGTTGCGGGAAGAAGGGATCGGCGCGCCCGGCCGCGTGGCCGTGATCGGCAACAGCGCGGGCAGCGTTCCGGCGGCGATCGCGGCCATTCGCCGTCCCGACCTGGTCGACGCGCTTATCCTGGAAATACCGCTTTCGGATCTGGTGCGGCATGCCCGGTGGAGCAGCGGCTGGGCGACCGAATTCGGCGTACCGGATGTGCCGGAGCAGTTCGAGACCCTGCGCGCCGTTTCGCCATATGAGGCTTTGCAGGAGCCGCGCCGGTTGCCGCCGACCCTCATCTTTGCGGGCGAGAACGATACGGTTTCGCCGCCGCATCACGCCTATAAGCTGGCCGCGGCAATGCAGCGCGCGCAGACAGGCGACGCCCCGATCCTGCTCCGTCTCGTCCGCGGCGCGGGGCACCAGATCGGCGTGGACGCCGCCCAGCGGTTCGAAAGCCAATCCTACCAGCTGGCTTTCCTCCACGAGGTTTTGGGCGTCGGCATCGATCGCACACCGCCTGTGGAGGAAGAGGGCGACGGACTATAACCGCTGCTAAAAATCGAATTCCGCCCGCGCGCCGACCAGGTCGACGCTGTAATCGGTATCGCCGTTGGGGAGCGCAATCGCCGCATCGTCATAGGCGATATGGCTATAGTTGATCATGAACCGCGCATAATCGATCGGCGTCCATATGAGCGAAAGCCCGAACAGGTCCTGCTCGCCGCCGATAATGCCGTTATCGCTGAGATCCAGCCGGTCGTAGCGCGCATTGAGCTGCACCGCGCCGATGCCGCCCTCGTCGATCGTGCGCACGGGCCGCGTGCGGTTGAACCGCCCGCCCGAATAGCCGCGCGAATCGCCGCCGGTCAGGAAATAGCCGGCCTCGACATAGCCGCCGAAAAAGGTCGGGTTGGCCATGCCCGGGATATCCGCGTTCAGCCAATGGCCTTCCGCGACTGCATGGAACGGCCCGTGGATCGCCGCCGCTTCGAGCCCGTAGCTCGTCTCCTCGGCGACGTTCAGCGCGCCGGTGTTGATGAAGCGCGTATCGGTGCCGCCATAGGCCGGGCGCTGGCGATAGCGCGCGCCCGGATTGTCGCGCAGGTCGCGATGGTGGAGCGAGCCGCCGAAATGGAGCTGCGTGCCGTTCAGTTCGGGGCTGTAGACCGCGCGCGTGTCTAACGAATAAGCGTTGACGCTGTCATCGGTCAGATCGTCGATATTCGCCGTGAAGACGCCGCCGTCCCACCGGAAATCGCCGCTCGCATAATTGATCGACACGCCGACGCGCCGTTCGAAGCCGAAGGCATCGGTAAAGCCCGCGCGCTCCATGAAACTGATAAAGCGGCTGCTGGTCAGCTCTTCGAGCCCCTGGAAGCTATTGTGCTGGCCGACCGTGAACTCGACATCGCCGGCGTCATAACCGAGGATCGCGTCGGTCACTTCGACATCGTTATCGGCGAAATCGACCTCGATCTTATATTCGAACCCGCCGGGCATCGCGCCGCGCGCGCCGAGCCGAACTCTTCGAACTGTACTCGAAAAGCCCAGGCCCGGATCGTTGAGGTTGCCGGGATCCGACACGCTGGCCGCGTCCACCATCAGCCGGCCGAAGGGGCGGAAATCCCAGCCATCTTCGGTGCGATGCCGGGTCGCCGCGCCGAAGGTCGTGCGCGGTTGGGCGGCGACCGCTTCGTTCGCTTCATTGGCCGCGACCTGCGCTTCGCTTGCCGTCGATTGCGCTGCGACAGCCGTGGCGTTCGCCGCCTCCGCCTGCTGTGCGACGGCCGCCTGCGATCCGACCAGCTGCTCGACCAGCGCTTCGAGCGTCTGCACCCGGCCGCGCAGCTCTTCGAGCTCGGCCTGCATCTCCGCGCGCGCAGGTTCGGAGAGCGGGGGCGCGGGCTCGGCCAGTGCCGGCGTACTCGCGACCAATGCAGCGGCACAGGCCGAGAGCCCGAAAGCGATATGTTTCATTTTGATGACGCCTCGATGACAGTTTCGCCCCGGCCCTATGACGAAAATGTTACGCGTAGATGACTCCAGCATTGCATTTCTGCGACAGGATTCTTTGTCAGGCCGTCGCCAACGCTCAGGCGCGGCACCGGGAGGGGGAGCGGGCTGGCGCCGCGATTTCCCGTGAGGGAAATTCTGACAAATTGACTCCCGGTGCCGCGCTCGACCGCTAGGTCGAGTCTGACAAACAAATCCCGCTCCCGCCCCGCACACCCATATTGCAATGTTGGAGATTCTCGCTTTTCTATCCGTGGGCGAAAGGAAGATGCCGCCCATGAAGAACCGCACCCCCGTCATCTGCGATCGCTGCCGCCGCACAGGCTATCTCGGCGAGGGCGAATTCGCAGACTTGAAGCCCCAGCTCGATTTCACCCCCGTGCCCCGCAAGACGAACCGCCATGACGGCTGGACGGCAGAGCGGCAGCGCGGCTTTATCGAGGGGTGATCGGGTCAACCATGCCCCGCATGGTTGAGGATCGTCCGGGGTGACGATCCGGCCCGACACCCGCGCGCACCGGCTCCGTCACCCGCGCGGCCGAAGCCGTCAACATGGCCAAGGAAGGCGCCTATCAACTCCGCCTCCACCCGGACGCCGCCGAGTTCCGCGATGCCTGGGCGAAGGCGCTCGACTATGGCACGCACATCCTCGCCGATGCCGCGCTCGATCGCGCGATCCACGGCGTCCCCGTCCCCATCATGCATGGCGGCGAACAGGTCGGCGAGCGGCGCACCTTCAACGAACGGCTGACCATGTGGCAGCTCCAGCACCGGATGCCAGACACCTATGGCAAACCCGGCGGCGCGGGCACCAGGGCCCGCGACACGATCCGCCGCGAAGAGCAGGAGGAGTATGCGCGGGAGTATGAAGAGCGTCTCGCCGTCTGGCGTTCGGTCGCGCAGCTGGCGGCGATGATGTACGGCTGCGGCTGCATCGCGGGGGAGGCGCGCGCCTCAGGCGATGCGGACGAAGCCGATAGCTGGGACGAATTCTACCGCGACATGCAGGAATTCCTACGTGGCCGCAGCACGATATTGTTCATCGATCTCATACTGGCGATCCACGGTCAGCAGCTGATCGACCACGCCCACTGGCCCAAGCATCTGGCGCTGGAAGATACGGGCAAGGATTGGGAATAGGCACGGATGGGCGCCACGATCCACAAAGCGTTCCTGAAACATGGCGATCCCGCGCTGACCTATCCTCCCGGCCCGGGGCCTGTCCTGAGCCTGCCGAAGGGCGCACCCCGCTCACCAGCATGAGCGCGCTGGGCGGCGAACCGCGTGGGCCGGAGAACGAGGACGCCGTGAGCGCAAGGGAGCGAGCGTGGCGGGATTGGGAGAACAGGGTGGGTCGGGAGCGACGCGACTAATTCGTGCACTGTCACCGTAATCACTGTCACCGTAGTCATGTGACCGTAGTCATGTCACCGTAATCCCTAGCATCATTCAAGATCCATCGTGGAAGCGCTACTAGGGTATATACCCTATTGGCACTAGAGAGAGGCCTCTAGCTAGTAACCGCTTCCAAGCAAGATATTATTGCGTAAACGTTTGGCCCTATTTGCTGCCTGAGCTTTTCTTCAGCCGCTTTGTCTTTGCGTTTGTGAGCCAAGTCATTTCGACTTTCCAGTATCATTGCGATAGTTGCTTCAATCAGAGAATCTTTCTGATTTTTTTTTAAGATTCCCTCAAACGCTTTGCCAAGACCACCTAACGTCAGCTTTTTAGCTTCATCAACCGAAACTGCGTGCCGATTTTTACCGTTACCAATGAAAGATTCTATGATCTCCCGACTTATACCGTCGACAAGATAATCGCGAGCAAGTTGCTCGACTTCTTGATAGGCTCCTTCGAGTCCGTCACGCCAATCTCCATCTCGAATCTTTTTGAATGGAGTAGCCAACAGGGGCCGTATAGCTCGAGGTAAATCTCGTGTTTCCGGCAATGCAACATGCACTGCTAAATCTGCAGGCTGTCGAATTTCACTCAGCCGTTCATCATTATGATGGAAGAGGCCAAGCCGTTTCGACACAGCCAAGTCCAGGCTCTTTTGATCGATCGCTGGCACAGCATGTACCACTAGGTGAAAACGGGTGTCTTTGGCCTGGGATTGCGCATACCGTATCCAACGCTCTATGCGCTCAGGGTCTGCCTTAGATACAACGTCAATAATATGTGTCTCGTGGCCTATTTCTGCAACGAATGTAGGAACAAAAGGGTAGCCTAAATCTCTCCGTTCTATCGGCAATTATATACTTTAGTTAGCAGAGACTCGATGATACAAGATAAGCGACAGGCCGGTGCTGAGATTGAGATTACGCCAGAGATGATAGAGCTTGCAGCGCAGGCTTTAGCTATTCGCCTGATGGGGGAGTCGATGGGTTATTGTCGCGACCTTGCTGAGATCGTTTTGACCAACGTTTATCAAGGATCGATCGATCCGATGCTGAAACGTCTGTGATCTTTTGGCGAAGATTTTCAATCCGTGACAGAATGTCGTCAAATTCGGTCTTCGCAAATTTTCTTGGTGACAAGATGTCTATTGGGGTCTTGGTCGACGAAATCCAAGGTTGGTCATCGTCATCCATCCACCAAAGTCCATGAACACAGCTGTTCCTGAAACTGGCGATGGCTCCAAACTCTTCAATAATTTCATCGTACGCGGCTGGCGTTTTGGCGTGGGCATGATCATTTTCCAGAACTTGCTTAACCATGTCCCATCGAGCTTTTGGCGACTGGATAGCCATGTACGCAAGGACAGCGGCTTCGCCAGATTCTATCCCTAAGATGACCCGGAACACATCAATCATCTGGCGCTCCAGGCTGGTGTACCGCGTCACAACATGGCCTATGTAGACAGCCACGTGATCTGATACAGGGAAGAATAGGATCGCTGGATGATCTGGCGAGGCTTCTAGCCGACCAGCGTTCGCCCGTTTGAGTTTTTTAGGAGTGTTCATTGTGAAACCTAAATCAGAGCAGACTGACACCTACTCCGAAGCGGAGACAGCGGCCCGGCGCGAGGCGGCGCTAAAGCAGCTTCTCTCCACCCCTCCCAAGCCGCACAAGGCTAGCAAGGGGAAGGGTAAAGAGTCGAGTCAATCGAAGTAGCGTTTACGGCGCTCGCCAATGTAGCGCGGCGGCCAAGTGATCTTAGGCGGCGAGTCGATCAATCCGCCGATAGGTCAGGCGCTTACCCTCGGTCCCTTTCAGGATAAGGGCTGCGCGCTCGCCGTCTGTCATGTCGCGGGTGTTGTAGCGAAAGTCGAACTCTTTGCAGTAGCGGCCAAGGTGCGCTTCGCTCATGTGATGATAGACACCGATCACGCCGCGCTTGAAAACTGAAAAGAAGTTTTCGGCGGTGTTGGAATGCTTGAAACCACCATGTGTCACATACTCTTTGGCGCTGTGATTGACGACGCTGTGGCCGGCAAACTCGCGGCCGACGCGGGTGTAAACCATGGCTTCGTCGGTCATAAGGTGCGAGGCGCGATCGACATTGACGGCGATCAGCGGGCGCAGCGTCTTTGCGTTGACGTTGGCGACGTGAAACGAACGGACATGGCCCTCGCGTTCTACTAGGGCTACAACGGCTTTCTTGGGAGCTGGGCGGCGCTTGGCACGGTTCTTTGCCTTGCCGCCGACATAGGTCTCATCGGCTTCAACAACCTTGTTACCGCCGCCTAAAGGGCCTGTAGCGCCTTCCATGGCTTCACGGATACGGTGGCAGAGGAACCAAGCAGTCTTGTAGGTGACCCCAAGCATACGCCCCATTTGCGCGGCGCTCATACCTTTCTTGCTGGCGGCCATGAGATGAATAGCCAGAAGCCATTTGTTTAATGGAAGGTGGCTGCGCTCCATGACGGTGCCAGTGCGGACGGTGAATTTGTCGCGGCAATCGTTGCACTGGAACATGCCAGCCTGCGTTTTGCCGCCCATACGGGTGACGTGCGTCGAACCACAGTGCGGGCACGACGGCTCACCAAGCCAGCGCGAAGCCTCGATATGCGCTTCGGCCTTCACTTCGTCGTGAAAGATCGGGTCGGTGATGTTGACGTCCATGGCGGGCTTCCTTTGCTATGCCCATTATATGCCACAGATGACCTGCTAAGTAAAGTATATAATTGCCGTTCTATCGATACATCATATCCGTGCTGCTCAAAGTGATCTACTGCTGAGATTGCAGTGTACAACAACTCCTCAGGAACTGTATTAAAGTCATTAATTGTTGGCATTTTTGAGCCGTCTAACTGACTTCAAAAGTGCTTCTAATCGTTCTTCTAGTCCCTCGCCAAGCTCATAGTCGTTAGCCATGTGTTCTTCTATCCGGTTTATTATCCGATCGACAAGCTGCTCGGTTCCATGCTCAAAATCGATTCGCTCAACAGAATCTTCGAACGCTTTTTGAATTGAATAGCGGGGTTTCTTCAAGAGGTTACGAACGACGCGTCGAGCAATCTTCAAAGGCAACTCACCTCTATCAAGAGCACGTGCTATGCGAGCTAGTTTTCTTGGATCGACCGAACTTGTAATTACTCCCGCAACATATTTTTCGATAATAGCATCGACGAGTGGCCACTGTTCATCTTCTTCAATTACATCGCGTTGCCAAAGCGCCTTTGCTCCTCTTGTTGTTTCCAAGACTAAATCAACGGTAATCTTTTGCTGTGGCCTAGGCTTCAAAAGCTCGTCCAACAGCATCTCTTTATATTTTGCTGGCAGAGCAATTATGTTGCGGTATCGGCGAACCTCGCCGCGCTTGAGTGAGGCAGCAGCAGCAATTTCAGCTTCTTTAGCAGGCCGACCCAAGCGACGTGAGAGAATTTCACTAAGCTTCTCGAGTTTCATCGCCGTTGGTAGGGGGTCCCAGTCGCTGCGTGCCTTATGGATTGCGAACATCATCATGATGTTCGTGACCTCATCCGGTTTTGGCTGAATAATTGCAGGTACTGAGGTAAGGCCGAGTTTTAGTGCCGAACGCCACCTCCGCTCTCCATCCAAGATGACGAAGCCGTTCTCTTCCTCATATATTGTTAGGGGGACAAGAATGCCTTGGTCAGCAATGCTTTCCTCAAGAGACCGAAGCTCATCTTCTCGAAAAATTAAGCGAGGATTTTCAGGATTTCGATCTATCTTAGCTGGATCTACAAGCCTGACACTGCTTAGCTCAGATTTGCTCATGAAAACGATCCACAATTTGCGAAAAGGAGAACTTCACCCACCTTTCCACGAAATTTCGCATTTGATGAGAGAGTAGATGATCTTTCAAATCTCTTCACTGCGAAATCTGGATAGAGTTCCACTATGTCCTCATGATCGGCATTAGAAACGATAACTGATACGCCAATGCCTGCAAGGCGCTTAGCTTCAGCTGAAAGCGCAACCTGATCTGACCAACTAAAGAGCGTTTCATTCCAGTCACGGAAACCATTATTATTGTGCTTTGTAACATATGGGGGGTCAAAGTAGACGAAATCGTTGTTATTTGCATCAGACACGGACTCCCGGAAATCGCAGTTCGCTATTGTGATCTCTTTTTGCTGAAGCAGCTTAGCGCAAAGTCGCAAATTTTCTTCGTCAAATATAAATCCAGTTTTTGGTTTTCCAAACGGTACATTAAATTTGCCTTTAGAGTTTACACGATAAAGGCCATTCCAGCAGGTATGATTTAAATACACAAACTCTGCAGCATATTTTATTGGATCGGCGGAACGTTCTTCACGAATCTCGTAATATTTTTGACGACTTGGATGAAGCTCTGCCAAGTGATGGATAACTCCTTCGACATCATCTCTTAGCGCGCACCAAACGCCTACCAAATCTGAGCTTTGGTCAGAAATCTTAGCGTGAGAAGGTTTCTCGTAGAGAAACAGTGCACCACCACCAAGGAAAGGCTCGAAGTACCGGTCATAGTTTATGGGCAAATTTGGGATAATCTGATTTAGTAGCGCTTGTTTAGACCCCGCCCACTTAAGGAATGGTCGCGGTTTGTCAGCGAATCTTCTCGAAAGGGGTCTCGATGTGTTTTTGTCGAGGCTCTGGCCGAATCGCAATTTACTCCTCCCCCATTTTGAGAGCAGCTATAAAGGCCTCTTGGGGGATTGAAACATTCCCATACTCCCGCATCTTGGCCTTCCCCTTTTTCTGCTTCTCTAACAGCTTCTTTTTGCGCGTGATATCGCCGCCATAGCATTTCGCGGTCACGTCCTTGCGCATTGCGCCGATCGTTTCGCGGGCGATGACTTTGCCGCCGATGGCGGCCTGGATGGGGATTTTGAACAGGTGGCGGGGGATGAGGTCTTTCAATCGCTCGCACATATGGCGGCCGCGGGCCTCGGCCGCGTCGCGGTGGACGATCATGCTCAGCGCGTCGACCGGTTCCTGGTTGACGAGGATGTTCATTTTCACAAGATCGCCCTCGCGATGGCCGATCGCCTCGTAGTCGAAACTGGCATAGCCGCGCGAGATGGATTTCAATCGGTCGTAGAAATCGAACACGACTTCGTTGAGCGGGAGTTCGTAGACCAGTTGCGCGCGGCCGCCCACGTAGGTCAGCTGCTTCTGGATGCCGCGCCGGTCCTGGCAGAGTTTGAGGATGGGGCCCAGATAGTCATCCGGGACGTAGATCGTCGCCTTGATCCAGGGCTCCTCGATATAGTCGATTTTTACAACATCCGGCATGTCGGCCGGGTTGTGCAGCTCCTGCTCCGTCCCGTCGGTCATGGTCAGCTTGTAGACCACGGACGGGGCGGTCGTGATCAGGTCCAGGTCATATTCGCGCGTCAGCCGTTCCTGGATGATTTCGAGGTGGAGGAGGCCGAGAAAGCCGGCGCGGAAACCCTGGCCGAGCGCGGCGCTCGTCTCCATTTCGAAGGTGAAGCTGGCGTCATTGAGGCGCAGTTTGGAGATGCTCTCGCGCAGTTTTTCGAAGTCCGCGGCATCCACGGGGAAAAGCCCGCAAAAGACGACGGACTGAACTTCCTTATAGCCGGGGAGCGGCGTGGTCGCGCCGTTCTTGACGGTCGTAATCGTGTCGCCGACCGCAGTGTCCGCGACTTCCTTGATCTGCGCGGTGATGAAGCCGATTTCGCCGGGGCCGAGTTCGGCGAGCTGCTCGATCTTGGGGCGCATGCAGCCGACGCGGTCGACCAGATGTTGCGTGCCGTTCTGCATGAAGGTGATTTGCTGGCCCTTGCGCAAGACCCCGTCGATCACGCGGACGAGGATGACGACGCCGAGATACGGATCATACCAGCTGTCGACGAGCATGGCTTTCAGCGGGGCGTCGCGGTCGCCGCCCGGGGGCGGGATTTTCTCGACGATCTGTTCGAGGATGTCCTCGATGCCTTCGCCCGTCTTGGCGCTGGCGAGGACGGCCTCGTCGGCGGGGATGCCGATGATTTCCTCGATTTCGGCGCGGACTTTTTCGGGGTCGGCGGCGGGGAGGTCGATCTTGTTGATGACGGGGACGATCTCGTGGTCATGCTCGATCGACTGGTAGACATTGGCGAGCGTCTGGGCTTCGACGCCCTGGGCCGCATCGACGACGAGCAGCGCGCCTTCGCAGGCGGCGAGAGAGCGGGAGACCTCGTACGCGAAGTCGACATGGCCGGGCGTGTCCATGAGCGAGAGCGCGTAGGTCTCGCCGTCCTTGGCCGTGTAGTTGAGGCGCACGGTCTGGGCCTTGATCGTGATCCCGCGCTCGCGCTCGATATCCATATTGTCGAGCACCTGCTCCTCCATCTCGCGTTCAGACAAACCGCCAGTTTGCTGAATGAGACGGTCGGCGAGCGTCGACTTCCCATGGTCGATATGCGCGATAATCGAAAAGTTCCGGATTTTCGAAAGGTCTGTCATCGCCAGCCGATTAGCGGGCGGCGGCGCGCCTGTCATCCGGCAATTCCAAACCGGCGAATATTGACGACGAGCGTCGTAATTTCTACGCGTGGATCGAAAGCGGCGGGGTGTGCGGGAGATGACGATGATTATGGCCAGCAGACTATATCGGGCGCTTGCCGTGATCTGCGCCATGGCGTTTCTCGGCGCTCCGGCCGCGGCGCAAATTGATCCCCGCTCAGTCTGGGCGGAGCTTGCACATGACGATCTGGAAGCGATCCGGGACCTGCTTGCGGAGAATCATCCCGGGCCCGTCGATCCGGAAAATAGCCGTTATGGCGAATGGTTGCGCGAGGGATATGCCGAGTCCTCGCGGCGGGCCGAAGCCGCGGATTCCATGGCCGATTATGAACGAGCTTTGCGGCATTTCGCGAACGGGTTTCGCGACGGCCATATCGCGCTCGGCCTCGCCTATCAGCCGCGCGCCTATACATGGCCGCGCTTTCTCGTGCGTCGTTCTCTCGACGGGAGTAGCGACACGGTCTTTCACTCGCGCATCGATGCCGTGCCCGAAGGGGCGGAACTGCAATCCTGCGACGGACAGACCGTGGATGCCCTGCTCGCCGAACGGGTCGATCCCTATCATTTCAACGCCGATATCCCGCACACGCGCGGCCGGAACGTGCCGCGGCTGTTCACGCTCGATCCCGGCGATGAGGATCGGCAGTTCGCACAATGCGTTTTTCTCGTCGATGGCGAGGCGCGCGCGATCGATCTCGAATGGCGCCGATTGTCCGCCCGCACACGCGCGGAGCTTTTCGACCTCATCCGCTCGGATCGACCCGAACTCGGGTTACGCGAGAGCGGCAGCACGATCTTCGTCGGCCTCCCCAGCTTCGTCCAGACCGGTTCGGGCGCGCGGGCGATGCAGGCACTGATCGACGAGCTCGCCGCCCGGCGCGACGAGCTGCGCGGCAGGACGGTCGTCTTCGATGTGCGCGGCAATGGCGGTGGCAACAGCGCCTGGGGTGTCGCCGTCGCGCGGGCGCTTTGGGGCGAGGAATGGGTCAACCGGATCGCCGCGAGCTTCGACAACACTGTCGATTGGCGCGTGTCGGAATCGAATATCGCGCATCTGAACAGCGTTGTCGAAACGGTCCGCAATGACGGTCTCGCCGACGCCGTCGCCTATTGGAGCGAACGGCGCGACATCATGCTGGCCGCTCATGAACGCGGCGAAGCGCTGGTTCGCGTGCCGGAACCCGGTGTCGAACCCTCCGGTCCGCCGCCGGCCAACCCGATCACCGGCCGCGTCTATTTTCTGACGGATTCACGCTGCGGCAGCGCCTGTCTCGATTTCGCCGATCTGATGCGACGCCTGCCCGGCGTTATGCATATCGGCCTGCCGACCTATGCCGACGCGATCTATATCGATAACAGCGTTGCGGCGTTGCCGAGCGGCCTTGCCCGCTTTTCCTATTCGCTCAAAGTGTATCGCAACCGGGTGCGCGGCAATAATGAGTTCTATACGCCGGAGATCCGATGGCCCGGCGGTCCGATGACCGATGAAGCCATCACGGCGTGGATCGGCGAATTGGCAAGCCGCGCACGGTCAAACTGACGATAGATGCCGGTCAAACATCCATCGTCGGTATGGCGTTCTCGACGAACTCGCGGGTCAGCACATATTTGGGATCGGTGCGCGTGGCGGCGTCGAGCATCTTCGCATCCTCGCCGACCAGGATCCGCCATTCGTCCGCGCGCACGCCATCGAGGATGATCTTGGCGGCTTCGGCGGGCGGCAGGCCGTTGTCGCGGAAATCCTCCATGCGCTGTTGCAGCTCTTCCTCGCTCTCGCCCGGCCCGAGTACATCGGTTGTGCCATGTTCGCGGACCGAGTTGAGTGCGATCGACGTGCCGATATGGCCGGGCATCACGACGCTGGCCTTCACATGCGGCGCATTGATCGCAAGGTCCGTGAGCAGCGCTTCGGTAAAGCCCTTCACGGCGAACTTCGCGGCGCAATAGGCGGTGTGGGGCGTGTCCGGCCCGATACTGGCCCAGAATCCGTTGACCGAGCTGACGTTGATAATATGCGCCTCGTTCGCCTTGACGAGCAGCGGCATGAAGGCGCGCGCGGTCAGATAGACGCCGTTCCAGCAGACGTCGAAGGTCCGCTCCCATTGCCCGCGATCGCCGGCGACGAAACTGCCGCCGCCGCCGATTCCGGCATTGTTGAAGAGAAGATGGATATGATCTTCGCCTGTCTCGGCGCGCACATGATCGCGAAAGGCCATGATCTGCTCTTCATTGCCGACATCGGCGTGGAAGCTGATGATCTTCGCGCCTTGCGTCGCTTCCGCTTCGGCGAGCCGCGCGGTTTCGGCCATGTCCGCATCGCCGATATCGCACATCGCGATCGAACAGCCTTCGGCAACGAGCTGCAGCACCAGCGCGCGGCCTATCCCCGATCCGCCGCCGGTCACGACCGCAATCTTGCCCGAAAAATCCTGCATAACTCTATCCCCTCCCGGCCCGTTTGCGGGCCATGCCGTTGTGCGAGCGGGGACCTTAGGGATGCGGACGCGATGCGCCAATGGCGTATCGCCGGAACGCAGTCGGAACGGCGATTGCGGAGTGTGCAGCCCGCTATTCGCGGACGTTCGCGACGTTGTAGCTATAGGCCTCGTCCTGGGTCAGGCAGCGGCGGGTTTCGCCGTCGCCGACCGCCTGGGTCGCGTACATCACTTCGCTGAGCAGGCGGCGCGAGACGCCCATGCGGATCAGGAAATCATTATCTTCGGTCGCGAGCTGGGCGCTCGACTGTTCGATCTCGCCGATCAGCTCGACCGCGCTGTCCGTTCCCGCCTGCACTTCCTGGCGGATGATATCGCGATTGCCGGTATGGGTGAACATGTGGACCATGAAATGGCCTTCGGGTTCGACGATCCTGAGCTGGCCGCCCATAAAGGCGAAATTGCAGGCCGAGAAACAGGCCCAGCCCGATGGAATGCGCGTGATGATGCCGGGAAATTCGGAGCGCAGCATCCGGCCCGCCTCGTTGCCGGCATAGGCGTCGCCGCCGGGCGACCGGAACCAGATTTCCGAAATCTGATCATCATTCTGGAGCGCTTCGCGCAACCGGTTGGCCAGACCCTCCGTGATCATGCCCTCGGCGAGCAATACGCGCTGGTCGCCGCGGTCGATCGGCGTCAGCGTCATGACCTGATTGGCCGCCCAGTTGGGCGATGCCGGGCAGGTCGGATTTGCGTTATCCCCTTGGGCGCCGGGTGCGGCGCTGGCGCACAGCGCGGCCGCGCCCATTGCAATCAGCATCCGCAATCGAACCATGGTTCAGGCCGCCAGCTCGTAACGGGTCGATGGCGGAACACGGCACATGGTCTTCGGAACGGTCGTTTCCTCGCCGTCGACGATGATCACGTCCGTCACCTGGAGGCAATCGCCGCCGCTTGCCTGCTGGGTCCGCCCGGTTACGGTCGACGAACCGCTGACGCCGGGCCGCGTGTCGCTGGTCCAGGTCGCGGTCGAGCCGACTTCGCCGGTGCGCGTGGCTTCGACGGTCGCCTCGGCGGCCTTTTCCTGTTCCTGGGGATCGAGGCGACAGGCGATTTCGGTCGCGAGGATGTTGGCGAACTGGGTGGATGGCACAAAGGTCGGGATACCGATCGACCGCGCCGCGCTGCCGAGCAGTCCGCCAAGGACCGATTGTCCGACCGACTCGCCGGCGGTGTCGCAATTGTTCGTTTCGTCACTCGAGCTCGAAGACCGCCCGCCCAGCAGCCCGCCAAGCTGATAGGCGGCAACCGGCTGTGTCGCCAGCGCGGCGATCAGTGCAAATCCGATAACGCGATTGTCGCGGCTGGAAAAAATCATGCTACTCTCCTTGCCGACCCAAGACTTTTTGTTGGTCATGCGCCTACTCTTTACGCATCGAAATATCAAGATTTTCCAAATGTTGCGCTGTGCTCCGTGTCACGGGAAACGGCGGTATTTTCCCGCTGAAAGCTGGCGAATCGGGTTCAGAACAGCATTTTTGCGATCCGTGCCGCCGTCGGCCGCGCGGGATGGCGGGATACCCGGCGGGCCGGGTATTCCCACCGCTGCTTTGCGGTCAACAGGGGCCATGCGCCTTTCGCTTGCCTCGACGGCACAGCCCGCTAGCATCGCGCCGAAACTGGAGGGGAGTGGCCCATGCGCCATATCGCGATCGTCGGCACCGGGCCGGCCGGCTATTATTCCGCGGAAGCCGCCCAAAAGCTGTTCGGCGACGATGTGTGCATAGACATGATCGACCGCCTGCCGGTGCCCTACGGCCTGATCCGTTTCGGCGTCGCACCCGATCACCAGTCGATCAAGAATGTCGCGCGGCGCTATGAAAAGGTGGCTCTGTCCGACAATGTCCGCTTCGTCGGCAATCTGACCATCGGGGAGCAGGTCAGCATTGCCGAGCTGCAGCAGCTCTACGACGCCGTGATCATCGCGACCGGCGCGCCGAACGATCGCGAACTCGGGATTCCCGGCGCCGATCTGCCCGGCGTTTTCGGCAGCGCCGCCTTTGTCGGATGGTATAACGGCCACCCCGATCATGTCGAAGTCGATCCGCCGCTCGATGGCACGCATGTCGTGGTGATCGGCAACGGCAATGTCGCGCTCGATGTCGCGCGCGTGCTCTCAAAGACGCCGGACGAGTTCGCGGGCTCCGATATCGTGCTCCACGCCTATGAGGAGCTCGAGAAAGCCAAGACCGAACATATCGCATTGCTCGGCCGGCGCGGGCCGCACCAGATCGCGATGACGCCCAAGGAGCTGGGCGAGCTCGGGCGGCTGGAGCGCGCCGCGCCGCGCGTCGATCCGGACGATCTGCCCGAGAAAGGCGCCGACGCGCTGCTCGAGCCGGGGATGCGCAAATCGGTCACGTTTCTGCGGGAGTTTGCGGCGATCCCCGAATCCTTCCGCGCCGACAAGACGGTCGAAATCGATTTCGATTTTTTCGCGGCGCCGGTCCGGATCGAAGGCGATGGCAGGGTCGAGCGCGTCGTCGTCGAACGCACCGAGCTCGATGCCGATCTGCGCAGCGTGGGCACTGGCGAAACCTATACCATTCCCGCCTCCATGGTCGTCACCTGTATCGGCTATCAGACGCCGGAAATCGAAGGCGTGCCGTTCGAGCATGGCCGGGGCCGCTTCGCCAATGACGCGGGCCGGATATTGCCCGGCCTTTATTGCGTCGGCTGGGCCAAGCGCGGGCCGACGGGCACCATCGGCACGAACCGGCCGGACGGCTATGCCGTCGTCGATCTGATCGCTGAGGATATCGGCGAGGGCGCCGGAAAGGCGGGCCGGGAAGGGCTCGACACGCTGCTCGCCGAACGCGGTGTCGAGGTCGTCACCTTCCGCGACTGGAAGAAGATCGAAGAAGCCGAAGCCGGGCGCGCCCGCGAAGGATCCCCGCGCGAAAAATTCGTCGCCATCGAGGAGATGATAGCGGCAAGAGGCGCGTGACAGCGCCCGGCCGGATCATCCGAGCCTGTTTCGAAGCTCGACTGGTCGACAAGATCGGTCGGGACATGGCGCTGCCGGACGCGCAGGCCGATCTGTCGGCCGCGCCCGATCGTATAATGCTGATGCTTGTGGCTGCCCGCTCGGGCAGCACCTATGCCGGGCAGCTCCTTTCGCGGACCGGTCATTTCGTGCGCATCGCGGACTCGCTCAACCCAGAGCAGCTGGCAGCGGTGCGCGCCGAACACGGGCTGGCAGACGATGGCGAGGCGCTGCGCTGGATGATAGGGCAGCGCGGAACCCGAACGGCATTTGGAGCCAAATGCGGCGAGCCCGGTCTGATCAGCGCCTGGTATCTCGGCTTCCTCGACGCGGTGCTCGATCGGGCGACGCTATTGCACATCGAACGGCGCGACACGGTCGCCCAAGCGGTCTCGCTTTTCCGCGCGCGCTTGAGTGGCCGCTATCACTCGCCGGGGAAAGCCAAACGCATCGTCACTGCGGAGGATTATAATCGCGCGGCGATCGCAACCGACATCCAGATCATCGAGCAGGTCAATGCCAACCTTGCCGACTTCGTCAAGCGGACGAAAAGGCCGTGTCTGCATTTTTACTATGAGGATATCTGCGCCGCTCCGCGCGCGTTCGTGGATACGGTCTGCGCCCGGCTCGATCTGCCGGTTCCGCGCGAATTCGACGGAAAGGTTCGCGTGAAAATCCTGCGTGACGAGCTCAATGCGGAATGGGTGCAGCGGTTTCGCTCCGGCGATTGAACAGCGGCTCTGCGCTAACCGGCCAACCAGTTCTCAAGGATTGCGTTGACCCGTTCCGGCGCTTCCTGCTGGACCCAGTGCGACACTCCCGGCAACCGGTGCAGCTCCAGATTCGGCACCCACTTCTCGGTGCCCTCGGTGCAGCGGATATTGAGCGCGACATCCTCTTCGCCCCAGATCATCAGCGTCGGAATTTCGACCCGGCCGTCGCCTAAATCGAGCGCATCGCGATGGCGCAGCAGCGCGCGATAATAGTTGAGCATCGCGGTCAGCGCGCCCGGTTTCGCGGCGGCCGCGGCATAGACGGCCTGTACGTCCGGCCCGAAATTGCTCTTGTCGCAGCTCGATCTGACGAAGATTTCGCCGATCGCCTTGCCATTGCCGCGGCCGAGCAGTTTTTCCGGCAGCCAGGGGAGCTGGAAGAAGAAGATGTACCAGCTCTTCTTGAGCTGCCGCCAATGCCTGATTTCGCGCGCGCCCACCATCGGATGCGGCACATTGAGGATCACGAGCCGGGTCAGCGGGCGGACTTTGGCGATGGCGAAAGCCCAGGCGACAATCGCGCCCCAGTCATGCGCGATGAGCGTCACCTCCTTGGCGCCGCTCGCATCGATCAGGGCGGCGACATCCTGGGTCAGATGATCGAGCGCATAGGCGCGCACGCCGTCGGGCCGGCTCGATCCGCCATAGCCGCGCAGGTTCGGCGCCCAGACGCGATAGCCGAGCCGGGCGAGCAGCGGCATCTGGTAGCGCCATGAGAAATGCAGCTCGGGAAAACCGTGGAGACAGAGCGCGAGCCGATCGCCGCTTCCCGCTTCCGCCAGTTCGAAACGCTGCCCGTTCGCCTCGACCCAGCGCATCGCGATGCCGCTGTCAGGATCGGGGCTCCAGCTGAAACCGTCTTCCATAGGCCAAGCGTAGCAGCCTCCGCGCTTTTCTGCTAACGTCTACGTAAAGCAAAAATCAGGAGAGATTTTGATGCACGATATCGTCATTCGCAACGGCACGATCGTAGACGGCTTGGGCGGAGAACCTTTTCAGGCGGATATCGCCGTCGATGGCGATCTGATCACCCAGATCGGCGAAGTGAGCGACGCGGGCCGCGAGGAAATCGATGCGAGCGGCAAGATCGTCGCGCCGGGCTGGGTGGATATCCATACCCATTATGACGGCCAGGCGACCTGGGACGACGAGATGGGCCCGTCGAGCTGGCATGGCGTGACGACCGTCGTCATGGGCAATTGCGGCGTCGGCTTCGCGCCGGCCAAGCCCGACAAGCATGACTGGCTGATCGGCCTGATGGAAGGGGTCGAGGATATCCCGGGTACCGCGCTCGCCGAAGGCATGACCTGGAACTGGGAAAGCTTCCCCGAATATCTGGACGAGCTCGAAAAGCTGCCGCGCACCGTAGATGTCGCGACGCATGTCCCGCATGGCGCGATCCGGGCTTATGTGCTCGGCGATCGGGAAAAACCGGGCGCCGTGCCGACTGAAGACGATATCGAACAGATGTCGGCGATCGTCGAGGACGGTCTGCGCGCCGGCGCGCTCGGCTTCTCGACCTCGCGCACGACGCTGCACCGCGATGTCGAGGGTGAACTCGTGCCCGGCACGACGGCAACCAAGGAAGAGCTGATCGGCATCGGCCGCGCGATGGGGCGGGTCGGTTATGGCGTGTTCGAAATGGCGTCCGACATGAAACGCGAATGGGACGAGTTCGGCTGGATGGGCGACCTTTCCCGCGAAACCGGGCTCCCCGTCACCTTCGCCGCGCTCCAGTCGATCGCCAAGGAAATGCCGCTCGACGAGCAGATCGCCGCGACGGCGGAAGAGAATGCTCGCGGAGCCAATATCGTCGCGCAGATCGCACTGCGCGGTAACGGCATCATCATGGCGTGGCAGGGCACCGTGCATCCGTTCGTCTTCAAGCCGGCCTGGGAAGAAATCGCCGAACTCGATTGGGACACGAAATACGCCAAACTCACGGACCCCGATTTCCGCACGCGCATGATCGAGGAAGAGTCGGTCTATCCGGAAAATCCGGACCTGCTGCCGCTCTATATGATGATCGCCAACGGTTTCGCATTGCAGTTCGAGATGATGGACGGCTTCAATTATGAGCCGACCGCCGAGGAAAGCGTCGCCGCGCGCGCCGAAGTCGCCGGGATGACGCCGACAGACTATGCCTATGAGCTGCTGATGCGCGAAGAGGGCAAGGGCTTCATCTACTATCCGATCCTCAACTACGCGGACGGCAATCTCGATTTCCTCCACCCGCTCCAGCATCGCGACGATACGGTGAACTCGCTGTCGGACGGCGGCGCGCATTGCGGCACGATCTGTGATGCCGCCTCGCCGACCTTCATGCTCGAACATTGGGTGCGCGACCGCGAACGCGGGACGATCTCGATCCAAACCGCGGTGAAGCGGCAATGCCACGATACGGCGCGGCTCTACGGCCTCAACGATCGCGGCGTGCTGTCGCCCGGCTATCTAGCCGATATCAACGTGATCGATCTGGAGAATCTCAAGCTCGAAAAGCCGTGGCTCGCCTTCGATCTGCCCGCAGGCGGGAAGCGGCTGCTGCAAAAGGCGCGCGGCTATGATGTTACGATCAAGTCCGGCGAAGTGACGTTCCGCAACGGCGCAGTCACAGAGGCACGCCCCGGCGGCCTGGTCCGCGGTCCACAGACAGTCGAGATGGCCGAAGCGGCGGAGTAAGACGCCGCGAAATCAGCGGTTGAAAGGGCGCGCCGCCGCCCGTATAGAGCCGCGTCTGCCTCCGAGGTGGCCCGCGCAGGCGGGCCGGACGCATCGGTCGGGGAGTAGCTCAGCCAGGTAGAGCACTGTCTTCGGGAGGCAGGGGCCGGAGGTTCGAATCCTCTCTCCCCGACCAATATCCCTAAACAATTGAAAATCATAGGATATGTGAGGCTTCGGGCGCAGTTCGGGGACACGTTTCGGGGACACGCTTCGAGACAAGAAACGGGCAATCCTCCGGTGGGCGATCCGTTTTGATGTTGAGAGCGCAATGACCCCGTTGTTTGAATGTCCGCTAGTGGCCGAAAGCGGACATTTGACCGATTCACAACCCGCGTCTGCATTTCGCCCATTGCTTACTTCAAAAAAAAGGGGCGCAGTGCTTGAAACACTGCGCCCCGATTGCGTGGTGAATTGGATTTTATGGGTGGGTGTGAGAATAGTAACGCTGACTGGCCTCGACCAACCCGTCCATTTCCGCGTTGAGCGCAGTAACCGCCTCTTCTGATCCTTCCTGAGCGAGCATAGCTTCACGAAAGGCGACGACGCCTGGCGGATTGTGACTATCCAGTGCTCCAAGGCCATTGGGCATTTCGCTCACCACCATCAGATCCCAGGCCCCATCCATCATCCAGTGAATAGTCGGTGCCGGCAGCGATGCAGCTTGCCGGGCCGGAATGAAATGATCGTTCATCAGCTCCAGCCATCTTGCGCCCGCGTCATCTGCAAACCTTACAAGTGTGATTGAATAGGACGTCCGCGCTTCTTCTGGTTCGTCCTGCGCCAATGCAGGCGCGCAAAGACTGGCCAGCGCTGCTGCCGCCATAAGTGATTTAAGCTGTTTCATGTTGTTCCCCCCTTTTTGTTTTGCACATTTGTGCCCAGGGACAGTGCGCCAAATGAGAGGCAAGCACAAATTGTTTGCTAGCGACCCATTGCGGACGTTGGGTAAGGGTCGATGAATGTCCGCTCCTGGCCGAAAGCGGACATTGGGCCTGCCAATCGAATATCGGGGCTGAGAGCGACAAGCAGCCCACCTTACCTCATTTCGTGGTTATCGGTTCTAGCCTCAGCTCTAATCGCGCACTGCGGCCACGCCGTCAGTTGATTGTCCGAGACCCATTGATTCCTTTATTCGTTCCGTCGGAAACCTGACAACGAGAAGGATGGCTGCGGCGAGAATTTGTGTACCGATCAGGAGCGCCAGCAATCCCTGCGGATCGCCAAATATGGCGATCGATCCGATCAGTATCCCGGCAAGGCTGATGCCCATATTATGGAACGCCATGAACACCGAATATTGTGAAGCCGCGGCGGATGGCGGGCTGAGCCGCATAATGATTACGATTTCGCCGACACCGCCCAGAAAAAAGATTGCCGTCCACCCCAAAATGAACGCTGTAATGACGCCTGGATCAGACCAAGAGTCCGACGACATCCACATCCAGATGACAAGAGCCATCAGTGCAATAGTGGCGAGCAAGAGTGCACGTTGCGCCCCGAGCTTAGTTGCAATGAGTGCGCCGATTGCGATGGTTGCGATCCCGGCAATCAACTGCGCCGTGCCATTCAGCGATCCGATGCGATCCTCCGTCCAGCCACCATATTGGCTCGCGATAAGCGGGACGGCCACAACACACACGCCATAGGCCAGGCCCCGCGTTATCAGAACTGGGCACCAGGCAAGGCTGAGTGGGGATAGTGTATTGCTCAGAGCGGATTTGGCTAGGGGTAGCCAGCTCTGCGCCTGAGAAGAGAGATTGGCTTCATGCGCCTCACCATCAGACCATGGTAATCGACGCTCGGTGATGCGCTCGCGCACCCAGATTACATGGGCTGTGATAACGGCGACCAACGCGGCGCAAGCCATATAAGCGGCGCTGGCACCGAATGCGTAGACCATCGCGCCGGTGAGCGCGGCTGAGGCGGCAATACCCATCACCTGGCCACCTGATGACAGGGCACCTGCCAGCGATCGCTCTTCTTCCGGCACAATGTCCACGGTAAGGCCGTCGACAGCGACATCTTGGAAAACCGTTGCAGTATTCACGGCGAGTGCCACCAGCCCGAGAATTAGAACATCGCGTGGGCCGGGGTCGATGATCGCAAAAAACAGGAGCAGCACGATCATCATGGTCTGCGCGGCGAGAATCCATGCCCGGCGGCGGCCCATCGCAAGCAGGGTATATCGATCCATGATAAAGCCAGCGATAAATTTGAAACTCCAGGGAATGCCGATCATCGCGACAACAAAGCCGATGTCCTGTGCCGTGGCGCCGTTGACCGCCATCCAAGCCGGAATTGCAAAATCGAAAAGGCCGATTGGAATGCCCTGACCGGCGTAAAGCAAAAAGACCGTGAAAGCCCTTGTGACGCTGCTGGAATCGAGCGCAGGCCCGGTCTGAATAGTCGTGTCTGCCACGTATCCCCCTGTCGAAGCATGCCTTTGAGAGGGTTCGACAAATAGTCTGAAGCCGCTCTCGCTTCATGAAAGCTACCCTGCAGGTGCAGCGGTGCATTGTCGATGCAATCGATGGATTTTTGTTCACAATGGCCGGTTCGCCAACTTTTGTGAACTACCATCGCCTCTCGCGCCGCACATCGCCTGCGCATGAAGACGAACGTGGTTCGCGCCAGAGCAGAGAAGATCGGAATTGGCGGCGATCCAGTTTCAATGTCCGCAATGGGCGCAAAGCAGACGTTCACCGGCCTATACAGGCTGCTAATGTCGGAAGTGTGAAGACCCGGCGGATGGTCCGAATCCTCTCTCCCCGACCAGTTTTCGCTACTAGAAATCGTCCGGGGGACGATTTCGGCGAAAACTCCCGAGCGAAAGCGAGGGGAGCGCTGTGGCTTACTTTCCCTTTTGCGGGCAGATTAGGAATTTCTCGCCGGTCGTCTTGGCGTAATAGCGTTTGACGATATCGGCCTGCAGCGCCTCGGCGAGCGAAATCTCGTCGGTATAGTGGCTGGCAAAAGTGGTCGTGAGCTCGTCGACGACGCGCTTGCGCAACCGGTCGGCGACCTCCGGTCCGGCCTTTGCGAGGAAGTTGGGCAGCAGCCAGCCGCCCACGCCCCAGGCCATGCCATAGCCGCGCGTCAGCACGGTCGGCGAGACATCGAGCCCGCCATAGAGATAGACCTGCTTGTGCGCGACCGAGCCGTATATGCTGTAGGCGCCCGGCGTGCGCGCGGCGGCGGCCTCCATGGCGCTCAATATCTTCGACGCGAGATCGCCGCCGCCGGTGGCGTCGAAGGCGAGGGTGGCGCCGGTCTCGTGCACCGCATCGGTCAGCTCGGCAGCGAAATTCTCGCTGCTGGAGTTGCAGACATGTTTCGCGCCCATATCGCGCAGCATCTCGACCTGTTCTTCGCGGCGCACGATATTCACCAGGTCTACGCCGTCGTCCTGGCAGATCCGGTTCAGCATCTGGCCGAGATTCGATGCAGCCGCCGTGTGCACGAGCGCGCTATGCCCTTCCATCCGCATCGTTTCGAGCATGGAGAGCGCGGTGAGCGGATTGACGAAGCTGGAGGCGCCGTCCTTGGCCGTATGCTCGGGCTTCAGCGGCAGGCACATCGCGGCGGGCAGGCAGCGATAATGCGCATACATCCCGCCGCCCATCACCGCGACACGCTTGCCCATCAATGCCTGCGCACCCGCGCCCGCGCCAGCGGCAACGACCGTCCCGGCGCCCTCGTTGCCGACGGGCAGCGACTGGCCGATACGGGCCTTCATCACGCCCATGCCGTGCGACGAAACGGGCGCGGTGAGAATGGTGTTGTCGCCATCGCCCGCCGAGCTGCACTCGGCCATATTGGCCCAGCCGAACATCACGCCATGGTCGGACGGGTTGATCGGCGTCGCTTCGATCTCGACGATCACCTCCTCGTCCTCGGGCGACGGCATAGGCTGTTCGGCCAGTTCGAGACGAAGCTCCCCGTCCTCGGAAACCGTGGACAGCATCTGGCGAAAGGTTTGCGGTAGCGACATGGGTTTCTCCTGATGGGCCGATTGGGAGTCTGGTTCGATCCGTCCCTGCCATACAGCTTTCTGCGCCGCAGACCATGGCCGATCGGACGTTGCACTTCGATGCTGCATTGACGCAAGTGTATTATGCAGATAATACACATATGGACCCGGCTGGCGATCGCGTTGCGACGGTGCCGGCAAGAATGAAGGGAAAACCGCTGATGGTATCCGCAGACAACTCCAACCCGCAAACTGTCGCAAGAACGGTCGGCTGGTCGCTGATCGCGACGATCGTTATCGGCATGGTCTCCGCCCTGTTCGTCGCGCCGGACATCGATATCAACCTGTCCGCAGACGTCGCCGCCGTCGCCGAAAGCATGCTGGAAGCCGAGCAGCGCTTGCGGGCCAAGGCCTATATCGCGATCCTCGCCTTGGGGTTGGACGCCGTGATCGTCATCGGCCTTTATTTGCTGCTCCGCGGAGCCGGGCCGTTACTGGCGGGGTGGAGCGTCTTTATCGGGCTTTCGGCGTCCATTCTCATGTTTCTGGGCGCGGTATTTGCCCTGAACGCGGCGGAAATTGCGGGCGACAGCGCCTATGGCGGCATGAGCGATACGACGCGCCTGATGCTCGCGAGCGTGCAGGCGACGTCCGACTATACCTCTTTTCATCTCGGGCTGGTTTTGTCCTCGCTCGCAAAGGCGGGGTTCTTCTACCTGTTTCTGAGATCGGGCCTGATGCCCCGGATCATCGCGGGCTGGGGGCTGTTCGCCATGCTGTTCGTGGCCACGACTATCGTCGCGCGCGATTTCATTCCGATGCTGGGGCATGGAACGATCACCATGGCGTTCATGCTGTCCAACCTCATAGCGCTGGTGTCGACCGGGCTGTATCTGGGAATAGCAGGCGTCCGCAGTCGTTGAGGCGCCCCGCCGGCACATTGCCGCGTTGGTCTGCCGCTATCCGCGATCGCGCCCGTAAATATCGTCGAGATAGCTGAGTTCGCCCGCTTCGCCCGGCACGGCGGTGAAATAGGTGATGTGGACCGGTACGGGTTCAGCCAGCGAGACGGTCTGCGTCCGGCCGTCGGCGGCCATTGCTTCGATCTCCGTCCTTGTCATTCCGGCGAGGCGGGCGGCGAAGCCCATCGCGTCCTGCACGCGGATACAGCCATGGCTGAAGGCGCGTTCGGTCTCGTCGAACAGATGGCGCGCCGGCGTATCGTGCAGATAGATGGCGTGGCTGTTCGGCATGACGAGCTTCATCCGGCCGAGCGCATTGCCGGGCCCGGGGCGCTGGCGATAGCTGCCGCCCGAGACGACATAGCCGCGCCGCCGCGCTTCGGCCGGGTTGGTGCGGACGAGGCGGCCGACGCTCTCGCGTACGATGCTCTGCGGAATATACCACCAGGGGTTGAGATTGACGCCCGTCACCTCGGTACTGAACGAGACGGTCGGCGTGCGCGGCCGCCCGACGATCGCGCGCCAGCGCTGCACGGGCACGCCGTTTTCCCACAGCACGACCTCCTGCGCGGGGACGTTGACCATCAGGTGACGGCGGCCGAGCTCGGCGGGCAGGTCGCGCCAGCGGTTCAGGTTGGTGGCGATGATCGCGCGGCGGGCCATATCGGTTTCGGCTCCGCGCGCCGCTTCGAGCGCAGCGCGATGCGGATGGATCGGTCCGTTGGAGGTCGCGGTGACCACTACATCTTCGGGGCCGAGCCAGCGCGCCTCGGCTGGCGCAACAAAGATTGCGAACAGCGCGACGAGCACGAGGAGTTTGGCGGGCAAAGACATTGCGAATCCAGATGATAGCGGCAAATGCGCGGCAAATATATATGGTTAAGTTTGAGTATATTCTGCTGACTTCAGGTCGGAGTTGACGCCCGGCCGCGCGGCTGGAAGGGTTCGCGCCGCCTTCCCGCATTTCGTCTCAAGGATATGTCGCATGTTCAAATATCTGCTCTTCGCCACCGCACTGATTGCTGCCCCCGCTGCGGCCGAACTGCGCGAATATCGGGTGCTGTCGGGCGGCAACGATGTCGGGCATCTCAATGTCGATGCCGAGCCGGCGCAGGTCGTCATCGATTATGACTTCAAGAATAACGGCCGCGGCCCAACGATCGCCGAAACGATCGCGCTCGATGCGAACGGCCTGCCGACCGCCTGGACGGTCGAGGGCTCGACGACCTTCGGCAATCTGGTCGACGAGATGTTCCGTTGGGACGATGGCAATGCGAGCTGGCGCGATGCGACGGGGGTCGGCGCAACCGACGGGTCCGACGCCCAATTCTATATCCCGCAGGGTGGCAGTCCCTGGACGCTGGCGCTGCTCGCCCGCGCGCTGCTTGCCGACGAAGATCGCAGCCTCGACGTATTGCCCGGCGGCACGGCGACGCTGACTCCGCATGCGACCACGACCTTCGACGGGCCGGACGGGCCGGTCGAGGCGACGACCTATGAGATTGCCGGGCTCGATCTCAATCCGAGCTATGTGATGCTCGATAGCGATAACGTCATGTTCGCCATCGCGAGCCCGCGTTTTGCGATTATCCGCGCCGGTTACGAGGCGGCCGACGCGCAGCTTCGCGACTATGCCCAGACGCTGTCGACCGAGCGGTTCGTGCGTATCCAGGCGGAGTCGGCGCGCAACTATGACGGGCCTGTGCGGGTCCAGAACGCCTATATCTTCAATCCGGAAACGATGACGCGCGAAGGGCCGTTCGACGTCGTCTGGCGCGGCGAGCGGATAGCCAGCGTCCAGCCAAACGGTTCTCCCGTCACCGAGGGCGAGACGGTGATCGACGGGGCGGGCGGCACGCTGGTGCCCGGCATGTACGAGATGCACGGCCATATTTCCCAGAATGTCGCGCTGCTCAACATCGCGGCGGGCGTCACGTCCGTGCGCGATATGGGCAACGAAAATGACGTGCTGGACGGGCTGATCGAGCGGATCGCCGACGGCACGATCGCGGGCCCGCGCATCACGCGCAGCGGCTTTATCGAGGGGTTGAGCGAGTTCAGCTCGCAGACCGGGGAGCTGGTCGAAACCGAGGAAGAGGCGCTCGACCAGGTCCGCTGGTATGCCGCGCGCGGCTTCCACCAGGTGAAGCTCTACAACTCGATGACGCCGGAATGGGCGCCGCGCCTTGTCGAGGAAGCCCATCGGCTCGGCCTGCGCGTCGCCGGTCACGTCCCGGCCTTTTCCAATGCGAACGCGATGATCGAGGCCGGGTTCGACGAGCTTACGCATATCAACCAGGTGATGCTCGGCTGGGTGCTCGAACCCGAAGAGGATACGCGCACGCTGCTCCGCCTCACCGCGCTGGATCGGCTACCCGCGCTCGATCTCGACAGCGCGCCGGTTCAGCATACCATCAACCTGATGGCGGAGAACGCTATCGCGATCGATCCGACGATCACGATCCATGAAGCTCTGCTGCTCGGCCGCAATGGCGAAGTCTCGCCGGGTTTCGCCGATATCTTCGATCATATGCCCATCGGGCAGCAGCGCAGCCTGCAGGAAGCCTGGGCGGACGTGTCGGCGGAAGGCGCGGACGAGCGCTATCGCGGCGCGTTCGACCAGATCATGCGGACGATTTCGACGATGCGCGAGCGCGGCATTCTCATCGTGCCGGGCACCGATATGGGCGGCTCCTTCGCCTATCACCGCGAACTCGAACTGTTCGAGCGCGCCGGCTATTCAGCGCCCGAAGTGCTTCGCCTCGCGACACTCGGCATGGCCGAATATCTGGGACAGGACGAAGATCTGGGATCGATCGACGGCGGCAAATATGCCGATTTCTTCCTCGTCCCCGGCGATCCGACGGCGGACCTCGGCGCGATCAAATCCATCGCGATGGTCGTTGCCAACGGCACCGTCTATTTCCCGAGCGATATCTATCCGCATTTCGGGATCCGCCCATTCGCGGAAGCGCCGGCGGTGACGGAGGCGGATTGAGGCTTGCCAAAAAACTGTCACCCCGGATCAAGTCCGGGGTGACGCAGTTTGGCTGATTTCGGACCAAGCTCGCTTCAACTCTATCCGGTCTAATCCTATTTCCTGTCCTACACGCCCGCGCCCATGATATCTGTACGCACGCGGCGTGCCGCAGGCTCTTTGATCCGTTGATCCTTTAATCCGTGGCGCACGGGATATTTCGCGGCCAACGGGCCCGAAGCGTTTTCAGCTTTAGTGTATGTGGCTTTCGTGACTTTTGGAATATCTTTGCGCAGCTCCGCGCCGCAATCGTCGGCGCGGCTATGTGCCCACTTTGTCAACTTATCTCGCTGCTGCCTAGCGCAGCGAGTCGATCTCGCGGGATAGCGCGCTGTCGCGATGGGCGAGCATGCGATCGGTGTCCGACAGATAGCGGCTGCGCGAGGAGCCGACATAGCTCGAGCGCGTGGAACGGTCGGCCCGCTTGTTCTTCTCGGCGCGGGTCAGGGCCCAGCCGCAGAGCAGGTAAACCGGGATCGTCCAGAAGGTCACGAACAGCGTCAGCGCGATCGCCGCGATGCGGACCCAAAGCCCGTTGACGCCGAGCGTGTTGCCGATCGCCGCGCATACGCCGAGCAGCTTGCGCTCCTGGCTCACGATTACGTTTCTTCCCATGCGATAACCCATTGTCCGTCTCCTTGTCCTAGCTCGTTTTTCCGTTCTTCATGGCGGCGAGTTCGGCATCGACCTTGGCATTCAGCTTCCGGTTTTTCGCGATTTCCTCGCTATCGTCATATCCAATCATGGCCGCTTCGGCATGGCCTTCGGCCTCGTCCACCTTGCGCTCGAGCGTGTCGAAGCGTGCAAAGGCATCCTTGACCGCGCCGCCATTGAGCAGTTCGCGCATCTTGATGCTGTTCTCGGCCGATTCCAGCCGCGCCCGGATATTGCCGCGGCGCGCACAGGCTTCACCGAGCTTGGTCTGCAGGCGGGCGATATCGCTATGGTTCGCGGTCAGCGTCTTTTCGAGCGTCGCGATCTCTTCATTGAGTTCCTTAGCCCGGTCCTCGGCCTTGCCCTTTTCGACAAGCGCCTGGCGGGCCAGGTCTTCGCGGTCGGCTGCAAGGGCGAACTCGGCCTTTTCGCGCCAGCCATCGGCAATCTCGCGCAGGCGGTCCTGCGCGGCCTTCAATTCTTTCTGATCTGCAATCGTGCGGGCGGTCGTGGCGCGGACATGGACCAGCGTCTCTTCCATCTCGCAGATGATCATGCGGATCATCTGTTCCGGCTCGGGGCTGTGATCCAGCATATCGCCCAGATTGGCGGCGAGAATATCGCGCATCCGGGAGAAGAGCCGCGCGCTCCGGCTGCGGATCTGGGGCCGCTCATAGCCGCCCGACATGGCGGGCAGCGAGTGGAACCTGTCCGTGCTGGTCGCAGTATCAAGATCGAGCCGCGTCGCCATTAGGCAGCAACCAGCTGGGTGTCAGCGTGGGTCACCTGGGTCGGCGAAAACAGCTCGCCGGCCTGAACCGGGCCGACCGTGCCGAGGATGCACATTGCCGAAACCGCGGCTGCGGCGACGGCGGCGAAAAACCGGCTTTGGAAGTTCTGTTCGGTGTTCATCTGAGGTCTCCTGAACCTTGGCCTGTGTCTAAGTTCCGGCTCGTGCCGGTAACGCCCCATACTATGCAGGGTGCGTGCCAGTTTTCAGGATTTGCGTATTATCAATAGCTTAGCCAGTTGCGCATGGCTGGCTTACATGGTCGAATGCGAATATATGGGATATTTCACCAACTCATAGCCATGGAAATATCAGTCGCCGGATTGTTGGTCCGTTATCCAGCGGCGCATCTCCGTCTCGAGCGTGCTCAGGGGTACGGAGCCGAGCGCGAGGATCGCGTCATGGAATGTCCGCCGGTCGAAATCCTCGCCAAGCGTTGCTTCCGCTTCGGCGCGCAATTCGCGTATCTTGAGCTCGCCCAGCTTGTAGGCGAGCGCCTGTCCGGGCCAGCTGATATAGCGGTCGATCTCGGTCTCGACCTCATGGTCGGAGAGCGCCGTATTGGACGCGAGATAGTCGATCGCCTGCTGGCGGGACCAGCCATAATGATGGAGCCCCGTATCGATGACGAGCCGCGCCGCGCGCCACATTTCGTACGTCATCCGCCCGAAATTCTCATAGGGCGTGCGATAGACGCCCATCTCGATGCCCAGATATTCGGTGTAGAGGCCCCAGCCTTCGCCATAGCCGGAGAAATAGGTGTAGCGCCGGAATTCGGGGCCGGACTCGCGCTCCTCGGCGAGCGCCGCCTGCATCGAATGGCCGGGCGCGCATTCGTGCAGCGTGAGCGCGGGCAGATTGTAGAGCGGGCGGCTGGGCAGGTTGTAGGTGTTCATCAGGCAGCTTTCGAGCCCGCCGCGCCCGGCCGTGTAGAAAGGCGCGATTTCGTCGGGCACGGGCAGGATCGTGAAGCGCCGGCGCGGCAGCAGCCCGATCACATCGCCGAGCGACGCATTGGCGCGCACCGCGACCCAGGCGACGAACATCATCAGCTCTTCGGGCGTTTCGGCATAGAATTGCGGATCGGTGCGCAGGAAGGCGAGAAATTCGTCGAACGATCCTTCGAACCCGGTTTCGGCGATCGTCGCCTCCATATCGGTGCGGATGCGGGCGACCTCGGCGAGCCCGATCTGGTGAATCTCCTCGGCCGTCATGTCGAGCGTCGTATATTCGCGGATCTGGGCCGCATAATAGTCCGGGCCTTCGGGCAGGGTGCTGGCGGCGGTATCGGTCCGGGCTGCCGGGTAATAGTCTTCGCGATAGAAGCGCAGCAGCTCGGCAAAGGCCGGGGCGACCGCATCGCGGATCACCGTGCGGGCCTCGGCGCGCAACGCCTCCTGCTCGGCGGCCGGGATGGTCGTCGGCATTTCGGCAAAGCGCGCGAAGAAGGGATTGGCCTCGGGATCGGTCTCGGCATAAGGCGCGATTGGCGCGTCGCGACCCGCCAGCGTCACCTGGGGCACGGTAAAGCCGCGCGCCAGCCCGGCCTGCATATTGGCGATATTCTCCGAGAAATAGCGGGGGATATCGCCGAGCCGCCCGAGAAAGCGCCGATAATCCTCGGTCGTCGTCATCTGGCCCGGGCGCGGATTGAGGCCGGTCCAGAAGGCGGTATCGCTGTTCAGCGGCATCTCCCATTCGCGATACCGCCCATCGGCGATTGCGATCTCGAGATTGGTCCGGAAGACCGAGGCGTTGATGCGTTCGCTGTCGGAGAGCGCGGCGATGGGAATCGCATCCAACTGCCGCAGCATCTCCTCGCGATGGGCGAGACGGCGCAGCTGGGCTTCGGGCGTGACGACCGGCAGGCGATCGCCCTGGGTCAGCTCGCCATCCTCGTCGCGCATCCGGGCAAATTCCTGCATCTGCCATTCCCAGTCCGCCTCGTAGAGCGCGCGCAGCTGTTCGTCGGCGCTCGCCGGTGCCTCGCTTTGCGCGGCGAGCGGCGCGGTCGGCGCGGGAAGCGGGAGCGCGGCGCAGGCGAGGGCGATCAGGGACGGACGGATTTTCATGGTTTTGGGCACCCTCGGTCTGGAATGGTCGGCTGCCATGAATGAGCACGCAGCGGCGTGCGTCAAGTTTTAGCGATGCGGCGGCTTGGGGGCACTCGACTCAATCGCGGGCGCACGTTACGCCTCCGTAAACCTCAGAACATGAAAACGGGATGCAGCGATGGGCGAGAAAGCGATCAAAGCCGAGGGCGTGGCCGAAGAGCATCGGATGAACGAGGACAATCTCGATGCCTGGATGCGCGAACATGTCGAGGGCTTTCACGGCCTCGCCGCCTACAGCAAATTTTCGGACGGGCAGTCCAACCCGACTTACCGGCTGGAAGACGAAGCGGGGCAGACGTTCGTGCTGCGCCGCAAGCCGTTCGGCAAATTGCTGCCTTCGGCGCATCAGGTCGAACGCGAATATCGGGCGATCGCGGCGCTCCACCCGGTCGGCTATCCGGTCGCCAGGCCCTTCGCCCTGTGCGAAGACGACAGCGTCATCGGCTCGGCCTTTTACATCATGGATCTCGTGGATGGGCGGGTGCTGTGGGACGGGATGCTACCCGATATGGAGCCCAAAGAGCGTACGTCGATCTATCGCGCGATGATCGGCACGCTCGCCCGGTTGCACAACCTCGATTACAAGGAAATCGGCCTCGAAAATCACGGCAAACCCGGCAATTATTTCGAACGGCAGGTCCATACCTGGACGAAGCTCTACCGGATGGCCGAAACCGAGACGATTCCCGAGGTCGAAAAGCTGATCGAATGGCTACCGACGACCGTGCCCGAACAGACGCGGACCGGCGTGATCCACGGCGATTACCGGCTCGACAATATGATCTTCGCGCCGGACCGGCCCGAGGTCGCGGCGGTGCTCGATTGGGAGCTCTCGACGATCGGCGATCCGCTCGCCGATTTTACTTATCTTGCCCAGAACTGGGTCATGCATGGCGAGGGCGGATCGGCGCTCGCCGATCACGACCTTGATGGCACCGGCATTCCGACGCTCGAGGAGGCGACCGCGCTCTATTGCGAGCTGACCGAGCGGGACACGGTGCCGGATCTCAACTGGTATTTTTCCTATAACCTGTTTCGCCTGACCGGCATCTTGCAGGGTATCAAGAAACGCTGGCTCGACGGCACGGCATCTTCCGCGGAGGCCGAAGAACGGTCCAAGCGCGTGCCGGAGCTGGCGCAGGCCGCCTGGGAATTTGCCCGCGCTGCCGGCGCTCCGGAATAAAGGGAGGCAGACCCATGTCGCTATTCGATCTGGACGGTAAAGTCGCGATCATCACCGGTTCCTCGCGCGGGATCGGCAAGGCCACCGCCGAGGAAGTCGCGGCCAATGGCGGCAAGGTCGTCATTTCGAGCCGCAAGCAGGAACCCTGCGATGAGGTCGCTGCCGCGATCAATGCCGAGCATGGCGAAGGCACGGCAATTTCGGTGCCCGCCAATATCTCGTCGAAGGAGGATCTCCAGAATCTCGTCGACGAGACGCGTGAAAGCTTCGGGCGGATCGATGTCGTTATCTGCAACGCGGCCAGCAATCCGCATTTCGGGCCGATGGCGGAGATCGAGGACGAGCAGTTCCGCAAGATCCTCGACAATAATATCCTGTCGAACCACTGGCTGATCCAGATGGTCGCGCCCGAGATGCGCGAGCGCAAGGAAGGCTCGATCGTCATCGTCTCGTCGATCGGGGGCCTCAGGGGCTCGGTCGATATCGGCACCTATTGCATTTCGAAGGCCGCCGACATGCAGATGGCGCGCAATCTCGCCCACGAATTCGGCGACGACAATGTCCGCGTGAATTGCATCGCGCCCGGCCTGATCCGCACCGATATGGCGCGCGCGCTCTGGGAAAATCCCGAAACCGAAAAAGCGGTGACGGCGACCACCCCGCTCCACCGGATCGGCGAACCGCATGAGATCGCCGGCGCCGCCGTCTATCTCGCCTCTCCCGCCTCCACCTATATGACTGGCCAGGTGCTGGTCGTGGATGGCGGACGCACGATCTAACCAAAGGAATATTGCATGAGCCGCTTCGAGGGAAAATCGATCATTGTGACCGGCGCCGGGTCTGGCATTGGCCGGGCGACCGCCAAACGCTTTGCGGCCGAGGGCGGAAAGCTGGTGTGTGCCGACAAGATGCCGACCGTGCATGAGACGGTGGAAATGATCGCGGCGGATGGCGGCACCGCGGTCGGCGTCGAAATGGATGCCGGCAGCGAAAGCGAGGTGCAGGCGCTGGTCGAGCGCGCAGTCAGCGAATTTGGCGGGCTCGACATCCTGTTCGCCAATGCCGGTATCACCGGCGGCTTGCAGGGCGGCTTATTCGACAGCGATGCGGAGAGCTGGGCGGAGGTATTGCGCGTCAACCTGATCGGACCGTTCCTCGCGATCAAATATGGCGCGCCCGAAATCGAGAAGCGCGGCGGCGGCGCGATCATTTGCACGGCATCGGTGGCGGGTATTCGCTCCGGCGCCGGGCCGAGCAGCTATTCGGCGTCGAAGGCGGGCGTGATCAACTTGGTGAAAACGGCGGCTCAGCAGATGACCGGCAGCAATGTCCGCGTGAACGCCGTCTGCCCCGGTATCATCGAAACCGGCATGACCAAGCCGGTCTATGATTATGCGCGCGAAAAGGGCGTCGAGGGCAAGATCGGCCAGCTCAACCCGCTCAAGCGCGGCGGGCAGCCGGAGGAACTCGCCGGCGCCGTAACTTTCCTCGCCTCGGATGACGCCAGCTACGTCAACGGCCAGGCGCTGGCGGTCGATGGCGGCCTGTCTTCCTCGCATCCCGTCACCCGCCAGATGCCGAAGCAGGCGGCGGTCTGATGGCCGGCGACTTTTTCGACGGCAAGGTCGCGATCGTCACCGGCGGCAGCCAGGGGATCGGCGCGGCGACGGTGCGCGCGCTCGCGGCGCGGGGCGCGAATGTCGTCATCAATTATGTGTCGAGCGCGGACCTCGCCGAAGCGTTGCGGGACGAGATAGGCGGCGCTGATGGTGATCGGGCGATTACCGTACAGGCCGATCTGAGCGCGGGCGAAGCGGAGAAGCTCGCCAGGGCCGCGCTCGACAAATGGGGTCGCATCGACGGTCTCGTAAACAATGCCGGCAAGACGGCCTTCGCCAATCATGAGGATCTGGACGCGCTGAGCGCCGACGATTTTCTCGACATCTACCGGCTCAACGTCGTCGGCGCATACGAGATGATCCGCGCAGTCACCCCGACGATGCAAGAACAGGGCAGCGGGGCCATCGTCAACGTGACGTCTGTCGCCGCGCATTACGGGATCGGGTCGTCGGTGGCTTATGCCGCCTCCAAGGGCGCTCTGCTAACGATGACCTATTCGCTCGCCCGGGCGCTTGCTCCCGAAATTCGCGTCAATGCGATCAGCCCCGGCTATGTCGGCACCGGCTGGTTCACCAACCGGCTGGGCGAAGAGGCCAAGCTCGCCATCGACAGGCATTTCGAGGAAACGACACCGCTCAGGCGCGCGGGGACTGCCGAGGATATCGCGGACATGATCGTGCCGCTGCTCGACGATGCATCGCGGCATATGACGGGCCAGGCGATCGTGGTGGATGCCGGTTCGCATCTCGATGTCGGCAGTTCGCGGCGCAAGGGCAAAGAAGAGCTTTAACCCATACCGCTAGCCCTGAGCCTGTCGAAGGGCGCTTCTCGGAACGCGAAACGGGCTTCGACGGACTCAGCCCTCACGGTTTAGGAGTGAAACATCATGAAGTATCGCAAACTCGGATCGAGCGATCTCGAAGTATCGGAGATTTCGCTTGGCACATGGCTGACCACCGGTGTCGGCGTCGAGAAGGACACGGCGATCGCCTGTATCGACCGGGCCTTCGATCTCGGGATCAATTTTATCGATACGGCCAACGCCTATGGCCGGGGCGCATCGGAAAGCGTGATCGGTGAGGCGCTGAAGGACCGGCCGCGCGACAGCTATGTGCTGGCGACCAAAATCTATTTCCCGATGTCGGATACCGACCGTGGGTTATCGCGCGCGCAGATACTGAAGCAGATCGATGCCTCGCTCGACCGGCTGCAGACCGACCATGTCGATCTCTACCAGTGCCACCGCTATGACGAAGATACGCCGCTCGAAGAAACGATGACGGCGCTCACCGATATCGTGAGGGCGGGCAAGGTCCGCTATATCGGCTTTTCCGAATGGGAGCCGGATCAGATCCGCGCGGCGCTCGATATGGTGCCGGAGGTCGAGAAATTTGTTTCCAGCCAGCCGCAATATTCGCTGCTCTGGCGGCGGCCGGAAAAGGCGGTCATTCCGCTGTGCACGGACAACGGCATTTCGCAGATCGTCTGGTCGCCGCTCGGGCAGGGCGTGCTCACCGGCAAATATGACGCCGACAGTCCGCCGCCCGAAGACAGCCGCGCGGCGAGCGACGATATGGGTGGTTTCATGGAGCGGCTGATGCGGCCCGGCGTCATTCGCGGCGTCGACCAGATCAAGCCGTTGGCCGAGGAGGCCGGATGCTCGATGGCGCAGTTTGCACTGGCCTGGGTGTTGCGCGAGCCGAATGTGGCGTCCGCGATCGTCGGAGCGAGCCGCCCGGATCAGCTTGACGACAACGCGGCGGCGAGCGGGCTGGATATCGACCCTGCCCTGTTCGAGAAAGCCGAAGCTATCGTGGCCGCCATCCCGCGCGATTGAGAACGGAACTGAGATGAACCTACAGCAGATTCTGGCTGCCTTTGAGCCTGTCGAAAATGGTCATATGGTCGAAATCCCGTCCACATGGATGCAGGGCCGCACGGCCTATGGCGGGCTCAGTGCAGCACTCGGCCTCCATGCCGCGCAGCAGTCGGAAGACGATCTCCCCCCGCTACGCTCGGCTCAGATTTCCTTTATCGGCCCGCTTGCCGGCGAAGTGACGATCACGACCAAGCTGCTCAGGCGCGGACGGACGGCAGCCTTCATTCAGTCCGATATCCATTCCGAAAAGGGGCTCGGCCTGCGCGCCATCTATGTATTCATGAAGGCGCTCGAATCCGAGGTCGATTATGCGCATCATGACGCGCCGAATATCGGCCCGCCGCCGCCCGACGAGGATCTGCGGTCGGGACCGCCCGAATTCTTCACCCATCATTTCCAGTATCGCGAGAGCCGCAATCCGGACGAAGAGGGCAAACCGCGTTTCACCCGCTGGTTGCGGTTGGCGGAGCGCGATGGAGTCGATCCGATGGTCGAACTTATGCTTATGGGCGACTCGCTACCGCCGGCCGCCGTAGCGCTGCAATCGCGCGGAGCGCCGGTCAGTTCGATCAACTGGTTCGCGAACATTCTCGAGCCCGCGCCACAGACCGAGGATGGCTGGTGGCTCGTGCGCAGCGAATCCGATCTGGCCCGGCACGGCAACAGCAGCCAGCAAATGGGACTCTGGTCGACCGACGGCACGGCCGTGCTCGCTGGCATGCAGAGCGTCGCCCTGTTCAGCTGAGCGCCGCGCCCGCCGCCGCTATTCGGCCGCTTCGGCCTCCGCGAAAAACAGGTCCGCCAGATCCTTTTTCATGATTTTGCCGTTGGCATTGCGCGGCAGGGTTTCTTCCACGAACACGATTTTCACCGGCGTCTTGAAGATGGCGAGCCGTTCCTTCACCCATTCCTTCAATTCTTCCTCGGTCGCGTTTTCGCCGGGCGCGAGATGGACCACCGCCGCCGGCTCTTCGCCCAGCGTCTTGTGCGGTAGCCCGATCAGTGCCGCGTCGGTTACGGCCGGGTGATCGTAGAGGCAGTTCTCGACTTCCGAAGAATAGATATTCTCGCCGCCGCGGATGATCATGTCCTTGGCGCGGTCGCAGATGTAGCAGAAGCCTTCCTCGTCGACCTTGGCGAGATCGCCGGTGCGGATCCAGCCGTCGACAAAGGTTTCGGCATTGGCCTCGGGCCGGTTCCAATAGCCGCGCACGACCTGCGGGCCGAACGCCCAGAGCTCGCCGATTTCGCCGACCGGCAATTCGCGGCTGCCGTCTTCCGACATGATCTTGATGTCCGACACCACGACGGGCGGGCCGCAGCTGTCCGGGCGGTTCAGATAATCCTCGGCCGTGTGGCCGGTCACCGTGCCCGAGGTTTCGGTCATGCCCCAGCCGCTGCCCGGCGAGGCGCCGAACTCCGCCTTGATCTTGCGGACGAGCTCGGGCGCCGCCGGCGCGCCGCCATAGACCATGCTTTCGAGACTGGAGAGATCGTACTGGTCGCGCTCGGGATGTTCGAGAATCTGCCACGCGACGGTCGGCACACCGCCGGTGACCTTTACTTTTTCTTCCTGGATCAGTTCGAGCGCCCGGGTCGCGTCCCATTTGCGCATCATCACCATTTTCGAACCCGTCGCCATCATGCCGAGCATCACGGCGCAACAGCCGGTGACATGGAACAGCGGGATGACGAGCATGTAAACGGTCGGCTCGGCTGCGGCCGGCGGCGTTTCGCCGCGCCGCAGCGCACCGCGCGCCGTCGCATAGGCGGTCGACATCAGGTTGGTGATGCCGTTGCGATGCGTCGCGATAGCGCCCTTGGGCTTGCCGGTCGTGCCGCTGGTGTAGAGGATCGTCGCATCGTCGTCCGGGCCGAGATCGGCCATGGCGGGCAGGTCTTGCGCGGGCAAATCGCCCCAGCTCGACGAGTGTCCGATCAGCGAATCCAAGGTGATGACATCGTCGGGCAGATCGCCCGCATGCCGCGACACGATGGTCGTTTCGATGGCCGACAGATCGGCCAGATGCGGCTCTATGCGCGCGAAACGGGCGCCGTCGGCGATCAGCATCTTTGCGCCTGAATCCATGATCCCGAATTCGAGTTCCGGCCCGGTCCACCAGGCATTGAGCGGCACCATGATCGCGCCGATCGAGAGGCCCGCGAAATAGATGACCGGCCATTCGGGCAGGTTCTGCATCGCAAAGGCGATCCGGTCGCCCTTCTCTATGCCCATCTCCTGAAACTTGTGAGCGAGCGCTGCGGTGGCCTTGAACCAGTCGGCGTAATTGACCCGCTCATCGTCGAAGACCACGAACGTCTTGTCGCCATGGCTTCCGGCAAGCCGCGCGAGCATCGCATAGGTCGGCGGTGCGTTCTTCCAGACCTTCGTCGTGTTGCCGCGGATTTCGATTTCCTCGACCTCGAGCGGGGAGCCGGGTTGCGTCAGCGCCGCATTGGCCTGTTCGAGGGACATACGGGGCCAGTCAGCCGGAATGGGGCTGGTCTCATTTTCGGTCACAGATGGTCTCTCCAATTGTATCGGCCGGTGGATTCGCGAATCCCCGGCTTCTGCCTTTTGTTCTAGCTATGGTGCGCGCGGATTAATCTCAAGGGAAACCGGTCGCTTTCCGTAACGACAGCCTTGCCAGCGCCCCGGACGATGCGCGACAAGCGAAAGAAAAGCCTTGCAGGAGATTCCCCCATGTCCGTTATCACCACCGAACGTCATGACGACGTGCTCGTCATCATTTCCGACAACCCGCCGGTCAATGCATTGGGCCAGGCCGTCCGTCAGGGTCTCGCCGATGGCATCGAGGAGGCGCTGGGCGACGATAGCGTCAAGGCGGTCGTCATCCGTTGCGATGGCCGGACCTTCTTCGCCGGCGCCGACATCACCGAATTCGGCAAGCCGCCGCAGGGGCCGGGTCTAGGCAATGTGCTCGATCAGATCGAAGCGAGCGACAAGCCGGTCGTCGCGGCGATCCACGGCACGGCGCTGGGCGGCGGGTGCGAAGTCGCGCTCGCCTGCCACTATCGTGTCGCCGTTCCGTCCGCGAAACTCGGCCTGCCCGAGGTCAAGCTCGGACTGATACCGGGCGCCGCGGGCACGCAGCGCCTGCCGCGCGTCGTCGGTGCGGAAGCGGCGCTGCCGATGGTGGTCGTCGGCAATCCGATTGCGGCGAAAAAGGCGAAGAGCATCGGACTGGTCGATGCGATAGTCGGCGAAGACAGTCTGGCGGCGGATGCCATTGCCTTCGCCCGCGAACAGATCGGCAAGCCGGTGCCGCGCGCCAGCCAAGGGACGGCCAATCGCGATGGCGTCGAAAACCCGGCGATCTTCGACGAATTCCGCGCCAAACATGGCCGCAAGCTGCGCGGTTTCGACGCGCCCGAGGCCGGCATTCAGGCGGTCAAGGCGGCAGGCGAGCTGTCCTATGAGGACGGCGTCAAGAAAGAGCGCGAACTGTTCATGGGGCTGATGGCGGGCACGCAGTCGGCCGCCATGCGCCATTATTTCTTCGCCGAACGCGCCGCAAACAAGATCGAAGGCGTGTCCAAGGATATCGAACTGATCCCGATTAAAAAGGTCGGCGTGATTGGTGCCGGCACGATGGGCGGCGGCATCTCGATGAACTTCCTGTCGGCCGGAATTCCGGTGACGATCCTCGAAATGGAGCAGGAAGCGCTCGATCGCGGCACGGGCGTCATGCGCAAGAATTACGAGCGCACGGCGAAGCGCGGCCGGATGACGGACGAGCAGGTGGAGCAGGCGATGGGGCTTCTGACCCCGACGCTTAGTTACGACGACCTCGCCGATTGCGATCTCGTGATCGAGGCCGTGTTCGAGAATATGGACGTGAAGAAACAGGTGTTCGCCAAGCTCGACGAGACGGTGAAGCAGGGCGCGATCCTCGCCTCGAACACCAGCTATCTCAATGTCGACGAGATCGCGACGGCGACGCAGCGGCCCGAAGCCGTGCTCGGCCTGCATTTCTTCTCGCCGGCCAATGTGATGAAGCTGCTCGAAGTCGTGCGCGGCGAAAAGACGTCCGACCAGGTTCTCGCGACCTGCATGAAGCTGTCCAAGAAGATCGGCAAGATCGCGGTCGTCGCCGGCGTGTGCGACGGGTTTATCGGTAACCGCATGCTCAGCCCGCGCCAGCAACAGGCCAACGCTCTGATCATGGAAGGGGCGAATTACTGGGAAGTCGACGAGGTATTGCTCGATTTCGGCTTCCCGATGGGCCCGTTTCAGATGTCCGACCTCGCCGGACTCGATATCGGCTGGCACCGCGATCCGGAGCGGATCGAGAGTATCCGCGACGCGCTGTGCGCGATGGACCGGCGCGGCCAGAAAACCGGCGCGGGATTTTACGATTATGACGAGTCGCGAAACCGCACACCGTCCGATGATGTCAAGAAGGTGATTGCCGACTTCGCGGAGAAACAGGGCGTCGAGCAGCGTGAAATCTCGAAGGAAGAGATTCAGGAACGGCTGCTCTACCCGATGGTCAACGAAGGCGCGCTCATCCTCGAAGAAGGCATGGCGCAGCGCGCGAGCGATATCGATGTCGTCTGGATCAATGGTTATGGCTGGCCGCTCTACACGGGCGGCCCGATGTTCTGGGCCGACACCATCGGTCTCGATACCGTGGTCGCGGGCCTCGAAAAGCATCGCGACAAGCTCGGCGAGAGTTTCAAACTGTCGTCGCTGCTGGCGGACAAGGCGAAGAAAGGCGAAAGGTTCAACTAGGTAACCCACCCGCCAGAACACAAGCTGGAGCGGCGGCGATACCGTGATCCGTTGGAGGCGATGATGGCCGACGAGATGAAGCGAGTTTTCACCGAGATCTACGAAAATGGCGGCTGGAACTCGCCCAACGACGAATCGGTTTCGGGGACCGGCTCGACGCTGCATTGGAGTCGTCCATTGCGGGAGCAGTTGCCGGGCCTTTTGCGCGAGCTGAATGTCCGCACGCTACTCGATGCCCCATGCGGCGATTTCAACTGGATGAAAACGGTCGATCTCGACGGGGTCGACTATATCGGCATTGATATCGTTCCGGACCTGATTGCGCTCAATCGTGCTTTGTATGCTGGGCCCGTCAGACGGTTCGAGGTCGCTAACATCGTCAGCGATCCGCTGCCTGCCGCCGATCTTGTCATGACACGCGATTTCCTGCTGCATGTGCCTAATGATGCCATATGGGGCTTCCTGGAAAATTTCATCGCATCCGACATTCGCTATCTGCTCGCGACGACCTATCCGCAGGACAGCAACGAGGAAATCCGACGCGTCGGCAGCTGGCGTTTTGTAAACTTGACGGTCGCGCCGTTTAACCTGCCGGAACCGCGCCGGAAGTTGCTCGATACACCGCCGAAACGTCAACAGATCCGGCATTTGGGGCTTTGGACTTCAGATGATGTGGCGCAGACTTTGACGGCACGCGGTGCTGCATGAACAACGACCAAATATGATTGAGGGGTAGGCCATGGCGGGAACAGCTGAACGGGGCGCTATCGAAACGGCGCGCGCCATCGCGAAAGGCGAAACCAGCGCCGTTGCCGAATGCAAAGCGGCGATTGCGCGGATCGAGGAGCGAGACGGAGATATCAACGCGGTCGTCGTGCGCGATTTCGATCGGGCGCGGGAGGCGGCGCAGGCGGCCGATGCCGCGATTGCCGCGGGCGAGGCAAGGCCGCTACTCGGCGTGCCGATGACGATCAAGGAATCGCACGATATCGCCGGACTTCCGACGACATGGGGCGTCGAGGCCGCTAAGGACTTTATCGCGCAGAAGGACTCGCTCGTTGTCCGGCGGCTGAAAGCGGCCGGCGCCGTGTTTCTCGGCAAGACCAATGTGCCGCCGATGCTCGCGGACTGGCAGTCGGACAATCCGATCTATGGCCGCACGAGCAATCCGCATGATCTGTCGCGTGTCGTTGGCGGGTCGTCCGGCGGGTCGGCGGCGGCGCTGGCGGCTGGGATGGTGCCGCTCGAATATGGATCGGATATCGGCGGGTCGATCCGTATCCCGGCCAATTTCTGCGGTGTTTACGGCCTCAAGCCGACCTATGGCATCGTGCCGCTTGAGGGCCATTATTTTCCGGGTACGGACGGTGCGGATATTCCGCTGTCGGTGACGGGGCCGCTCGCGCGCACGGCCGAGGATCTGGCGCTGGCGATCAATCTGACATCCGATATCGCGCTGCCCGGCGCACCGTCTCGCGACCTGAAGGATTATCGCCTGCTTGTGGTGACCGACACCGACCTGGCTATCGTCGACAACGAGATCGTTGCAGCGATCGAGCGGGTGGCGGAACAATGCGAGAAAGCGGGCGCAAGCGTTGCGCGAACCAGCGACCTGCTGCCCGATCTCGCGGCGCTGCACGGGCAATATCTGCACATGTTACTCACGGTGCTGGCCGTGCGCGATCCGGCATCGGATTATCCGCTGCCCGATCTCCCCGGCTGGTGCGATATGCTCGATCAACAGGCGCGGGCGCGCCGCCAGTATCGCGCGCTGTTCGAAGAGTTCGACGCGATCCTCTGCCCCAATGCGGGGGTCACGGCATTCGAGCACACGCCCGTGCCGATGCGCGATCGCAAGCTCGTGGTGAACGGTGAAGAGCGGGAATTCGGCGAGCAGTTCGGCTGGGTCAGCATTGCAACCTATCCGGGGCTGCCAGCAACCAGTGCGCCGATCGGCGAAGATGCGGACGGACTGCCAATCGGCCTGCAGATTATCGGCGATATCCATGCCGATCATACTGTGGTGGAGCTCGCGCGCCTGATTGGCGCGTAATATTTGTCAGACTCGACCTGACGGTCGAGCGCGGCAGCGGATATTCTTTGTCAGACCTTCGGCATTCGCCTCAGGCGCCGCACCAGCCCGCTCCCCCTCCCGACCTCCCAATCAGGGTACACTCGTGGGAGGTCGGGAGGGGGAGCGGGCTGGTGCCGCGAACTTCCGCAAGGAAGTTTCTGACGAACCGGCGCCCTTGCCATAGCGCCGCAGCTATGCTTGACGTTAACGGAAACCAGCCGTGGGGAGCGGCAAGCGAGAGAGGATTCCAATGGCAGGGTTGAGCGACGAACAGGTGATGCTGCGCGATATGGCGCGCGAATGGTCGGACAAGGAAAACCCGGTCAGCGCGTTCCGCCAGATGCGCGACGCGGGGCACGACGAGGGCTATGATCCGGCGGTCTATGGTCAGATGGCCGAAATGGGCTGGACCGGCATCGTGATTCCCGAAGAACATGGCGGCAGCGGGTTCGGCTTTACCGGGCTGGGGCTGGTGCTCGAGGAACTGGGGCGCAACGTCGCCGCCGCGCCGCTCGCGGCGTCCTCGGCGGCGGCCGTGGCGATCATGCTCGGCGGTTCGGACGAGCAGAAAGCGAAATATCTGCCGAAGATCGCCAGCGGTGAACTCGTCGCCGCGCTCGCGATCGACGAAGGCGCCCATCACGATCCCGACAAGATCGAGACCGCAGTCGAGGGCGGCAAGCTCAATGGAAAAAAGGCGTTCGTGGCCGAGGGCGACAGCGCCGGATTGTTCGTCGTGGCGGCGAAGGACGGCCTCTATCTGGTCGATGGCGATGCGGACGGCGTGTCGCGATCGACGCGCGAGATTGTCGATTCGCGTAGCCATGCCGAGATTGCGCTCGATGACGTGGCTGTCGGCAATGATTCCCGGCTGGCCGAAGGAGGCGACGATCTGCTCGCCAAGGTTCTCGATTGCGCGCGGGTGATCGCCTCTGCCGAGATGCTCGGTCTTGCGGTACAGGCCTTTGCGACGACGAACGATTATCTCAAAACGCGTGTCCAGTTCGGCCAGCTGCTCTCCAGCTTCCAGGCGCTGCAGCATCGCATGGCCGAAATGTTCGGCGATATCGAGATGATGCGCTCGGCCGTCGAAGCGGCCTTGACTGCGCTCGACAGCGATATAGGTAGCGCGGGCCAGGCCGTGGCGATTGCCAAGGCGACGGCGAACGATGTCGTGCACCGGGTTACGCATGAGATGATCCAGCTCCATGGCGGCATCGGCATGACCGACGAGCATGATGCGGGCTTCTATTTCAAGCGCGCCCGCGTGCTCGAGACCCAATGGGGCAATTCCGGATATCATCGCGAACGCTTTGCCCGGTTCAACGGCTATTGATCGGAACGCGGCCCGGCGATGACCGATAACGCCGCCGATCTCGCGCGGCGCGAAGCCGATTATGAGCGGTTCGTCGAGGATAATCTTCGCGCCAATTACATAGCGCATTTCGCCCATGGCATGCTCGGGATGACGGGTTTCCGCATCCTGATGGCGCCGACATTCCTGCCCGCCTACCTGTTCGCGCTGACCGGATCGAATTTCCTGGTCGGGCTGGGGCAGGGGCTGTTGCAGGCCGGCGCGGCCGTCTCGCCGATGATCAGCGCATCGGAACTCGAGCATCGCAAGCGCGTGATGCCCCGGGCGATCCAGATTGGCATCGCGATGCGCGTCCAGATTCTGGGCCTGGCGCTGGCCGGCTATTTCCTCACCGACTCGCTCCTGCTGTTCGCGACCTTCCTGTTCCTCTTTCTGCTCGGCTTTTTCCAGGGGCAACAGCGCGTCGCGTTCCAGATGCTGCTCTCCAAGGTGATCCCGATCGCCAAACGCGGCCGGCTTCAGGCCTATCGCAACGTCGCGGGCGCCGGCATCGCCGCCCTGCTCTCCTATTTCGCCGGTGCCTGGTTTATCGAGCAGGAGGTGTTGGGCAATGGCTATGCGACGACTTTCCTGCTGTGCTTCATCCTCACGAGCCTCGGCCTCTATGTGCTTTACCGCTTTGTCCGGGAGCCCGAACCGCCCACGGTCCGCCCGAACGTATCGATGCGCGAGCGGTTCAGGGACGTACCCGAGCTTCTGTCCGACCGGGATTATCGCTGGTTCCTGATCGCGCAGATTTTCGCCGTCGCGGCGCGCATTTCGATGCCCTTCTACATCCTCTATGCGGCCGATCGGATGGAGTTGAGCGGTGCGGCCATCGGCCTGCTGACCGTCGCCTTTCTCGGCGCGGACACCATCGCCAATCTGCTTTGGGGGCATCTGGGAGACAGGCGCGGCTATCGGCTGACGATGATCCTCGCGCTGCTGCTCTGGCTGGGCGCGCTCGGGCTGTTGCTCGTGGCGAATGGCCCCATACCCATCTTCATCGCCTTTTTCGGCATCGGCGCGTCCATGTCCGGCTATATGATGAGCGCGACGACGATCGTGCTCGAGTTCGGCAGCCGGGAAGACCTGCCGATGCGGCTCGCGCTATCGACATCGGCGGAAACGACGATGGCGGCTATCGGGCCGCTGGCGGGCGGCGTCATCGCAACCGCGTTCGGCTATGTGCCGCTATTCTGGCTCTCGATCGGGCTGCTTGCCGTCGCGCTCACGGTATTGATCGGTTTCGTTCACGAACCGCGAACGCGTGGCTAGATCGTTACTACGGCAGTTTCGCCTTTTCGAACCCGTCCCAGCAGCCATCGTAATCGAGCTGCAGCAGCGGCGTATCCATCGCGAAGCGGGTCGGCCGGATCGGCAGGCAGCTTTCGAACATGAAGGCCATCGTATCGTCGATCTTTTGCGGCTCGAGATCGGCGGCCATCGCCGCTTCGGTCGAGGCCTTGTCCGGCCCATGCGCGTTCATGCAATTGTGCAGGCTCGAGCCGCCCGGCGCGAACCCGCCGGCCTTGGCGTCATAATCGCCATGGATCAGCCCCATGAATTCGCTCATGATATTGCGGTGGAACCAGGGCGGGCGAAACGTGTCCTCGCCGACCAGCCAGCGTGGCGGGAAAATCACGAAATCGCAATTGGCCGTGCCGGGGCTGCCCGAAGGCGAGGTCAGAACGGTGAAGATCGACGGGTCGGGATGGTCGAAGCTGATCGAGCCGATCGTGTTGAAATGGGCAAGATCATACTTCACCGGCGCGAGATTGCCGTGCCAGGCGACGACATCGAAGGGCGAATGATCAAGCCTGGTCGACCAGAGCTTCCCTGAGAATTTTTGGATCAGCTCGACCGGCTCGTCGCTATCCTCATAGGCGGCGACGGGGGTAAGGAAATCGCGCGGATTGGCGAGCCCGTTCGAGCCGATCGGACCGAGATCGGGCAGGCGGAACGGCGCACCGTAATTCTCGCAAACATAACCGCGCGCCTCGCCGTCCGGCAGGTCGACGCGCATTTTCACGCCGCGCGGGATAACGGCGATCTCATTGGGGCTGACATCGAGCACGCCCATCTCCGTAACGATCCGCAAGCGCCCCATTTGCGGCACGATCAGCATTTCGCCATCCGCGTTGAAAAAAACCGTGCCGTCCATCGACCGGTTCGCGGCATAGAGATGGATGCCGATGCCGGCCTGGCTGTCCGCCGCGCCATTGCCGGCCCAGGTGACGAGGCCATCGATCCAGTCCAACTCGGCTTCGGGCATCGGCAGCGGATCCCAGCGCAGCCGGTTGGGCTCGAAATCCGCGCCCGTGATCGGCGCGGTCTCGATCCGTTCGCCACCTGTGTACGGATCGAACCGACCGTGCATGGCGCTCGGTCGCATCCGGTAGAGCCAGCTGCGCCGGTTCTGGTTGCGCGGCACGGTGAAGGCCGTGCCCGAAAATTGCTCGGCATACAGGCCGAAAGCGGGGCGCTGCGGGCTGTTGCGGCCTTCCGGCAACGCGCCCGCAACCGCCTCGGTCGCGAACTCGTTGCCGAAGCCGGATTGGTATTCAAGGTCGGTCATTTTTTCTCTTCCTTCCCTCTCCCCTTGTGGGAGAGGGTTGTGCAGACTTGGCAGCTTGCTGCCTAGTCGGAGCTGGGAGAGGGGTATGCGCTTGCGTGGCAAGCGCGCGGAGCGTTGCTCCGTTCACCCTCATCCAACTCCGCCTAATCTCGCTACGCTCACTAAGGCTCCATATCCTTCTCCCATCAAGGGAGAAGGGAAGATGGGACTCAAGCCTCTTCTTTCGCCGGGATTACGCCGCGGTTCATCTGGTCGAGTTCGATGCTTTCGAACAGAGCCTTGAAATTGCCTTCGCCAAAGCCGTCATTGCCCTTGCGCTGGATGATCTCGAAGAAGATCGGGCCGACCATATTTTCTGTGAAAATCTGCAAGAGCAGGCCGCCGCCGGTTTCCGGCGCGCCGTCGATCAGGATTTTCCGCTTGCGCATCTCCTCGACATTATGGCCATGGCCGGGAAGCCGCTTGTCGAGCAGGTCGTAATAGGTGTCCGGCGTATCCTGGAAGCGCACGCCGCGTTCGCGCAGAGCATCGACGGTGGCGAAGATGTCTTCGGTCGAGAGCGCGATATGCTGGATGCCTTCGCCTTTGTAATCGCGGATGAATTCCTCGATCTGGCTGTGCTCGTCCTGGCTCTCGTTCAGGGGAATGCGAATCTTGTCGTCTGGCGCGGTCATCGCGCGGCTGAACAGCCCGGTCGACTGGCCCTCGATGTCGAAATAGCGAATCTCGCGGAAATTGAAGATGCGCTCATAATATTCGGACCAGACGTCCATCTGGCCGCGACGCAGATTGTGCGTCAGATGATCGAGCGTATGGAGGCCGACGCTGTTGTCGTCGGCCGACGCGCCCTCGACCGGCTGAAAATCGATATCATAGATCGTCGCGGCGCCGGGCTTGTCGACCAGATACAGGTTCGCTCCCCCAATGCCTTCGATCGCCGGGATATTGAGTTCGGCCGGACCGACCTTGCCCTCGACCGGCGTCGCACCGCGTTCGATGGCGAGATCGAGCGCCTTGGCCGCATCGGCAACGCGGAACGCCATGGCGTTGGCCGAAGGGCCGTGGCTCTCGCGAAACTTCGCGGCCTGGCCGTCGGGCTCCATGTTGAGAATGAAATTGATGTCGCCCTGCCGGTAATGGCGGACGTTTTTCGAGCGATGATTGCCGACATGGGTGAAGCCAAGCTTCACGAACAGATCGGCCAGCGCTTCGGGATCGGGGCTCGTATACTCAACGAATTCAAAGCCGTTCAGGCCCATGGAATTTTCAGGCGGGTTTTCGGGTGTCTCGGTCATAATACTATTCCTCGAAAGGCGAATGGGATTTGGGGGTTCGCCAGCCTTTTTCGGGCGCGTCGCCCGCTGGCGTGGGGTGCGCGCAGCAGGGCGCGCACAGGGCTAGCTCGCGAGCGAGCGGCTCAGCCGATGGACCGTCCAGTAAGCGTTGGAATAGCAAAGTCGGTTCATAAAGCCGCATATAGCGCAAAAAACGCGCTTTGTCAGGGCTGCGATCGCCTAGCCCGCGTCGCTGCCGACCTGCGCCATGATGGCGAGCGGCCGATCCTCATTGTCCTTGAAAAAGGCCATCCATTCCTCCGTTCCGTCATCATGGCGATGAATCATGTGCGGCGCATTGGTGAATTCGACGCCGCGTCGTTCCAAATCCGCACTCGCCGACCGCACATCGTCCACACTGAAATAGAGTATGGAGTCGGCGGCTTCGCCATCGCCTTCGGAGAGGAAAAGCCGAACCCCGCCACAATCGAAAAACGCCAGATTGCCGAACGAGTAGAGGTGCGGTAGGCCCAGGATATCCTGGTACCAACGGCGCGCGGCCTCGATATCTTTGACGGTGCGGCTGATCTGGCCAACCGGGCCGAGTGCGGTCTCCTGTGTCATGTCAGTTTCCTTCCTCTTGAGGGGACTGTCGCGCCGTATGCCCGTCCAACGCCGCAGATCGGCGCGGCTCGAAAAGCCGAGCTTTTGCAGCGCATTGGCGACGTGATACTTGACGGCGTCGGTGCTGACGCCCTGACCGGCCGCGATCGCCGGATTTGTCAGGCCGTGTCGAACCGCCTCGACGACCCGCCATTCGGCGGGCGTCAGAATGTCCGCATGGGGCGGCCGTCCGCGCCTTCCGTTTCTCGCCATGCCCGGTGAAATAGCATGGTCAATCACGATTTTCCCTACCCGCTCCCGCCTTAGGGTGCGAAGGGCGCTCAGGCGAAGCTGAGCATGATCCTGGCACAGAGGCGATCCGCTTGGTGAACGGTGAGCGCCATCGGCCTATCGCCGTCGTTCCGCTCGACCAGCGTGACGTGAAACGGTGCGCCGAGCTCCACGAAATGTTTGAAGTCCATCTCGCCGCCGATGCAGTTTTGCGCGGCACCCCCGTTCAGGAGACTGGCAAACTGCCGGCCCGCTTCGGCCAAATGTGTCGCGTTCACATGGTCGCCCGAGCCGCTGAGATAGGGATGGCCAGGCGGGAAGCCATTTTCCCGGGTAATCAACCCCGACGCGGACGGAATCTCCGCGTCGCCCAACTCTGCAAGGAAGGAGACGCCCGGCGGTTGCACGCCGACGTCATCGATCGGGGCATAGGCGAAATCCCCTGGACCAGCTGTTGCGGCGACTTCGTGTTTCTTCTCGCTGCGCCAGGCCTCGAAATTCCGGTTCTGGAACACGACACCGGTCCCGCTCATCCGATAGACTAGCGCGCCGTCCGCATCGAAAAAGGTCAGGCGGTAGCCAAGGCCGCCCGCCGGCCCATCGGGCTCTGCGATGCCGTGGGTCGCGTGCCCCGCGCCCTGCACACCGCAGGTCCATTCGGTCTGCGTCAGAGCGGTCCATTTTGTCGGATCCAGGGTTCCACGCGCTGCGCTGGCGCCGCTCGCGGCCCAGAAATTGATCGTCTGAACCACGATCGGATCGAATGGATCGAGCAATAGCCACGGCCATTTCCCGTTGTCCGCGGAACAGCGGAAGGTGACGGCGCCGTCCTTGAGCGCCCGATGGGAATGGGTGAACTGCTCGGTATCGGCGATCGGCATGGGGGAAGGATCGCAGAGGCGGCCGGATCTTACAACTGCGGTCACTGGGACGCTAACCCAGTGTCCCTTTCTTTCGCAGGGCGTCACGGTCTTCCGCCGACAGCCCGAGCCGATCCGCGAGTACGCTATCGGTGTCTTGCCCCAGCGCAGGCGGCGGCGTTGCGGCGTCCGTCGGCGACGCTTCAAGTCGCAGGGGGCTGGCGACTTGCGGGATGCCGTCGATCTCGCGGCTCAGGCCGCGATGGATGGCTTGCGGTTCGGCGAAGGCCTGTTCGATCGTGTTGATCGGGCCGTGCGGGACGTTCGCTTCGATCAGCACGGCGGTCCAGTCCGCCGTGGTGCGCGCCTTCATCGCCTTGGCAAGCGGGGGAATAAGCGTGTCCCGATTCTCGACGCGCGCGCCGTTGGTCCGGTAGCGTTCGTCCTCGGCCATATCGCAATGGCCCAGCAGTTCGACAAAACGCGCGAACTGATTGTCGTTGCCGACTGCGACGATGATCCAGCCATCGGCTGTCTCGAAAGGCTGGTAGGGCACGACATTGGGATGCGCATTGCCCGTGCGTCGCGGCGCTTCGCCGGACACGAGATAGTTGAGCGCCTGATTGCCGAGCGATGACATCGCGACATCGAACAGTGCGATATCGATATGCTGGCCCTCGCCTGTCTTCTCGCGCTGGTAGAGCGCGGCAAGGATCGCGGCAGCGGCGTTCATGCCGGTCGTCAGGTCGACCATCGCGACGCCCATTCGGCGTGGTGGACCGTCCGCGTTGCCGGTAATCGACATGAAGCCGCTCATCGCCTGGATCATCAGGTCGTAACCCGGCTTGTCGGCATCGGGGCCGTCCTGCCCGAAACCGGTGATCGAGCAGCAGATCAGGCTCGGGTTGGCGGCGCGCAGGCTCTCATGATCGAGGCCGTACTTCTTGAGGCCGCCGCGCTTGAAATTTTCCACGACGATATCGCTTTGCGCGGCGAGATCGCGGATCAGCTGCTGCCCTTCGGGCTTGGCAATATCGATCGCGACCGATTTTTTGTTGCGGTTGGCGGCCAGATAATAGCCGGCCGTGCGCGCCTCGCCCTCTTTGCCCCTTTGTTCCTCGAGCCAGGGTGGTCCCCAGCCGCGCGTATCGTCACCGATGCCGGGCTTTTCGATCTTGATGATTTCCGCACCGAGATCACCAAGCATCTGCGTCGCCCAGGGCCCGGCGAGAACACGCGACAGATCGAGGACGCGAACGCCCGACAGCGCTTGCGTCATTAGCCGGTAAAGGCCTGAATGCCGGTGATCGCGCGGCCGAGGATGAGCGCATGGACGTCATGTGTGCCCTCATAGGTGTTCACCGTTTCGAGATTCACCAGATGGCGGATCACATGATATTCGTCGGCGATCCCGTTGCCGCCATGCATGTCTCGTGAGGCGCGGGCGATATCGAGCGCCTTGCCGCAATTGTTGCGCTTGATAAGGCTGATCATCTCGGGCGCCCATGTGCCATTGTCGATATTGCGCCCGACGGTGAGCGCGGCATTGAGGCCGAGCGCGATCTCGGTCTGCATATCGGCGAGCTTCTTCTGCACGAGCTGGGTCGCAGCCAGCGGCCGGCCGAACTGTTTGCGCTCGAGCGTGTAATCGCGCGCGCGGTGCCAGCAATCCTCGGCCGCGCCCATCGAGCCCCAGGCGATGCCGTAACGCGCCTTGTTGAGGCAGCCGAACGGTCCGCCCAGGCCCTTGGCGTTCGGCAGCTTGTTTTCCTCGGGCACGAACACCTCGTCCATCACGATCTCGCCTGTCACCGAGGCTCTGAGGCTCATCTTGCCTTCGATCTTGGGGAAGGAGAGGCCGTCCATCCCGCGCTCGAGGATGAAGCCGCGGATCGCGTCGTCATCGTCCTTCGCCCAGACGACCGCGACATCGGCGATCGGCGAATTGGTGATCCACATCTTCGCGCCGGACAGGGAATAACCGCCATCAACAGACTTGGCGCGCGTCTTCATGCTGCCGGGATCGGAGCCCGCATCGGGTTCGGTCAGTCCGAAACAGCCGACCATTTCGCCGGTGGCGAGCTTGGGCAGATATTTCTCGCGCTGCTCTTCGGTGCCGTATGCATGGATCGGATGCATGACGAGTGAGGATTGCACGCTCATCGCCGAGCGATAGCCCGAATCCACCGCTTCGACGGCGCGGGCAACAAGACCGTACGAAACATGGGACACGCCCGCACAGCCATAGCCGTCGATCGTCGCGCCCAGCAGCCCCAGTTCGCCGAGTTCGGTCATGATCTCGCGGTCGAATCGCTCTTCGCGAGTCGCGGTCAGGACGCGCGGCAGGAGCTTTTCCTGCGCATAATTGCGCGCCGTCTCATACACCATTTTCTCTTCGTCGGTCAGCTGGCTCTCGAGCAGGAAGGGATCGTCCCAGCGATAGGTAAATCCGGGCTTCGCCGCTGATTTCACAGGCGTTTCGATATTCACTTCTGGTTCCTCGAACTGATGTTCGGCGGCATTAGCATAGTCGGCAGGCGAGTGCGACCATTCCGCCGCGCCGCATTGTCGCACAAATGCGTGACGTGCGTCACACTCGGTTCATCGGATTTCGGCAATAAGGATTGCAGCCGGACAGGGGCGCATTCAGCGAATTTGTTCGGCACAAGCCATCATGGGATGACCCGGTTTTATGCGACCCGGCCGGGCTTTCCATGGTGGCTTGACCATTTTGGTCAGGCCTTAGCCTTCACGCCCGAAGCCATCGATTGTGATCGTGCGTTCGTCGAATTTCCCTGTTGTGGACTACGCCCTTCGGGATTGGTTGGCGATCTATGGAGGCATTAATGAAGATTGCGATATCGATAGCCGCGCTGGTCGCGCTTCTTTTCGATGCGCCCGTCCTGGCCAGCGATCGTGCCGTTGACGAGGCGCAGCTGCGTCACATCAAGACCGAAATCTGGCCCGGCTTTTATCGCAACCAGGATGTGGAGGGGCTGTCCGCCTATCTCGCGCCCGGTTTCGTCAATATTGCGCCGGACGGTTCGGCGAGCGAGCGCGAGGCGGAGATCGCCTGGGTCGCGGAGAACGAGTGGAACCCGACCAATTTCCGGTACGTGATCGACCGGATCGACTGGTTCGGTCCCGATCTCGCCATGGTCACGGGACGTGGATTGAGCGAACGGACGGACGAGCAGGGCCGCCCGTGCGATCATAGCTATGCATCGACCAACATGGTCCGCCGCGCGCCGGATTCACCGGTCGGCTGGCAAGCGCTTGCCAGCCATGTGTCGGGCGCGAACTGCGCAGTCCGCGAGGAGGATTGAGTTTGCCGGAACTGCGCTGAAGATTTTTGTCAGACTCGACCTGTCGGTCGAGCGCCGCACCAGCCCGCTCCCCCTCCCGACCTCCCATTCATTGTACGCTGTGGGAGGCCGGAAGGGGGACCGGGCTGGTGCGGCGAACTTTCTAAAGGAAGTTTCTGACAAACAGAATCCTTAAACCAGCTCCACCGCCACCGCCGTTGCTTCGCCGCCGCCAATGCACAAGCTCGCGACCCCGCGCTTGAGGCCGCGCTTTTCGAGGGCGTTGAGGAGCGTCGCCATAATACGGGCGCCGCTCGCGCCGATCGGATGGCCGAGCGCACAGGCGCCGCCATTCACATTGATCTTGTCGTGCGGGATGCCGAGTTCCTGCATCGCAATCATCGCAACGACGGCGAACGCTTCGTTGACCTCGAACAGATCGACATCGTCGACACTCCATCCGGCCTTGTCGAGCACCTTGCGGATTGCCGGGACGGGGGCGGAGGTGAACTTGCCGGGCTCATGCGCATGGGCGGCATGGGCGACGATCCGCGCCTTGATCGGCATGCCCTTGTCGGTCGCCACGCTTTCGCGCGTCAGAACCAGTGCGGCTGCGCCGTCCGAGATCGATGACGCGTTGGCCGCCGTAACCGTGCCGTCCTTGGCAAACGCCGGTTTCAGCGTCGGGATCTTGTCGGGCCGCGCATTGCCGGGCTGCTCGTCGATTTCGACCGTTTCGCTGCCCTTGCGGGTTTTCACTTCGACCGGCACGACCTCGCCGTCGAAAGCACCGCTCTCGATAGCGGCATTGGCGCGGGCCAGGCTCTCGATGGCGTAATCGTCCTGCCGCTCGCGGGTGAACTGATATTCCTGTGCGGCTTCCTCGGCAAAGGCGCCCATCAGCTTGCCCTTGTCATAGGCGTCTTCGAGTCCGTCGAGGAACATCGAATCCTTCATCACGTCATGGCCGATACGGGCTCCGGCGCGATGCTTCTGCATCAGATAGGGCGCATTGGTCATACTCTCCATGCCGCCCGCGACGATGACATCGGCGGTGCCGGCTTTCAGAGCGTCATGCGCCATGATCGCGGCCTGCATGCCGCTGCCGCACATCTTGTTGACGGTCGTGGCTTCGGTGGAGATCGGCAGGCCCGCGCCCATTCCGGCCTGGCGCGCCGGGGCCTGGCCGAGGCCGGCGGGCAGGACGCAGCCCATGAAGATCTGTTCGACATCGTCGCCCTCGACGCCGGCGCGTTCAATTGCGGCTTTGACGGCCGTCGCACCCAGCGCTGGCGCCTCGACGGCCGACAGGCTGCCCTGAAAACCGCCCATCGGTGTGCGGGCATAGGAGGAAATGACGATGGGGTCCGGGGTGGCCATGGGGCGACTTTCTATCTTTGTGTGTTGGCTATGATTTCCAAATATACCTTCGACCAACGGCTTTCCAGAGCCGATGCCCAACCTTTCATATGCCCCGCTTTATGCTAGCTATCCGCTCATAAATGTCTTCGGAGGGGAATATCATGTCGCGCGCCAGCCTTTTTAAGTTCGCCGCCAGCGCTCTGGCGCTGACGCTTGCCGCACCGGTCGCCGCCCAAGAGGAAGCGAACGAAACGCCTGAATGGGATGTATCGAACCCGCCGCTGCCGACACGGCCGGTGAATATCGACGTGACCGAAGGGACCTGGATGAATGTCGATGTCAGCCCGGACGGCGGCACGATCGCGTTCGATCTGTTGGGCGATATCTACACCATGCCGATTGCGGGCGGCACGCCGACCCGGATCGCGAGCGGGCTCGCATGGGAGGTGCAGCCGCGCTTCTCGCCGGACGGCAGCCGCATCGCTTTCACCTCGGATCGTGGCGGCGGGGATAATATCTGGGTGATGGACCGGAACGGCGCGAATATGCGCCAGGTCACGAATGAGGAGTTCCGCCTGCTCAACCAGCCCGACTGGTCGCCGGACGGGCAATATATCGTCGCGCGCAAGCATTTCACGACCGGACGGTCACTCGGGACGGGCGAAGTCTGGCTCTACCATGTCTCGGGCGGCGCGGGCGTGCAGCTCGTCGAACGGCCCAATGAGGACTTCCAGAAGGATCTGGGCGAACCGGTCTTTTCGCCCGATGGCAGCGGCGTCTATTTCAGCCGCAACACCACGCCGGGCAACCAGTTTATCTATGCGCAGGATTCGAACACCCAGCTTTTCGCGGTCGAGCGCTACGACATGGCGACCGGCGAGCGCGAGACGGTCGTCGACGGCGAGGGCAGCGCGCTCAATCCGCGGCCTTCGCCCGATGGCCGCTATATGGCGTTCGTCCGGCGCGAGCGGACCCAGTCCCAGCTTTGGATCAAGGACCTGCGCAGCGGCGAAGAGCGCGCCGTCTATACCGATCTCGACCGCGACATGCAGGAAACCTGGACCGTTTACGGCACTTATCCGCGCATGGACTGGACGCCAGACAGCCGGAGCATCGTCTTCTGGGCGGGCGGCGAGATCCGCCGCGTCGATGTGGCCAGCGGCGACGCGCAGACGATACCATTTCGCGTTACCGATACCCGCGACGTTATCGATCCGCCGCGCCCGGAGATCGAGGTTGCGCCGGCGCAATTCACGACGCGTATGCCGCGTTTTGCGAGTGTGTCGCCCGATGGCCGGCAGGTCGTGTTCGAAAGTCTCGGGCGGCTCCATATCCGAAATACCGGCGGCGGCTCGCCGCGCCGGCTGACGAGCCAGACCGACGCGTTCGAACTGTTCCCGAGCTGGTCGCGCGACGGACGGCGGATCACCTATGTGCGCTGGACAGACGAGGGTCTCGGCCAGGTCCGCGTGATGAACGCCAATGGCGGCGGCGACAGGGCGGTGACCAGCGAGCCCGGCCATTATCGCAATCCGCGTTTCTCGCCCGACGGCTCCACCATCGTGTTCGAAAAGGGCGAGGGCGGATTTTTGACGTCCGGTGATTGGTCTGAGCGGCCCGGCATCTATCGCGTGTCCGCGTCCGGCGGCACGGCCGAGCGCGTCACGGACACCGGTTCGAACCCGCATTTCGGCGCAACCGGCGACCGGATTTTCCTGACGGTCAGTGAGGAAAACAAACAACGCCTGGTTAGTGTGGACCTGTTGGGCAATGACCGGCGCGTCCATGCTTCGGGCGCGCTGGTGACCGGCTATGAGGTATCGCCGGATGGCGATACGCTGGCCTTTACCGAGAATTACAACGCTTTCGTCGTGCCGATGCTGGGCGGCACGCAGGATATCGAACTCAAGGCCGATGCGACCGCGCTGCCCATCGTCCGCGTCAGCGGCGACGGCGCGACCTATCTGAGCTGGAGCAACAATGGCGACCGGCTGCATTGGTCGCTGGGGCCGACGCTGTACACAGTCGCAGCCGACACCGTTTTCCCGGCATCGCCGGCTGCCGAAGGCGAGGAAAGGCCGGACTTCGTGCCGCCGGCAACCGGCGTCTCGCTTGCCGTTTCTGCGCAGGCGGTCGAGGGCAATAGCCGGATCGCCTTCACCGGCGCGCGCATCGTCACGATGCGGAGCGAGGATGGCGGCATCATCGACAACGGCACGATTGTCGTCGACGGCAACCGGATCGCCGCCGTCGGTCCGGCGGACACCACTACCATTCCGGCCGGTTATCAGACGGTCGACGTGGCTGGCGCAACGATTATCCCCGGGCTGGTCGACGCCCATGCGCACGGGCCGTACGGCGTCGGCGATATCATTCCGCAGCAGAATTGGGACACGATCGCGCATCTCGCACTCGGTGTGACGACGGTGCACGACCCCTCGAACACGGCGAGCCATGTCTTTCCGGCCGCCGAGATGCAGCGGACCGGCATGATCCTCGCGCCGCGCATCTTCTCGACCGCGGAGATCGTCTATGGTGCGCGGGCGCCGAGCCGGTACGCGCTGATCAACGATCTGGAGGATGCGCAGCAGCATGTCCGCCGCTTGCGGGTGCAGGGTGCGCACAGTATCAAAAACTACAACCAGCCGCGCCGCGAGCAGCGCCAGCAGGTCGTTGCGGCCGCCATCGAACAGGATATCGCCGTCGTCGCCGAGGGCGGGTCGCTGTTCGGCATGGATATGGCGCTGATCGCCGACGGCAATACGACGCTCGAGCATAATATCCCGCAGGCGGTGCTCTACGAGGATGTCCTGAGCTTCTTCGGCCAGACCAATGTCGGCTATACGCCGACGCTGGTTGTGACCTATTCGGGCCTTGCCGCTGACCCCTATTGGCGCGCGCATACCGATGTCTGGCGCCACCCCATCCTCTCGCGTCACGTGCCGCCGCGCGTGTTGCAGGCGAATTCGGTGCGCCGGACGATCGCGCCGGAAGAGGATTATGTCGACGACGAGGCCGCCGCGGCGGCGCATGCGCTGGCCCAGCGGGGCGTACCGGTCAGCATCGGCGCGCATGGCCAGCAGGAAGGGCTGGCCGCGCATTGGGAGATGTGGAGTTTTGCGCGCGGCGGCATGAGTCCGCTCGAAGCGCTGCGCACGGCGACCATCGTGCCGGCGGAGGCGCTCGGTTTTGCACGCGATATCGGCAGTCTCGAACCGGGCAAACTCGCCGATCTGGTAATTCTCGATACCGACCCGACCGTGGATATCCGGAACAGCGACGATATCCGCTATGTGATGATCGGCGGCCGGCTCTACGATCCGATGACGATGAACGAGACGATCACCGGCAACCGGACGCGCGATCCCTATTTCTGGGAGTAATGCTGGGTTCAATCTGTTCCGATTACGATGAAACGACTCAGGGTTGCGGCGCGCTGTTGCGAAGCGCGGCTTCGGTCATTCGCGCGCAAGCCGGCCCCGCCTATACTGGTTCGCTAGCGGCGGGCGGGGGCTTGCCGGAAATTGCGAGGGAATGACCGTCATGCGTAGTAAGATTTCCGCTGGAATATCATCGATTTGCCGTCGGGTGCTGTTTGCTGGGCTGATTGCGCTGCCCGTGGCGGGCTGTGGCGGCATCATCCCGCAGGCCGCTGCCCAGAGCACGCAGTCCAGCACCCCCTATGTCGCCCCGCCGCCGGCCGAAACACGCCAGCCGGCCCGCACCGAGCGGGCGGAAATGCCGCGGGGTCCCTCGCGCCAGCTGACCGAGGCGATCGAGGCGCTGGGCCGCGATTTCAGTGGCGAGGTCGGGATCGCCGTGCGCGATGTCGAAGAAGGCTGGACGGTGTCGTGGAACGGCGAACGCTGGTTGCCGCAGCAAAGCGTGAGCAAGACCTGGGTCGCGATGACCGTGCTCGATCAGGTCGATCGCGGCGAAATGTCGCTCGACCGGATGGTGCGCGTGCGGCCGGAAGACGCGGTTGTGTTCCACCAGCCGATGCTGTCGCGCATGGGCAGCGGCGGATTTCAGGCGCCGATCCGCGAGCTGTTCGTCCAGGCGATGACGCGCAGCGACAATCTCGCCAATGATCGATTGCTCTGGCTGGCGGGTGGCCCGGATGCCGTGCGCGCCTTTTTTGCGCGCAACGATCTCGAAGGCCTGCGCTTCGGGCCTGGCGAACGCGAATTGCAGGCCGGGATTGCAGGTCTCACATGGCGGCAGGCTATGGCCCGCGGCCGCGCCTTCTACACGGCTCGCTCCAATCTCGCACAGAGCCTTCGCCGCGCGGCGATGGATCGCTATCTGGCCGATCCGGTCGATGGTGCGACGCCCAACGGCATGGTCGAGGCACTGGCCCGGTTGGCGCAGGGCGAGCTGCTCTCCGAGCAATCGACCCGCTTGATGATCGATACGATGCGCGCCTCGCGCACCGGACCGCGGCGGTTGAGCGGCGGCGTGCCGAACGGCTGGCAGTTCGGGCACAAGACCGGGACCGGTCAGAATCTCAACGGCATGGTGGCCGGCTATAACGATGTCGGCATCCTCACGACGCCGGACGGGCGCGATTATGCGGTCGCCGTACTGATCGGCAATACGCGAGTCGGCATTCCGGCGCGGCAACAGCTCATGCAGCGGGTGATGGGACAGGTGGTGAGCCACCACCTGCGCCGGCGTTATGAGCTCTTCACCGGCGGTATCCAGACCTCCGACTAGCGTCCGTTACTATGCGTCGAGCATCCGCGCGCCATGCGCCACCTGCATGGCGTGACGGCCGGCGATGGCGGTGGAGCGCTCCCGGATCGTGTCCATGAACAGCCATTCGCCGCGCGCCGCGTCGGGCGTGAGTGTCACGGTCAGATAGCCGCGTTGCGACGTGTTCGCCCAGCGCATATCCGGGCTGGCTTCGACCATCGCTTGTGCCAGTGCGGATGGCGGCACCTGCGGCAGCAATCCCTCGAATCCGGGCGAAGTGACGCTCTGGCCAGCGAATTCGACACCGACCGGCGCGCCATCCTGCTGCAGGTCGTAGGCCCAGGCATTATGCGTATCGCCGGTCAGCACTAGGAGATTGGCCTCGGCTTCCTGTGCGGCGCGCAGGACACGCGAACGGGCCGCCGGATAGCCGTCCCAGCTATCGAGATTGAGCGGCAGGCCCGCGCGCGTGGCGGCGGCGAAGAGCCGCGCGCGTTGCTGCACGAGCTCGTTGTCGCTTTGCGCGATTTCCTCGGCCAGCGGCAGCGGGAAATGCGTTCGTCCCATAATGACCTGCTGGGCGAGGACCTGCCAGCGTGTGCCCGATGCGGTCGAGGCGGCCATTTCAGCGGCAGCCCAGGCCTCCTGTTCCGCGCCCATGATCGTACGACCCTCGTCGGCCCAAGGCCCGTCGCGAAAGGTTTCCAGGCTTTCGGCGACCGCGCTGCCGTCGCCGACCGCTGCCGCATAATCGAGCTGTTCGCTGCGCGCCGTGATCCGCGTTTCGGGCAGGATGATGGTGGCGAGATCGCCGATCCGATAGCTGTCCCAGGGCGCGCCGGAGACCGGCATCCAGTCCCGATAGGCCTGCAGCGCCATGCGCTTGCGCGCCTCCCAGTCGCCTTCGTCGGGCTGGTGGTTCTCCGCCCCGCCGACCCAGGGATCGTTGGTAATCTCGTGATCGTCCCAGCGTGCAATCATCGGGAAATTGCGATGCAGCGCGGCCAGGTCCGGATCGGCGCGATAGGTGGCATAACGCAGCCAGTAATCGGCGAGCGCCAGCGTCTCGTATGACGGCATGAGATCGCGCCCGGCCAGCGCCCGTTCCTCGCTCGGATAGCGCCCCATTTCATATTCATAGAAATAGTCGCCGGTATGGATCATCAGATCGATATCGCTGCGCGCCGCGGCGTGCGCATAGGCGTTGAAATGGCCGAAGCGGAAATTGGAGCAGGAAAAGACGCCGAGTGTGAACTGGCTGACCGGGCCGTCGGGCAGCGTCCGCGTGCGCCCGATCGGAGAGGCCGTCCCGTCCGGCGCGACGAAGCGGTAGAAATACCAGCGGTTCGGCGCGAGCCCGTCGACCGTCGCCTTGGCGGTGAAATCATGTGCATTGCGCGCCGGGGTTTCCGCGCGACCGACGATCCGCCCGAATTCGGCATCCTCGGCGATCTCCGCGCGCAGCATTGGCTCGCCTTCCGAGACGTAGCGCGTCCAGAGCAAAACCGACCTTGCCGAGGGCTCGCCAGACGCGACCTGATGGGTAAAGCCCCGCGCCGAAATCAGCCGCGCTCCGGCCGGCGTGGCGAGCGCGCCCAGCCCGAAAAGCCCGGTTTGCAGGAGAAGCCGTCTGTCCATCATGATCGTCATCGCGAGTCCCTTTCTTTTGCGCCTTTATCTCCTGCCAGCGTTGCAGCGCTATGACGATCCGGCTCAGAGCTGCGTCCGGAGGCTCCACAGTTCGGGAAAAGCGCGCTTCGACAGCGTCGATTGCAGATAGGGCACACCCGCCGTACCGCCCGTCCCGCGCTTGCCGCCGATCACGCGCTCCACCGTCACCACATGCTTGTGCCGCCAGCTCGCCATCGCATCGTCCATATCGACCAGCTTTTCCGCGAGCTGATAAAGCTCCCACCAGCGCTCCGTGTCCCGATAGACGGTGGCCCAGGCATTTTCGACCGCCTCGCTTGGCTGATAGGCCTGCGTCCAGTCGCGTTCCAGCACATCGGCCGGAATATCGAGGCCCGCCCGCGCCGCCGCCCGGTTTGCTTCGTCCCACAGGCTCGGCGCGTTCAGTGCGTCGCGCATCGCGCGCTGCTCCGGACTGTCCTCTTCCTGATGTTTGAGATGGCTCGCATCCTTGAGGCCGAGCATGAATTCCACCTGGCGGAACTGCGCGGACTGGAAACCCGAACTCGTGCCCAGCACGTTGCGGAAGCGCGTATAATCGGCCGGCGTCATCGTCGCGAGCACATCCCAGCTCAACGTCATCACCGCCTGGATCCGGCTGATCCGCGCCAGCCCCTTATAGGCCGGCACCAGCGCATCCTCGCGCACCAGCGCCAGCGCCTGCTCCATCTCGAAGATGATCTGCTTGAGCCACAGTTCCTTGGTCTGGTGGATGATGATGAACAGCATCTCGTCGTGCCGCCCGGAAATCGGATGCTGGGCCGAGAGCAGCGGGTCGAGCGCCAGATAGCGCCCATATGTCATATCGTCGGGAGATTGCGTCATAACAGAAGGTCTAGCTCGGCCCGTGCGAAGTCGCCAGTGGGGTAGGGCGCCAGCAGCATTGCCGTACCAATCTGAATGACCGGCTTCGACCCATAATCGCACTTCGCACGCCGACGGTGGGATTCTCAGCGTTTTGTCAGCCGCCCCAACAGATCATGGATCCGCTCGTTCAAATCCAGCAGCTCTTCCATAGACATATCGGACTGCTCGATCATCGTCTCGCTGACGCAGCCCGCGCGCTCACGTAGGCTTCGCCCTTGGGCGGTCAAGCCAATAAGAACCTGCCTTTCATCCTTTGGGTTGCGCGTCCGTCTGACGAGCGCAGATCCTTCGAGCCGCTTGAGCAGCGGAGTAAGTGTGCTGGGGTCCAGGTCCAGCTGATCTGCAAGCTTTGTAACAGCCTGGCCATCACGCTCCCATAGAAGGTTAAGCACCAGATACTGCGGATAGGTGATCCCCAAGGCATCAAGAACGGGTTTGTAGACCCGCTGAATCGCCAAATTCGTCGTATAGATTGCGTGGCAAACATGCTGATCAAGCGGCGGCGGCGTTGTCATCTGTGGCTTTGTCATGGACTCTCTCAAAAATTACCGAGGCGAAATCAATAATTTATCGCAATAACAATTCGTGCGATAAATATATTCATTGACGTGCGCTTTTCAAGGCATCATATGCAAGTCATCACTTATCGCGATAACTGTTATTGTGATATATAAAAGGAGAAGTCAGATGCTCAAGTCGTTCCTTTCCGCCGCCGCAACCGCTGCAACACTTGTCGTTGCTCCGGCTCCTGCCAACGCCAACGATCAAATTGAAGCCAGCCAAGGAGAACAAGCTATGTCATTTGTAACAACCCGTGATGGAACCCGAATCTTCTACAAGGACTGGGGATCGCGAGATGCTCAACCAATCGTCTTCCACCATGGCTGGCCGCTGAGCGCCGATGATTGGGATAACCAGATGCTCTTTTTTCTGAATGAAGGGTATCGTGTCATCGCGCTTGACCGCCGTGGCCATGGCCGCTCCGATCAAACCGATAGCGGCAACGACATGGACACTTACGCCAATGACGTGATCGACTTGGCGAGCGCTCTCGACCTCAGAAACGCCGTGCATATTGGACATTCGACTGGCGGCGGCGTGGTTGCACGCTATGTCGCCCGAGCCGAGCCGGGCCGGGTTTCCAAGGCAGTCCTGATCGGCGCCGTTACCCCGATCATGGCAAGAACCGAGGCAAATCCTGGCGGCATCCCTGTCGAAGTCTTTGACGGATTCCGCGAGGCTCTGATTGCCAATCGCGCTCAGTTCTTCCTCGATATCCCGTCAGGCCCATTTTACGGCTTCAATCGCGAGGGCGCAGAGGTGAGCCAAGGCCTGATCCAGAACTGGTGGCGCCAAGGCATGAACGGCGGTGCAAAAGCCCAATATGACAGCATCCGCGCCTTCTCGGAAACGGACTTCACCGCAGACCTTCGCTCAATTGAACAGCCGGTTCTTGTCATGCATGGCGAAGACGATCAGATCGTCCCTGTAGACAATACCGCTCGCGAGACCATCGAGCTTCTGCAGAACGGTGAACTGATCACCTACGAAGGCTTGTCACACGGCCTGTTTGCAACCCATCCCCAGATCATCAACGCAGATCTGCTGAGGTTTATCGAGGAATAGCGTCTTGCCACTCGATCGTCCGGGTCACATTCAACGTGAATCGGACGATCCTGCATGACCGCCTCCCGTCCAATAGCTGTCATCCAGACATCGGAGGCCGACGCCCTAAACCCGCTCCGCCTGGCTCACACAATCCGCCGCACGTAATGCAGCCAGAATGCGCATCAAATGGGCGCGGTCATGGACTTCGATATCGACGCAGAAGCTGTGGAAGCTGCCGTCGCGATTTTCGAGCTTCACGTTGAGGATATTGGCGCCGTGCGTGCCGAAGATGCCGGCCATCACCGCGAGCGAACCGGGTTCGTTTTTGAGGACGACGCGCATCGGCACGGTGCCGCCATCCGATCCATCACCCCAATTGACCGCCAGCCAGTCGGCGTCGTTGCCGTCGGCCAGCGTGTCGCAATCGATGGTGTGAATCTCGATATCCTCGCCGGTGCGCCGGATGCCGACGATGCGGTCGCCGGGGATCGGGTGGCAGCACTCGGCGAGCTGGAAGGCGACGCCCGGCGTCAGCCCCTTGATCGAAATCGCCTGCCCCTTGGGCGGGACCGCGCTGTGCAGGTCACCCGTCCCCATGCCGGGCATCAGTGCCTCCATCAGCGCGCGGTCGTCGATCTCCTTGCGCGCGATCTTCTCCATCAGCGCCTCTTCCTTGGCGAGCTTCAGCCGTTTCAGAGCGGCCTTGGTTGCGCCGCGGCCAAGCGGGGCGGGGAGGCGGGCGACGACCTGGTCGAACATCTTCCGCCCGAGCGAAACGGTTTCCTCATGCTTTTTCTGCCGGACGAAGCGGCGGATCGCCGCGCGCGCCTTGCCGGTGACGACGAAGCTCAGCCAACCGGGATCGGGATGCTGGTTGTCCGAGCGCAGGATACGCACCTGATCCCCATTTTCGAGCTGCGTGCGCAATGGCACGACCCGGCCGTTCACCTTGGCGCCGACCGTCTGCTTGCCGAGATCGGTATGCACTTCGAAGGCGAAATCGACGACCGTCGCGCCCTTGGGCAATTTGATCAGCTCGCCGGCCGGGGTGAAGGCGAAGATGCGATCCTGGTACATCGCCATGCGCGTATGTTCGAGCAGCTCTTCGGGGCTTTCCGTCGTCTCGAGAATTTCGATGAGATCGCGCAGCCAGCTCGCCTGGCCGTCGGGCCGGTCGCCCTGTTTATAGCTCCAATGCGCGGCGAGGCCGTTTTCGGCCTGTTCGTGCATGGCCTGGCTGCGAATCTGGATCTCGATCCGCCGATCCTCGCCATATTGGATCGAGGTGTGGATCGAGCGATAGCCGTTGCGCTTCGGCGTCGAGATATAATCCTTGAAGCGGCCCGGAACCATGTGCCACTTTTCATGGAGGATACCGAGGGCGCGGTAGCAGTCGGCAAGATCGGGCACGATCGCGCGAAATGCCATCACATCGGTCAGCGTTTCGAACGAGACGTGCCGTTCGGCCATTTTCCGCCAGATCGAATAGGGGTGTTTCTCGCGGCCCGTCACCTCGGCATCGACGCCATGGCTGCCGAGCACGATTTTCAGCTCTTCGGCGATGCGTTCGATCGTCGCCGCGCCTTCGCCTTCGCGCAGCCGGTTGAGCCGGGTCGAGATCGATTCATAGGCATCGGGTTCGAGATGCTGGAAGGCGAGCGTCTGCATCTCTTTCATGAATTCGTACATGCCGATCCGCTCGGCGAGCGGCGCATAGATATCCATGGTCTCGCGCGCGATGCGGCGACGCTTCTCGTCATTCTTGATATAGTGGAGCGTGCGCATGTTGTGCAGCCGGTCGGCCAGCTTGACGAGCAGCACCCGGATATCGCCCGACATGGCGAGCAGGAATTTGCGCAGATTTTCTGCTGCCCGCTCGGTGTCGGACTGCGCTTCGATCGTCGAGAGCTTGGTGACGCCGTCAACGAGGCGCGCAACATTCTCGCCGAATAGTTCCTCGATCTGGTCCTGGGTGGCGACCGTATCCTCGATCGTATCGTGGAGGATCGCGGTCGCGATCGTTTCGTCGTCGAGCCGCAGGTCGGTCAGGATACCGGCCACCTCGACGGGATGACTGAAATAGGGATCGCCCGAGGCGCGCTTCTGCGTGCCATGGGCATTGACCGAGAAGACATAGGCGCGGTTGATCAGCGCCTCGTCGGCATTCGGGTCGTAGCTTTTGACCCGTTCGATGAGTTCATATTGTCTCAGCACCCGACCAAGATGGCCGGGTGCTGAAATAATGCAACCAATTTAGTGGCTGCGGGGAGCTTAGCTGGCCGCTTCGTTGCAGCGGGCGAGATCGTCTTCCGACATCGCTTCGCTGTCGACGACGAAGGACGTAACCGCGCCGAGTTCGCGGACCACCGACAGGCAGACATTAGCCGGTCGGCTGCGCGCGCCGTCGGTCGTACATTCCGTGCCGTCGCACACCCATGCGGCGTTGCGGATGACGAGCACGCGCTCGTCGGTCGCTTCGGCGAGCGTCACCTGATAGGGCGTACGGGCCTCCGCGCCGGTCGCGGTGAAGAGAAGAGCGACGGTCATCAGGGAGAAAATGAGGGAGAGGGAGCGTTGCATGACGATCTTCCTATGGGAGGGGGTTAGAAAGAAGGCACTGGCTATGCGGCGGTAGCCGCGAGCAGCGCCATGGTGCTCGCGAAAGACACGAGCGCGATCAGAAATTGTTGCATGGTTTCGGTCTTCCACTTTAAGTTGCGAATCACTACCTAATTGATTCGATTTTAAGTTGCAACTAAAAACGTATTAGGGCAATGATTTTGCGAATCCGGACTTTTGCAGTAGGCTGATTAGGTAATGGGCAAACTCACAGAACCACTTGGCGATATCGGCGACGACGAATGCGGGCTCCCCTGTGCTTTGCAGGCGATGGGCGAGCGTTGGTCATTTATGATTCTTCGCGCGTCTTTCAATGGGCTGAAGCATTTCGAGGAGATGCAGTCCAATCTGGGCATTGCGCGTAACATCCTCGCCAACCGGCTCGGCCGGCTCGTCGAGAGCGAAATCCTGGAGCGCCAGCCCTGCGCCGACGATCGCCGCAAGATCGAATATAAGCTGACGAAAAAGGGCGAGGCGCTGCTGCCGGCGATGATCGCCCTGCGGCAATGGGGCGAGCAATGGGGCATCGGCGTGCCGTCCAACCCCGTTCTGTGCGACGAGCGCGACCGTCAGCCGGTTCAGCGGATCCGCGTCCATGCGCATGACGGCCGGGCGCTCGACTGGCATGATCTGTTATGGGTCGATCAAAGCGATGTCGTGGCGGAAGCCGCCGAATAGCCCGAAATAATATGCCGACATGAAAAGGCCCGCGCGAAGCGGGCCTTTTTCGTTGCAGCTATGTGCGGCGATCAGCCGTCATAATCGGCCGCGACATTGGTGTTGCGCGGCGGCGCGGACGCGGTCAGGCGCAGTGCCTCGGCCGACTGGGACAGCGAACCAACCTCGTCGGGCGCTTCCTCGTCGTCGATCTGCACGCGCTGCAGGCTCTGGATGAGCGCCTCTTCGAGATGCTTCGGTTTCACCGTCTGTTCGGCGATTTCGCGCAGGGCGACGACCGGGTTCTTGTCCCGATCGCGATCGAGCGTGAGTTCGGCGCCGCCCGAAATCTGACGGGCGCGCTGTGCGGACAGCAGCACCAGATCGAAACGGTTGGGGATCTTGTCGACACAATCTTCGACGGTTACGCGCGCCATGGCTTGTTTCCATTATTCAGCAAAACGGGAAGAGCGGCGAAATAGGCGCGGGACCCCCGATTGTCAAGAAAAGGCGCGGCTTGCAGCCCCTGCCGATTGCGGCCTAGAGCGGGCGCATGGCAGACCGGGAGATATCGGATTATCCCTTGCCGTCGATCGGCGGCCATCGGTTCCGGCTGCTTGCCGACGGGCCCGAACGGCTCGATGCGCTGATTGCGCTGATCGAAGGCGCGCAACAGAGTATCAAGCTGCTCTATTATATCTTCGTCGAGGATGAAGCCTCCACCCGGGTGCGCGACGCCTTGGTCGCAGCCCAGCAGCGCGGGGTGAGTGTCGCGCTGCTGGTTGACGGTTTCGGCAGCGCCAGGGCAAGCGATGCGTTCTTCGCGCCGTTGGCCGCCAGCGATTGTATTTTCTGCCGATACGAACCCAAACGCAGCCGCCGCTATCTGCTGCGCAATCACCAGAAGATGGCGATCGCCGACGGTGACAAAGCCTTGATCGGCGGGTTCAATGTCGAGCACTCCTATTTCGCCGCGAATCGCACCGAGGATGGCTGGCGGGACCTGGGGTTGGCGGTCGAAGGGCCTGTCGCCGGGCGGTTGGCGGCCTATTTCGACGAGATTCTGTCCTGGTCGATGGACAGGCGATCCGAAATGGAAGGCTTGCGTGCGATCCTGCGGCGCCATCACGAACAGGATGGCGCGGTCCGTCTGTTGCTCGGCGGCCCGACGCGGGAACTCAGCCCCTGGGCGCAGGCGCTGCAGAACGATTTCGGTGCAGCGGACCGGGTGGATGTCGTGGCGGCCTATTTCGCGCCCTATGCGCCGCTATTGCGGCCAATCCGGCAGGCGGCGCGGCACGGCCGGTCGCGCGTTATCACGGCGGCCAGGACCGATAACAATGTCACCATCGCAGCCGCGCGCAACCGGTATCGCTACCTGCTGCCCGATACCGAGATCTACGAATATCAGCCGATGATGCTGCATACGAAGCTCTATGTAATCGACGATATCGTCTATATCGGCTCGGCCAATTTCGACGTCCGCAGCCTGTATCTGAATCTCGAAGTGATGCTGCGCATCCGCGATGCGGGTTTCGCGGACGCGATGCGCCGCTTTGTCGATGGCGAAATCGCGGACAGTGTCCGGATAACGCCCGAAAGACACGCCGCCCGCCAGACATTATGGACCCGGATCAAGGGCCGGCTATCCTATTTTTTGATGTCGGTGCTGGATTACAATGTCACGCGCCGGCTGAATTTCGGCATCGACGGGCAGTAGCTCCGTTCCTGGGACGGGCTAGGCTTCGTCCTTCCAGCCCCAGAAGAGCACGGCGGGCGGGATGTTCCACCATTCGCGATCCTTCTCGATCCGGTCGAAATTCGGTTCGATATAGTCCCGGCATTTGGGCGAAAATTGATAGACGAGGAACGCACCGCCCGGTCGCACGACGCGTCCGGTCGCTGCGCCGATCTCTTCGCCGACCCCGTCCGGAAGCGTGGAAAAGGGCAGGCCGGACACGACATAATCGGCCTTGTCGAAGCCTTTGTCCGCGACGATCGATTCCACATCGGCGGCCGAGCCGTTTACGACATGAAAGCGCGGATCACGGATGTCGCGCTTCAGATAATCGACGAAATCGGGATTGGTATCGATGGCGATCAGTGCCGCATCGGGCGCCAGCCGGTCGAGGATCGGGCGGCAGAAGGTGCCGACGCCGGGGCCATATTCGACAAAGAGCTTCGTATTCTCCCAATCGACCGGTGCGAGCATCTTGTCGATCAGCCTTTTCGACGACGGGATCACCGACCCCACCATGACCGGGTGTTTGAGGAACCCCTTGAAAAACAGGGCGAGCGGGCCGGGGCCGCGAATGCGCGACAGGGGTTTGCGCTCGGTCACATTGGAGACGGTGTGGGTCATTAGTTTCCGATTTCTTGTAAATTTGTTGCGCCCGCGTTCGCAAATGCGCGCGCCGATGGCAAGTCATTGGTCACTATCGCAGGGGCCTGGTTGCCGTTAAGGGAACCCGCATGCTTGCCGCCGATCATCGCCTTTTTCCTGCCACTTGCCCGTTCTGATGTCCGATACGCCGGCCATCCAGATTCGCCGCGACCGGTTCGCCGTGCTGTTTCTCGTCATGTTGACCGCTGCGGCGGGCAATACGGCCATGCAATCGGTCATGCCGACGATCGGGCGGGCGCTCGACATACCCGATTTCTGGGTGTCGCTGGCCTATACATGGTCGGCACTGCTCTGGGTGCTGATGGCGCCCTATTGGGCCCGGCAGTCGGACCGGCGCGGGCGCAAGCCGCTGATGCTGCTCGGTACGGTCGGTTTCATCGCGTCGATGGCGATCTGCGGCGTGATATTGTGGATGGGGTTGGTCGGATGGCTCCTGCCGGCCACGACCTTCATCATCTTCGCGATTGCGCGCAGCCTCTATGGCGGCTTCGGTTCGGCCGCTCCGCCCGCGGTGCAGGCCTATGTCGCGGCGCGCACGGATCGCGAAAACCGGACATCGGCCCTGGCGGTCATAGCCTCCTCGTTTGGACTGGGTACGATTATCGGTCCGGCGCTCGCGCCCGCCTTCGTGTTGCCGATGACGGGTGGTCTGGCGGGGCCCTTGATCGTCTTCGCTCTATTGGGGTGTCTGGTCTGGCTGGCCGTCGCGCTGCTCCTGCCCAACGATATGCCGCGGCATGAAGCGCGCGGGGTCATCTCGAGCGAGCCGTCGATCGGCGGCATGTCAGGAGCCTCGGCGCTCGCCGAGGATGACGAGGGCGATGACGGTGGTATTGCCGGCGAGCGATTGCGCTGGCGGGACCGGCGGACGCTGCCCTGGATGATCGTCGGCGTGATCGGCGGTCATGGTCATGCGGCATTTCTCGGCGTGATCGGCTTTCTGATTATCGACCGGCTGTCCGTGCCGCTCAACGAGGCGCAGCAGGCGATCGGCATCGTGCTGATGGCTGGCGCCGGCGCGACCCTGCTCGCGCAGTGGGGACTGATCCCGCAGATGAAGGCGCCGCCCAAGCGGCTCGTAATCTGGGGGTTCGTGCTTGGCGCGGCGGGCTGCCTGATCATGGCCTTCATCACGACGCTGCACGGCATAACCTTGGGCTTCGCCATCGCCTCGCTCGGCATGGGGCTGTTCCGGCCGGGCTTTACCAGCGGCGCATCGCTCGCCGTGAGCCGCGCCGAGCAGGGTCAGGTCGCCGGCATGGTCGCCTCGGTAAACGGCATGGCCTTCATCGCGGCGCCGGCCCTCGGCGTGCTGATCTACGGCGTTTCGATGCCGCTGCCGTTTCTGGTGTGCGTGGCGCTTTTTGGGCTCCTCACGATCTGGTCCGCATTCAAGCTTGAGAATTAGTCGGCGAGGTCTTCATTCGTCAGACTCGACCTATCGGTCGAGCGCCGCACCAGCCCACTCCCCCTCCCGGCCTCCCAATAAGTTTACCCTGTGGGAGGCCGGGAGGGGGAGTGGGCTGGTGCGGCGATTTCCCGAGAGGGAAATTTTGACAAACTGAACCCGGCGCCGCGCTCGACCGCTAAGGTCGAGTCTGACGAATAAGCGCGCTACTCATGCTTGGCCTCTTTGACCGGGCTGAGCATGCCCGGTGCGATGAAGCCGATCGGGTTGATCGCCAGCGAATCCTGTTTGAGCTTCGCGGCCATCACCTCATATTCGCGTTCCATTTCGCTGGTGACGCTCGCATGCGTATCACGAAGCGCCGCTTCGAAGTCGGCCATCGTAACCGTGTCGGCCTTGAGCGAGCGGCGCAGGGCGTAGAGGCCCGCGCGGCGCGTCAGGTCTTCCAGATCGGCGCCCGTGAAGCGGTCCGTCCGCTCGGCCAGCGCATCCAGATCGACATCCTCGCCAAGCGGCATCGTCGCTGTGTGGATCGCCAGTATGCGGCGCCGTCCGGCGGCTTCGGGAACCGGTACGTAGATCATCTCGTCGAACCGGCCTGGCCGCAGCAGGGCCGGGTCGATCAGATTGGGCCGGTTGGTGGCGCCGATCACGACCACCGATTGCAGCTCTTCCAGCCCGTCCATCTCGGCGAGGATCGTATTGACGACCCGTTCGGTAACCTGCGGTTCGCCAAGGCCGCCGCCGCGCGCCGGGACGAGGCTGTCCAGCTCGTCGAAAAAGATCACCGTCGGTGCGACCTGCCGCGCCCGGGCGAAGAGGCGGGCGATCTGCTGCTCGCTTTCGCCATACCATTTGGACAGGAGGTCGGACGATTTGGTTGCGATGAAATTGGCGTTCGATTCATGCGCCGTCGCTTTGGCGAGCAACGTCTTGCCGGTGCCAGGCGGGCCGTAAAGCAGGAAACCCTTGGCGGGTCGGATACCGAGTCGGCGGAAGGCGTCCGGGTCCTTGAGCGGCAGCTCGACGCCTTCCTTCAGGCGCTTTTGTACGTCATCCAGCCCGCCGATATCGTCCCAGCCGACATTGGGCGCCTGCACCATCACTTCGCGGAGCGCCGAGGGCTGGATACGCTTGAGGGCCTCCTCGAAATCGCACCGGTCGACCGAAAGCTCGTCGAGCACCTCGGTCGGCACGGTGCGCTCTTCCAGATTGAGCTTCGGCATAATCCGGCGCACGGCCTCGATCGCCGCTTCCCGCGTCAGCGCGCCGAGATCGGCGCCAACGAAACCGTAGGTCTGCCGCGCCAGCGATTTTAGGCTGACATCGTCGGCGAGCGGCATGCCGCGCGTGTGGATCGCCAATATCTCGCGACGGCCGTCTTCGTCGGGTACGCCGATAACGATTTCGCGATCGAACCGTCCGGGCCGCCGCAGCGCTTCGTCGATCGCATCGGGCCGGTTGGTGGCCGCGACGACGATGAGGTTGGCGCGCGTTTGCAGCCCGTCCATCAGTGTCAGCAATTGGGCGACGAGGCGCTTTTCGGCCTCACCGGCCACCTTGTCGCGCTTGGGCGTGATCGAATCGATCTCGTCGATAAAGACGATCGATGGCTGCGCCTCGGCCGCCTGCTCGAACACCTCGCGCAGTTTCTTCTCGCTCTCGCCATAGGCCGAACCCATGATTTCGGGGCCGTTGATCAGGAAAAACTCCGCATCGCTTTCATTGGCGACCGCGCGGGCGAGCAGCGTTTTCCCCGTGCCGGGCGGGCCATGGAGCAATACGCCCTTGGGCGGTTCGACGCCCAGGCGCTGGAACAGCTCCGGGTAACGCAACGGCAGCTCGACCATTTCGCGCACCTGGTCGATCGTTTCGCCCAGGCCGCCCAGATCGTCATAGGTGACGTCCGCGCGGCGCGCCTCGGTCGGTTCGGTATATTCGGCCTTCAGCTCGACGACCGAATTTTCGTCGATATGGACGATGCCCTTGGGCGTCGTCGCCGCTACGACAAGCCGCACCTCCTGCAGCGCATAAGCAGGCGCGTTCATCATCTGGCGCAGCTGCTGCGGCATATCGCCGCGCTCGACGGGGCGCTGGCCCGCCGTGGCGACGACATCGCCCTTGGTCAGCGGCTTCATGCCGAAACTGCGCTTGAGCGCCTCGGCATTGCCGTGCAGGCGCAGATTGCGCTGCGCAGGCGCGAATACCACCTTCTTCGCCGGTTGGGATTCGGTCTTCGCCACGGTGACGAAATCGCCGGATCCGGCACCCGCATTGGCGCGCTGCAAACCGTCGATACGCAGGATCGCGAGGCCCTCATCCTCCTGATAGGGCAGGACCGCGCGGGCCGGCGTCGTGCGTTTGCCGGTGATCGAAACGACATCGCCTTCGGTCAGGCCGAGTGCGCCCATGGTTTCGCGCGACATGCGCGCAAGTCCGCGGCCGGAATCTTCGGGGCGCGCATTGGCGACCTGTAGTTTGTGCTCTTTGGTGGCGGCGGGGGTTTCGGTGTCGGCCATGAGGACTCCGTGGCAGTGGAGCAACCTACATAGGGACCATGGCGCGCAATGCGAACCGTTCCCTGACAACCCATTGGACCGCGCAAAAAAAACGGGCCGGCCAAGAGGGGCAAGGCCGGCCCGAAGGGTCTTAGGAGAGGATGCCTGATAAGGCCCCACCTAATTGGGTTTCAATTTGCAATTGTGCAAGTGCGAAAAACTTGCTAAGGATTGCATAAAATGCAACTCACTATTTACCGGTTCGAGATATGACTGGTGTCAGGGAAGGAGCGACGAGATGCGCAGATTGCCGCCTTTGACGGCCATCGAGGCCTTTGTGCAGGTCGCGCGACTCGGATCGGTGAAATCGGCCGCCGAAGAACTCTCGCTCTCTTCGCCCGCGCTCAGCCGTAGAGTCCAGAATCTAGAGCATTTTCTCGGCCGTTCGCTGTTCGAACGCCGCCACCATGCGATGGTCCTGACAGAAGAAGGCGAGGCGCTGCTGGGGCGTGTATCCGGTCCGCTGGATGAGCTGGCCAACGCGATCGAGGTGTCGACCGGACAGGCGGATCTCGTCCGGCTGCGCCTCGGCGTATTGCCGCTTTTTGCGTCGCAGCGGCTGATCGGGGAATTGCCGGAATTGCGCGAGATGCATCCGGAGCTTCATATCGATATCGATACGGCCGCCCATGGCACGGCGCGTCTCGGCGACGGGCTGGACGCGGCGATCACCCTGGCCCAGTCGATCGATCCGGGCCTCTATTCGCGCAAAATCGATCATAATATCATCACGCCGATTGGTGCGCGGGGGCTCAAAGTGCGCGGCGCGCCGGTGACCGAGCCCGAGCAGCTTGCCGGGCTGACCATCCTGTTGCATCGGGATATGCCCGAAACCTTTCATTACTGGCGCAACGCCATCGGTTATCCGAATCTTGAGCCCGCCGCCGAGGATCATTTCGATTCCGGCCAGCTCATGCTCGATGCGGCAGCGCAGGGACTGGGCGTTGCCTTCATGCTCGATTCGCATTTGCAGGACGCCGAGGACGAACGGCTCGTCCGGCTGTTCGATACCGAAGTGGAAAGCCCGTACAGCTATTGGTTCTCGTGCCGGCGGTCGGCGCTGCGACGCAAGCCGGTCAAGCTGTTCCACGACTGGCTGTTCAGCCGCGTCTGCCGCCAGGCCAACAGCGGCGAAGCCCCCGGCCAGGCTATCGCTGAAGCAATTTCACCAGCTCGCGCGTAACGCTGCGCGGTGTCACCCGGTTCGACTGAACCATGGCCTTGTTGAGAAAGCCCGGGACGACGATCGCCTTGTTCTTGGCCAAGCCGTCCAGCCCGGCTTTCACGACCGCTTCCGGTTCGCCTGCAAATTTTTCGAACAGGGTCGTTTCAGCCATGTCCGCACGATAGGCGAATTCGGTCTTGGTGGCGCCCGGGCACAGGGCCGTCACCGCGATATTGTGCGGCATCAGTTCCTCGTGCAGCGCTTCGGAGAGTGAGAGCACGAAGGCCTTGCTCGCATAATAGACAGCCATGCCGGGCCCGGCCTGGAACGCCGCCGTCGAAGCGACGTTGAGGATCGATCCGCCGCCCACTGCGATCATGGCCGGAATGACGCGGTGGCAAAGCTGGGTGACCGCAATGGCGTTGACCTGCAGCATGTCGGTCTGATCGCCGATCGCCAGATTCTGGAATTCGCCGCGTGCGCCGAAACCGGCATTGTTGATCAGCGTCCCGACATAGGTCTCCTCGTCCTCGATCGCCTCGACAATGGCATCGGCGGCGTCATAGTCGCTCAGATCCTCGGTTATGATGATCGTGTCCGGCCCCAGTTCCTCGGCCAGCTTGTTGAGCCGGTTCTTGCGCCGCGCGACCAGCGCCACCCGGTCGCCGCGCGCCGCGCAGGCGCGGGCGAAGAGCCGGCCGAGCCCGCTCGACGCGCCGGTGATCAGGGTGACGGGATTGGCCATATGCCTAGCCGACGGTCATCGATTTGATCACGCCGGGTTCGGCCGGCGGTTCGCCCTTGGGCAGCGCATCGACATGTTCCATGCCGGACGTGACCTGACCCCAGACGGTGTATTGACCATCGAGAAATTCGGCATCGTCGAAGCAGATGAAGAACTGGCTGTTCGCGCTGTTCGGGTCCTGCGCGCGGGCCATCGAGCAAGTGCCGCGGACATGCGGTTCGCTGTTGAATTCCTGTTCGAGGTTCGGCTTGTCGGACCCGTGCATCCCGGTGCCCGTCGGATCGCCGCCCTGCGCCATAAAGCCCGGGATCACGCGGTGGAAGACGACGCCGTCGTAAAAGCCGTCCTTGGCAAGCTCGGTGATGCGCGCAACATGGTTGGGCGCGAGATCGGGGCGCAGCGTAATGACGACATCGCCGCCGTCGAGGGTAATGGTGAGGGTGTCGGACATTGGGGAATTCTCCTGATGAATCGCTGTTGCGCAGTCCCTAGGCAGCCTTGGCGCGCGGCGCCAGCCCATATTCTTCGGCAATCAATCGGTAGCTGTCCCGCCGGGCTGCATGATCGCCCATGATGTTGACGAGCATCATTTCATCGGCGCCATAGTCGCTGGCAACGTCGTCGATCGCGGTCCGGCACTCGGCGGGCGTGCCGAGGATGACGCGGCGTTTGCGGCTCTCGAGCGCCGCCGGGTTCTTCGCAAGCCAGTCTTCGGCGGTATCTATCGACGGCACGGGAATCAGCACATTGCGCCTGAGCAGTGCGCCGAGCATCGCCGCGGGCTTACCGAGCCGGACAGCTTCCTCGCCTGTGTCGGCCGCGATCACCCAACTGGCGACCATCACACGCGGTTCGGTGAGCCGCACCGAGGGCCTGAAGCGCTTGCGATACTCGGCCGTCATGCCCATGCCTTCGGGATTGATGAAATCGGCAAAACAATAGGGTAGCCCGGCCTCGGCCGCCCAGAGCGCGCTGTCCATCGACGAACCGAGCAGCCATATTTCCGGCGTCCCGCCGCCCGACGGGAGCGTTTCGGTCAGCGGCGCAAAGGGATGGTCCTCGGGCAGCGTCCCATCGAAATAGGCCATCAGCTCGGCGAGGTTATTGGGAAAATCGTCATGCGGCATCCGTCGGCTGCGGTCCCGCTGCAGCGCCATCATGATCCGCCCGTCGCCGCCCGGTGCGCGGCCAAGGCCGAGATCGATGCGCCCGGGCGCCAGAGCGCTGAGCAGTGCGAATGTCTCGGCGACTTTGAACGGCGAATAGTGCGGCAACATGATGCCGCCCGAGCCGACGCGTATTCGGTTCGTGGCCTGCGCGATTGGGCCGATCAGCGCTTCGGGCGCCGCGCCGGCGAGCGCCGGGCTCGCATGATGTTCGGCGATCCAATAGCGATGATAGCCGAGCGCATCCGTCAGGCGCGCGAGATCGAGCGTATCGGTGATCGCATCGGCGGACGTCCGGCCTTCGGCGATGGGCGACTGATCGAGTACGGAAAGCGTGTAATCGGACATCGCCTGTAATGTAGCGGATCGGCCGCCCGAGGGAAGAGCGACTAAGAAAGGCTGACAAGCCCCTCGCTTTCGGTCTAAGCGCTGCCGAGGCAGGCATCCAAACGGGGAGGGCGCAGATGAATGAAACGGCCACGGACGCTCCCGAACCGGAAAACGCCGAAACCGAGCTCGACAAAGACGACCGGCTGAAACCCGAATTCGTCGATGCCGTTGTCGGCTCGCTCGAATCGGGCGACGACGAGGCAGCGCGCGAACTGGCCGGGCGTCTCCATCCCGCCGATATCGCCGACCTGTTCGAGCAAGTGGACAGGGATCAGCGCGCCGATCTCGCCGCGGTACTGTCGGAGATGCTCGACGGCGAGGTCCTTGCCGAGATGAACGACTTCGTCCGCGAAGCGCTGGTCGACGAACTCGACAATGTCCAGGTCGCCGATCTCGCCGCCAATCTCGAGACCGACGATGCTGTGGCGATCATCGAGGATATGGAAGCCGGCGACCAGCGCGAGGTGCTGGATGCGCTCGAGCCCGATGACCGGGCCGCGATCGAGGAAGCGCTTACCTATCCGGAGGAATCGGCCGGCCGCGTCATGCAGCGCGAGCTGGTGGCGGTCTACGAAAACATGTCGGTCGGCGATGTCATCGATTTCCTGCGCCAGAATTATGAAGACACGATGGATTTCTGGGAGATATTCGTCGTCGATACCGCGCACCATCCGGTCGGCACATGCGCGCTGAGCTGGATATTGCGCACGCCGCGCCATTTCTCGATCTCGGATGTGATGAAGCGCGAACAGACGCTGATCCCGGTCGATATGGACCAGGAAGAGGTGGCGCTGCGCTTCCAGAAATACGGCCTGATCTCGGCCGCGGTGGTCGACGATGCCGGGCGGCTGGTCGGCATGATCACAGTCGACGATATCGTCGACATCATCTCCGAGGAGGCGGGCGAGGATATCCTGCGCCTGTCGGGTGCCGGCGAGGGCGATATCAACCAACCCATCGGCGAGGCCTATAGCGGGCGCGTGCGCTGGCTGGTCGCCAATCTCGGCACGGCGCTGGTCGCGAGCTTCGTCATCTCGCTGTTCGGCGCGGCTATTGAGGAAATGGTAGCGCTCGCGATCCTGATGCCGATCGTCGCTTCGATCGGCGGCAATGCGGGCACGCAGACGATGGCGGTGGCGGTGCGCGCGCTTGCGATCAACGAACTGACGCGCTCCAATACCTGGCGCACGATCCGGCAGGAACTGGCCGTCGCGCTGCTCAACGGCGCGACCATCGCCATACTGATCGGCATCGGCGCGGCGCTGGTCTTTTCGGACTGGGCGCTTGGCGGGGTCATCGCCGCTGCGATGCTGATCAATATCGTGATCGCCGGCCTTGCCGGCGTGTTCGTGCCGGTGATCCTCGACCGGTTGAAGCAGGACCCGGCGGTCGCGTCGTCCGTGTTCGTGACGATGATCACGGACTCGGTTGGCTTTCTGGCGTTTCTGGGCCTTGCCGTGGCTTCGGGGCTGGTCGGCTGAAGATATTTGTCAGACTCGACCTATCGGTCGAGCGGGCCGGTGCCGCGATTTCGCACTAGCGAAATTCTGACAAATAGAATCCATCCAAGTTATCTGTAGCGAAATCGGCAAAGCTTGATCGCCGCCACCCCGTCGCCCAGATGGTGCGCATGGCGACGCTCCATATCACCAAGCCGGCGGTTGGCTGCGATTCGATCAAGCGGATCCAGCAGCGCCAGGCCCAGCGCGTCGCCAATGGCGAAGTCACGATCACGACACGCTACCGGCCGACGCGGCACGAGGAACTGATCGGCGGTTCGATATTCTGGATCATCAAGCACCGCCTCGTCGTCCGACAGCGCATATTGGGCTTCATAGAGAGCGACGACGGCCGCTGGAACATCCGGCTCGATCCGAAACTCATTCCCGTGCGCGCCCGGCCCAAGCGCGCGCATCAAGGGTGGCGCTATCTGAAAGGCGAAGACGCGCCGGAAGATTTCGACGGCGATGAAGACGGGATCGCCCAGATGCCACCCAAGATGCTCAACGAACTGGCGCGGCTGGGTTTGGTGTGATCTTTCGTCAGACCTTCGCTTCGCTCAGGCGCGGCACCAGCCCGCTCCCCCTCCCGACCTCCCACAGGGTAAACTTATTGGGAGGTCGGGAGGGGGGGCGGGCTGGTGCCGCGCTGGACCGATAGGTCCAGTTTGACGAACTAGCGCCGATTCAAAAATCCGCC
>JBCBSD010000006.1:0-124356 GCA_039819365.1 Pseudomonadota bacterium
GGCAATGGCGCGAGCCTCGTGCTGGTCGCGCTGGACCAGGACGCCGTTGCGCGCACGACCGTCGACACCATCGAACCGACCCGCAGCCATGCCGAGATCGTATTCGACGGCGCGGAGGCTGAACGGCTCGGGGCACAGGGTGACGGCGAAAGCCTGTATGGCGAGGTGATGAACCGGGCTGCCGTGCTGCTCGCCTTCGAACAGGTCGGCGGCGCGTCGGTCTGCCTCGATATGGCGACCGATTACGCCAAGGAGCGCCACGCTTTCGGACGGCCGATCGGCGGTAACCAGGCGATCAAGCACAAGCTTGCCGAAATGTATGTGAAGAACGAGGTCGCGCGTTCCAACGCCTATTATGGCGCATGGGCGCTTTCGACCGATGCCGCCGAACTGCCCGAAGCGGCCGGCGCGGCGCGCGTCGCCGCCTCTGAAGCCTTCTGGTTCGCTAGCAAGGAAAATATCCAGACGCATGGCGGCATGGGATTTACCTGGGAGGTCGATTGCCATCTCTATTATCGCCGCGCCAAACTGCTCGCCGTGCAGGCCGGCGCGCCGTCGGTCTGGAAGGAAAAACTCGTCCGCGCCCTCGAAACCCGCAACGCCGCGTAGCAAGGCCCGAGCAAGAAGGACTATCCCATGGATTTCAACGACACCCCCGAAGAAGCCGCATTTCGCGCCGAGGCCCGCGCCTTTCTCGAACAGCATCTGACGCCCAAATCGGCGAACAAGATCCCGAGCGCCAAGGAACGCGGCAAGATGACGCTCGACAAGGCCAAGGCCTGGCAGAAGATCAAGGCGGAAAACCGCTTCGCCCAGATCACCTGGCCCGAAGCGATCGGCGGGCGCGGCGGCACGCCGATGCAGCAGGTGATCTGGAACCAGGAAGAGGCGCAGTTCGACGCGCCGACCGGTCCGTTCGCCATCGGCCTCGGCATGTGCGTGCCGACAGTCATCGCCTTCGGATCGGAAGAGAATAAGGAACGCTACATCCGGAAAGCGCTGCACGGCGAAGAGATCTGGTGCCAGCTCTTTTCAGAACCGTCTGCCGGGTCCGATGTTGCGGGCTTGAAGACAAAGGCGGTGAAGGATGGCGACGACTGGGTCGTGAACGGCCAGAAGGTCTGGACGTCGGGCGCGCATTACTCCGATTTCGGCATCCTGCTCGTCCGCACCGATCCCGATGTGCCCAAGCATAAGGGCCTCACTATGTTCATCGTCGACATGAAGGCGCACGGCGTTGAGGTCCGCCCGATCCATCAGGCATCGGGCGGCAGCGAATTCAACGAGGTCTACTTTACGGACGTGCGCATTCCCGACAGCGACCGGCTGGGCGAACCGGGCCAGGGCTGGAAGGTCGCGCTCGTGACGCTGATGAACGAGCGGCTGGCCGTCGGCGGCTCGCCGGGGCCGGACTGGCAGGAGATCATGGACTATGCGCGCGATGCAGGGACGCTGAGCGACCAGGCGTTCCGCGAAAAGCTGGCCGACTGGTATGTCGCGGCGCAGGGCTACAAGCTGACCAAATTCCGCACGCAGACCGCCTTGTCGCGGGGCGAGACACCGGGGCCGGAAAACTCCATCGGCAAGATCATCACTGCCAACCATCTGCAGGATATCTGCAACAGCGCGGTCGAGATGCAGGATCATTACGGTATCATCAACGATCCCGACAAAGCCCCGGCCGATGCGATCTTCCAGGAGAGCCTGATGTGGGCGCCGGGCCTCCGCATTGCGGGCGGGACCGACGAGATCCTCAAGAATATCATCGCCGAGCGCGTGCTGGGCCTGCCGTCCGACGTCCGCGTCGACAAGGACAAGGCGTTTTCCGAGCTTTAAGCGGCGCGGTCACGCGGCACGCACCATCGCAATCCAGAAAGGACTTTCATCATGGCCGAAGCCTATATCATCGACGCCTGCCGCACTCCGCGCGGCATCGGCAAAGTCGGCAAGGGATCGCTTGCCAAGGAGCACCCCCAGCATCTCGCCGCGACGGTGCTCAAGGCGATCGCCGAGCGCAACGATATCGACACGGCCGATATCGACGATGTGATCTGGAGCACCAGCACCCAGAAGGGCAAACAGGCCGGCGACCTCGGGCGGATGGCGGCGCTCGACGCAGGCTATGACATCCGCACGAGCGGCACGACGCTGGATCGCTTCTGCGGCGGCGGCATCACGAGCGTGAACTTCGCGGCGGCACAGATCATGTCCGGTATGGAAGACCTGGTCGTCGCCGGCGGCACCGAGATGATGTCGCTGACCTCCAGCATGGCGCAGGAAGAAATGGCCGAGGGCAAGCGGCCCTTCATGATGGGATCGGGCAATGACCGGCTCGAGCAAATCCACCCGCAATCGCATCAGGGCGTATGCGGCGATGCCATTGCGTCGATGGAAGGCATTTCGCGCGAGGCCGTCGATGCGCTGGGCCTGACCAGCCAGCAACGCGCGGCCCGCGCGATCGAAGAAGGCCGGTTCGACAAGAGTCTCGTCCCGGTCGTCGACGATGAGGGCAATGTGATCCTCGGCGAAGAAGAATTTCCGCGTCCGCAAACGACCGCCGAAGGGCTGGCCGAGCTGCAACCCTCCTTCGCCAAGATCGCCGATATCCCGCTCGACGAAACGGGCAAGACGTTCCGCAAGCTTATCAACCAGAAATATCCCGATCTTGAGATCGAACATGTCCATCATGCGGGTAATTCGTCCGGCGTCGTTGACGGCGCGGCGGCGGTTTTGCTCGCCTCTAAAGACTATGCGGAAAGCCACGGCCTGAAGCCGCGCGCGCGGATCGTCGCGACGGCGAATATGGGCGACGACCCGACGCTGATGCTCAACGCGCCTGTCCCGGCGGCAAAAAAGGTGCTCAAGAAAGCCGGTCTGACCAAGGACGATATCGATCTGTGGGAGATCAACGAGGCTTTTGCGGTGGTCGCGGAGAAATTCATCCGCGATCTCGATCTCGACCGCGAAAAGGTGAACGTGAATGGCGGCGCGATCGCCCTCGGCCACCCGATCGGCGCGACCGGCTCCATCCTGATCGGCACCATGCTGGACGAGCTGGAGCGGCAGGACCTGAAGCGCGGCCTCGTCACAATGTGCGCGGCGGGCGGCATGGCCCCGGCGATCATTATCGAGCGCGTCTGAGGGAGTATGCAGGGGGCGCTGACCACGCCCCCTGCCCCGCCGCTCAGGCTGCCGGCATTTCGTCGCCCAGATATTCGAGGATCATCGCGCGAATATCGACCCGCGCCTTGAGGCGCGCCGCGATCAGCGCGGTGCCGCTGACCTTGCGCTGCACGAACAGCGTATCGGCGGGCGGTATGTGCCAGCTTTCGCGATCCTCGGCCACGGCCATCCCCTGTTCGCGCAGGACGCCGACAAAGGCGCGGTCGCCGAAATCGAATGCATCGCGCCGGTTCATCTCCTCGATCACGATATCGATCATATCGTCGACGAGCGCGCGATGGCGTTTGACCGCGGTCGGACTGATAAACCCAGCCGCCTGCGCCGCGGCGCGGACGGCATCGCGATCCTTCGACAGTCCCGATAGCAGCAGCGCGCGATAGCCGTCGGCCGTCGCGGGATCGACGGGCCGGGTCGCGCCGAAATCGAGCAGCACGAGCTTTCCGCTCTCGGGCTGATAGCGGTAGTTGGCGAAATTGGGATCGGTCTGCATGACCCCGAACTCGAACATTTCGCGCAGCACCAGCCGGACCAGCGCCGTCATCAGCGTATCGCGAGAATCCTGGCTATCATGCTCCGCGGTTTCGATCGACTTTCCGGCGACGAACGTCATCGCCAGCACCCGCTCGGTCGTGAAATCGGATTGCAGCGCGGGAACGACATAATCCGGCTCGTCCGCCAGCCTTTCCCCATAGGCCTGCATCTGCTCGCCCTCGCGGATATAGTCTGCTTCGGCCTTGAGCTGGCTCTTGGCTACTTCGAGCAGCGGGGCAATCTCCAGCTCTTTCGGCAGCAGCCCCGAAACGCGCAACAGCGTGGCGACATTGTCGACATCGGCATCGATGCTCTCGCGCACGCCCGGATATTGCACCTTGATCGCAAGGTCGCGGCCGTCCTTTGCCGTGGCGCGATGCACCTGGCCGATGGAAGCGGCGGCGAGCGGCGTCGCGTTGAAATAGGTGAAGCGCGCACGCCAGTCGCGGCCCCATTCCTTCTGGAGAACCTTGTTGAGCTGCTGGGGCGGCATATGGTGCGCCTGATCGCGCAGCCGCGCCATGATATCCGCCAGCTCCTTGGGCAACATATCGCCCGCGTCCATCGATATCATCTGACCAAGCTTCATTGCCGCCCCGCGCAGATGCGAGAGCCGGTCGGCCAATTTCGTGGCGTTGCGCGGCGTCAGCACCAGATCGCGCATGCGCGGCCGTTCGCCGGTGGCGAGGCGGCGCGTGCCTTCCGCCAGCACACCGCCGGCCACGCTGCCCGCGAGCCGGCCGAAAGACCCCAGCCGCGACAGGCGCGATTTGGGCACGGCGCGCGACCGGCGGCCCGGCCCGTCTGGTGGCGGCGAATCACTCATTGATCGGCATTCCAACCGGGGCCGATGGCCATGATCGTCAATCCTTTGTGCGCACGGAGAATTTCGCCATGATGAGACACGGCTTTCGGGTCATTTGAAACCTGTCCGCGCGGACAGCCGAGACTATCGGCGCTACTGCCGGCAAACCCTCAACCGTGCTGCTCGGCGACCAGTGCCATATGCCGTTTCATATGATGATCGACATTCCCGAATTCGGAATCGAACATCGTCAGGCGTTTGAAATAATGGCCGATGGCGAGTTCGTCGGTCATGCCCATGCCGCCATGGATCTGCACCGCTTCCTGGCCGACATGATGGGCGGCCTGGCCGATCCGGACCTTGGCGGACGACACCGCGATCTTGCGCTCGCGCTGGTCCTCGCCAAGGCGCAGCGTCGCGAGATAGGCCATCGAAACCGACTGCTCATATTCGACGAACATGTCGACCATCCGGTGCTGGAGCACCTGGAATTTTCCGATCGGCGTGCCGAACTGTTTGCGCTGCTGCGAATAGTCGACCGTCATTTCCTGCGCTACCTTCATCGCACCGCAGGCTTCGGCGCACTGGGCGGCGATGGCCTCGTCAGTCACCAGTTCGATCAGGGCGAGGCCGTGGCCTTCCTGCCCGATCACGGCATCCGCCGGCACCGAAACATTTTCGAAATAGACTTCCGAGGCGCGGCGGCCATCGACGGTCGGGTAGTCGCGCGTCGTTATCCCATCGGCGCTCTTGTCGACGACGAAGACGGTGATGCCGTCCTTGTCCCGCCGCTCGCCCGATGTCCGCGCGGTAACTATAAGGTGCGAGGCCCAGGGCGCCCCGATCACGACCGCCTTGTGGCCGTTGAGCACATAGCCGTCGCCGTCGCGCTTCGCCGTGGTTTCGAGATCGAAAAGGTCGTAGCGGCCGCGCGGTTCGGCATAGGCGAAGGCGTAGACCCGGCTGCCATCGACGATGCCACCGATATGCTCGGCCTTCTGCGCGTCTGTCCCCGCATGTTTGAAGAAGCCGCCGGCGCAGACCACGGTCGGCACATAGGGCTCGACGACCAAGCCCTTGCCGAACTCTTCCATCACGATCATCGAATCGATCGCGCCGCCGCCAAAGCCGCCATCCGCTTCGGAGAAGGGCATGCCGAGCAGGCCGAGCTCGGCGAGCTGCGCCCAGATCTCGGGCCGCCAACCGGCGTCGCCCTCGACAACCGCGCGCCGCGTGTCGAAATCGTAATTCTCGCGGACGAGCCGGCTCAGGCTGTCGCGCACCATGGTTTGTTCGTCGGTGAAATTGAAATCCACGCTGTTCCTCCCGGTATCTCAGGCTGTGATTAGAGGCCGAGAATCATTTTGCTGATAATGTTGCGCTGGATCTCGTTGGACCCGCCATAGATCGACGTCTTGCGCATGTTGAAATAGGTCGCGGCCGAGCCGTGCGCATAGTCGGGGCCGATCGGATATTCGTTCGATCCGGCATCGGCGAGATCGCGATAATAGGGTGTACCGTAATGGCCGACGGCTTCGAGCGTCAGCTCGGTCAGACGCTGCTGGATTTCGGTGCCCTTGATCTTGAGGATCGAGCTTTCAGGACCCGGCCCGCGCCCGGCCTGCTCTCCGGCCAGCGTGCGCAGTTCGGTGATTTCAAGCGCCGCGAGATCGATTTCGAGCTGACTCACTTTCCGTGCAAAATCAAAGTCCTGCATCAGAGGTCTATCATCGAGCATCTCTGCCTTCGCAATCTCTCTCAACTGCTCGACGGCGCGCTTGGAGCGCGCGACGCCCGCAATGCCGGACCGTTCATGGGCGAGCAGGAACTTCGCATAGGTCCAGCCCATATTCTCTTCGCCGACGCGATTGGAGACGGGCACGCGCACATCGGTCAGCCAGGTCTCGTTGACCTCATAGCCGCCATCGATGAGCTTGATCGGCCGGACTTCGATACCCGGCGTGTTCATGTCGACGAGGATGAAGCTGATCCCCTCTTGTGGCTTGGCGGCGTCGGGATCGGTACGGCAGAGGAAGAAGCCCCAGTCGGCATGCTGGGCGAGCGTCGTCCAGGTCTTTTGCCCGTTGATCACATAATGATCGCCCCCAGAGTCTTTGGCGCGCACCGCGGTCGTCTTCAGCGAGGCGAGATCGGAACCCGCGCCCGGCTCCGAATAGCCCTGGCACCACCAGACATCGCCGCTGCGGATGCCGGGAAGGTGTTCTTCCTTCTGCTCGTCATTGCCAAAAGTGTAGATGACCGGCCCGACCATCGACACGCCGAACGGCAACGGCATGATCGCGTTGACCCGGGCATTCTCCTCCGACCAGATATAGCGCTGGGTCGGCGTCCAGCCGGTGCCGCCATATTCGACCGGCCAGGCGGGAACCGACCAGCCCTTTTCGCCGAGAATCTTGTGCCAGGCGACCAAATCCTCGGGCGACAGATCGTCGCGCAGGCCGCTGGCCGATATGTCGGTCGGATAATTTTCGGCAATGAAGGCGCGCACTTCGTCGCGAAATGCCTGCTCTTCGGGGCTGAACTCCAGATTCATCGGATCACTCTCCTCGGATTTCTCGAGGCCCTGTTTACACGACTGCTCGCTCCGAGAAAGGGGCACTTGAGGTCATATCGCCAACGATACGACCCCAGGGCCTAGAGCTGGCGCAGGGCGCGCGCCGGGCGGACGGACATTAGCGGTATCGCGCTTGCGAGCCCGATGCCAAGGGTGAGTATCGTGCCCGCCGCCAAAGTGCCCAAAACGACGAACCAGTCCGGCGACCATGCGAACTCGAAGATCAGAACGATCACGCTCCACCCGGCGAGCAGGCCGAGCGCCAGCGCGACGAACGCCAGCACCGCCGCCAGCAGCGCATATTCTATCGCCTGGGTCAGCATGATCTGGCCGCGCGTCGCGCCCAATGTCCGCATGATGACGCTGTCATAGCTGCGGGCTTGGTTCGAGGCGGCAATGGCCCCGATCAGAACAGCGATCCCGGCGATGATCGACACCATCGCCGCCGCGATGATCGCCGCCGCCATCTGGCCGAGCAGGGTTGTGACCTGGCCGATAATCTCGCGCACCTCGATGATCGATACCGAGGGGAATGCGCCAAGCACCGCGCGCGACAGTTCCGCCTCGTCGCCGCTCTCAAGCGCCAGCGTCGAGGCCAGCGTATGCGGGGCGTCGCGCAGCGTGTTGGGCGACATCACCATGATATAATTGAAGCCCATCGTATCCCAGTTCACTTCGCGCAGCGACGCGATCTCGGTCTCGATCTCGCGGCCCAATATGCTGACGACGATCGTATCCCCAAGCCCGACGCCCATGACGTTCGCGGCCTCGCGATCGAGCGAAATCAGCGGCGGTCCGTCGTAATTCTCAGGCCACCATTCGCCGTCCGTCAGCTCGCTGCCCTCGGGTAGAATCGCGCTATAGGTGACGCCGCGCTCGCCGCGCAGGAACCAGGCGCCTTCCGGCAGTTCCTCGAGGTCGGCGACCCGTTGCCCGCCATATTCGACGATCGTCCCGCGCAGTGTCGGCACGAGATTGAGTTCGGTACCCGTCGCCTCTTCATCGACGATTTGCCGGAACCGCGCTTCTTCCGTCACCGGGATATCGAGAATGAAAAGATCGGGCGCGCGCTCGGGAACCGTATTGCGGATTTCCGATGTCAGGCTGGTCTGGATGCCGGCCAGCGTCACGAAGAGCGTGAGCGCCAACCCGAGCGCGATCACGATGGCCGGCGATTGCGAGCCGGGCCGGTGCAGGTTGGTGACCGCCAGTCGCAGCATCGGGCTGCGCGGTCGCGGCACACGCTTCGCCAGCGCGCGGACGCCCCAGCCCAGTGCATAAAGGAACAGCAATACGCCGCCCGTCGCGCCCATGACGACCGCGGAAAAGACCGGTTCGCGCGCGCTCAGCAGCGCGATGGCGACAATGGCACCCCCTGCCAGCGCTATGCGGAATATCGTGCCCTTGCCGATCGGATTGCGGCGCTCGACAAGGCTGCGGAACAATGCCGCGGCCGGCTCGGTCCGCGCCCGCGCCAGAGGCGGCAGGACGAACATGGTGGCGATCAGCAGCCCATAGGCGGCGGCAATGGCGAGCGGGATCGGGTGAAAGGATATGCCGGGCGCGACCGGCAACAAATTGCCCAGCGCTGTCACGATCAGCGGCGTCGCGAGCGCGCCGACCGCCAAGCCGACCGCGATGGCGCACAGCGCGACGATGCCGATCTGCACGGCATAAATGCGCGCGATATCGGCCGAGGTCGCGCCGAGAATCTTGAGCGTCGCGATGCCGGGCCGCTTGCGCCCGAGATAGGAGGCGACGCCGTTGCCGACGCCAATCCCCGCGATAATCAGCGCGGTCAGGCCGATCAATGACAGGAATTGCCCCATCCGCTCGAAAAAGCGGAACGCGCCCGGAGACGCGCGGTCGCGGTCCTTGAACTCCCAGCCAGCGGACGGGAAACGATCCTGCAGCTCGTCAACCGTCGTCGCCGGATCGACGCCGGGCGCAAGACGGATACGGTATTTGCTTTCATAAAGGCTGCCGGGCTGGATCAGGCCTGTGCGCCGGAGACCCTCGATCGACACGATGGCAACGGGCCCGAGCGTGAAGCCTTCGCCCACACGGTCCGGCTCGTCGACGATGACGTCGCGAATGGTGAAAATCGCCTCGCCGTAGCGCAGCGGATCGCCGGGCGCGATCTGCAAGCGGTCGGCAAGCGTCTGGCCGACAACGATATCCTCGGGCGAGAGCGCATCGACCTGCGTACCGTTTTCGAGAACCAGTTCGCCGTACAGCGGATAGGCATTGTCGACGCCCTTCAATTCGCTGAGTACGGCCTGCGGCCCGTCCGTCGCGGCCTCGGAATCGGCGGTCTGCGCCATCGCGCGCATGCGGATCGTCTCGCTCAATTCGCCGGTCTCGCGCATCGCGGCGAGTTCTTCGGCATCCGCCTCGCGCTGCGTCATCGCAATCTCAACATCGCCGCCAAGCATCGTCTGGCCGCGCGCCGAAAGTTCGCCGGTGATCGACGCGGTCAGGCTGCCGATGGCGGCCAGCGTGGCGACACCGAGGAACAGGCAGATAAAGAGGAGGCGCAGGCCGCGAAAGCCGCCGCTCAGATCGCGCCAGGCGATCCTGGCGCTCGCTGTCCAGCCGAGTGTGCTCACGGCCGCCGGTCCGCGACGATCTTGCCGTCCTTCATCTCGACGATCCGGTCGCACCGTTCCGCCAGGCTCACATCATGCGTGATGATCACGAGCGTAGAATCCGCCGCCGCCTTGCGGTCGAACAATACGTCGATGATCGAGCCGCCCGTGGCTGCATCGAGATTGCCGGTCGGTTCGTCGGCGAAAACGATTTTCGGCCCCGGCGCGAGCGCGCGGGCGATGGCGACGCGCTGCTGCTCGCCGCCTGAAAGCTGGGTCGGATAATGGCCGAGCCGATGGCCGATCCCGACCGCCTCGAGTTCGGCGGTCGCCATGTCGAACGGATTGTCGACGCCGGCCAGCTCCAGCGGCACCGCGACATTTTCGAGCGCCGTCATCGTCGGTAGCAGGTGAAAGGATTGCAGCACGATGCCGATCCGCCCACGCCGCGCCCGCGCGAGATCGTCTTCGTCGAGTTCGCTGAAATCGACGCCCGCCACCGCCACCGATCCGCCGGTCGCACGTTCGAGGCCGGACAGTATCGCCATCAGCGAGGATTTCCCCGAACCCGATGGCCCGAGAATGGCAAGGCTCTCGCCCGCGCCTATATCGAGATCGATACCGCGCAGGATATCCACGGGCGCGCTCTGGGTGCCGAGCGACAGGGTGACATTGCGGGTCTGGATTGCGATAGCGGTACCGCCGTCGGATTCAGTCATTGGGAAAGGGCGATCCTTGAACGTGAAACTATGCTTGTATGGCGCATTGCTGCTTGCGGTCCAACCGCTTGCCGGGTGCGCGGATGACGGTGGCAGCAATGAAACGGCGGTTGATCGAAATGTAGGAAGCGAGGGCGAAACCGCAACCGCCGAGCCGGCCGATTACGATCACCTCGTCGTCGTGTTCGGCGACAGCCTTTATGCCGGATACGGCCTCGACCAGGATGAGGGTTTCGCGCCGGAGCTGGAACGGGCGCTGACGGACGGCGGCCAATCGGTGCGCGTCGTCAATGCGGGCGTGTCGGGCGATACGACGGCAGCCGGGCTGCAACGCCTGTCCTTCACGCTGGACGGGCTCGATGCGACGCCGGATCTCGTAATCGTGGGGCTAGGCGGCAACGACATGCTGCGCGGGATCAGCCCGGAGCAGACGCGCGCTAACCTTCAGGCCATCCTCGAAGAGCTGCAGGGCCGCGGCATCGACGCGATGCTGACAGGCATGGTCGCCGCGCCCAATCTTGGCGGCGATTACGCCGCCGCCTTCAATCCGATTTACACCGATCTCGCGCAGCAGTTCGAGGTGCCGCTCTATCCCTTCTTCCTCGACGGCGTGATCCAGCAGCCCGACCTGATGCTGGCGGACGGCATCCACCCGACCGCCGAAGGGATCGATGTTGTCGTCGACCGCGTCGAACCCATGGTGGAGGCCAGACTCGCGGCGCAATAGGTTCAGGGGCCCTGTTCGCTTGTCCGGCTCTTATGCCGACCATTCGCTACCAGCCAGCCCCGGCGGGAGGACCGTTTCGATATTGAGCTGGCCTTTCAACCCGGCTGTCCGATGAACGCTGATTTCCTGCCATTCGGGCGACATCGACATCCGGACCATGTCGGCCCGGGCGGGATAGGAGGCGATGGCGATCTCGTCCCACAGCTCCTCGACCTGCCCGAGCGCGAGAAAGGTGACGTCGCCGGCAAATACCGGTTTGCCACCGAATTGGGGCAACAGCTTCGCGACAGCCCGGCCGTAGATCGCATAGGCTTCGCGGCCGGTCAGATCGGTTTCGCGGCCATCTTCATATTCCGCCCTGTCCTTGAATTTCAGCAGATTGACCATGAAGATCGGACCGTCCGGCCCGGGTTCCATCAGCCCCTTGATCCGTTCGGGATCGGCCGGGATTACTTCATTCACCACTTTCATCGGCTTTCCCTTTGTCAGTCGACAAGTGCCGCGACGCCGTAACCGCGTTCGATCGTGCGCCGTGCGATATCAGCGGGCGCAAACGCATCGGCGAGGACATCCATCGCCGCATCGATATCGTGCCGGCGACCGCACAGAAACAGGTCGAGCGCCGCATAGTCATGCTCGGGCCATGTATGGATCGACATGTGCGATTCCGCGAGCAAGGCGACGCCGGTCACCCCCTGCCCCTCACCGAAATGATGCAGGTTGAGGTCGAGGATCGTCGCGCCGGCGGCACTGACCGCATCGCGCAAGGCCCGCCCCACCAGACCGATATCGTCGAGCGGCGCCGCGCAACCGTGAAAGTCCGCCAGCACATGGCGACCGTCATAGGGAAGCGGCGGCCTAACCGTCATAGCGCCGCCATTCATTGGCGAAGGTGCGCACGAGCAGCTGGTTGTCGAGCCGGTTGGGCTCGGCCGGTACGCGCGCCATATCGGGCGGGAATTCGAACAGGGCCGGTTCCGAGGACGCGGTGACGAAGCGCCCGCCGGGCAGGATATCCGAGTTCACCGGCACCCCGGTCGGCGACGCGAGGATGAAACCCCACTCCCCGAAGCTCGGCACATAGGCGTGATAGGGCCGGATCTCGAAGCCCGCTGCCTCCAGCGTCGCGGCAACCGTCCAGAAGGCGCCGGGGGCGACATAGGGCGAGCCGCTCTGCACCGAGACCATGCCGCCCGGGGCCAGCCGCTGGCGCAACGAACGATAGAAGGTCGTGCTGTAGAGCTTGCCGAGCGAGAAATCGGTCGGATCGGGAAAATCGATGACGATCGCGTCGTACAGCCCGTCATCCTCGCGCACCCAGCGAAACCCGTCGGCATTGATGACGGTCATCCGCGGATCGCTGAGCGAGTCTTCGTTGAGCCGCGCCAGCAGCGGCGTTTCGCGGAACAGTTCGGTCATCGCCGGATCGAGATCGACGAGCGTGACGCGCTCGACCGCAGGATGGCGCAGCACCTCGCGCGCCGCCAGTCCGTCCCCGCCACCGAGCACGAGTACGTTGCGCGGATTATCGACCCGCCCGAGGTTGGGGAGCACGAGCGCCTCATGATAGCGATATTCGTCGAGCGAGGAGAATTGCAGGTTGCCGTTGAGGAACAGCGAGACATTATCGCCGCGCCGGGTCAGCACGATGCGCTGGAACGGGGTCGTGGTCGCATGGATGATCGGTTCGTCGAGGCTCGCGGTTTCGGTCATACGCTGGAAACGTTCCGCGCCGAAAAAGCCGATCACAAGCGAAGCCGCGACGGCGATGCCGACCAGCATCTCGCCCGGCAGGCGCTTGCCCTTGGGCTGTATCGCGATCAGCGCAATCGCCACTAAAACGTTCAGCAATCCGAAGAGAAAGCCGGTCCGGATCATGCCGATGAACGGCATCAGGATCAGCGGGAACAGCAGCGACGCGGCGAGCGCGCCGACATAGTCGAAGGTGAGGACAGTGGAAACGGTTTCGCGGAAATCGAAATCGTCGCGCAATATCTGCATCAGCAACGGTATCTCGAGCCCGACCAGAAAACCGATGATCAGGACGAGTGCATAGAGGCCGATACGGAACTCGTCGACGACGGGAAACAGCATGAAGAGGATCGCCGCCGCCCAGCCGCCAATCAGCGCGATCAGGATTTCGGCGCGAATAAAGAGCCTTAACTCATCCTTCTTCACATAGCGCGAGAACCAGCTGCCGATGCCCATCGCGAACAGATAGACGCCGATGATCGTGGAAAATTGCGTGACGCTGTCACCGAGCAGATAGCTGGCGATGGTGCTCGCGAGCAGCTGATAGACGAGCCCGCAGATCGCCACGACGAAGACCGAAGCGATGAGCGCATAGGCAAGCGGCCCGGCGCGCCGGGTCGAGGCCGTATTGTCAGCCAACGATCGCGGCCGCCACGATAATCGACAGGCCGATGGCGATGCAGCCGGCAAAGGTCGCGACCGCGCTGTTCTGCTTCTTCTCGATCTCTTCCCACAGGCTGCCCGGGGTCAGCAGATCGAGGATGACGAAGGCGACGACCATGACGAAAATGCCGATGGCCGCGTACATCAACGTACCCCCGACAAGATAGAGGCTGAATAGGTTCATGACTGGCTCTCCCTGAAAATCCCTTGGTTACCCGAAATCATTTGTGGCGCGGCCCCGCGCCGCGCCCGATAAACACGCCGCCCGGGCCGACGCCGCTTGCCCGCTGTCCATCGGCGAAGGGCGAATAGCCGCTGAACGACGCGTACGCGAAACCCGATGTGACCAGCAGGCACCACAGGCCGAAAATGAAAACCCCGCGGTTCATCGCATCTCTCCCTCAATCATCGTCACCTCCGGCAAAATCGCTGTCCGACTTGCGGCGCGATTCGAAACTCAAATGCTTGAACCACTGCCAGAGCGCCGGCGCGAACACGACGAGCAGCGCGAGGAGCAGGTTCGAGTAGAAAGTCGCGCCCTTCTCGATCGTCACATCGACCTGCGCATTGCTGCTGCTTCCATATTGGCTGCCCATCCAGCGGCTGCCCGCGGCGAATACGTTCAACTCATATGTGCCCGCCGGGATCATCGAGAATTTGCTGGTCGAGAAGCTGCTGCCTTCGGACCAGTTGCCCTCCGCGTCCCGTCCCGAATAGCGTTCGACGACGCTGTTGGCCTCGAACACTTCGCCGGTCTCGCGATTGGTGAGCGTGTAGGTCAGGTCGATCCAGCTATTATCGATGCCCGGCGCCTGGGCCGAAACCGTCACGGCCTGGCGCGGCCGTTCAAGGACGATCGGCCCGACCTTGGCGGTCTGCTCCACGCCATTGGTGGCAAGGTTGATCCGGGTCGTCTGCGGATCGCTGGTTCCGCCGAACAGGAAGGTGATGACCAGCAGCGCCACAGCCACGGCTGCCGCCAGCTTCAGGAACTGCCCTGCCTTTTCGCGGTGGGGCGAGGGTTGATGCGGGAGCGGCAGGCCGCCGCCGTCGGGCGGTTCGATGCCGAACGCATCGGTGATCTCGTTCGGCTCGAGCAAATGGCTCAGCGTCCAGACGGTTTCCTTGGCGCTGCGTTCCCAGGTCAGCATGCTGCCGGGCCGTACGAAGCTCGCCGTCAGCGCTTCTTCGCCGACATGGACGCGCCAGTAGAATTCGCCGAGCACATAATCGACCTGCGCGCGCGCCTGCGCATAAAATGGTTCATAGAATTCGCCGTCGACCTCGAAACCGACAAGCGATTTCTTCTCCGGCGCGGCGGTGAGCTGCCGTCCCATGCTCCAGCCGCGCCCGTCGGTGTCGAGAAAGGCATAGCCCTCATAGGGGTTGAACAGCAGATATTCGTCCCACGGATATTGGCCGTTCTCGGACCGGCGCTGATAGCCGATCACCTCCCATTCGATGCCGCGCAGCTCGCCCCGGCTGCCGAGCGGCAGTTCGAGCTTGCGAACCTCGCCCTCATAGCGCTGGATGATGCTGACATCGGGATTGCTGACATCGAGCGTCGAACCGCAATATTGGCAGGCGATGCTGACCGAATAGCCGGCCGCCTTGATCTCGATCGATCCGCCGCAATTTGGGCAGTTGAACTGTTCGGCGGCGGGCGCGCTGTCGCTCTCGGACGGCACGACTATGCGCTCCGTCTTTGCGCCCGTGATCGTCGCTTCTATCGATTGCTCTTCGCCCCTCCCCCACGGATTGGGACGATCATCGTCGCCCGGAGTGTTGCGCGGCGGTTCAGGCGGCATAGTCGGGCATCTTCCAGCCATGGATTGCGCGCAGATTTTTCGGATTGAGCTCGGCCAGCGTCACATAGCGGCCCATATAGAAACCCGGATCCTCGCCCTCTTCATGCTCGAAATTGGCAGCGAAACCGTCGGCATCGCGAAGATCGACATTGAACACTTCCCAGCCGGTTTCCGGCGCGAAGGGCAGCTCGCCTTCGGCGGCCACACAGGTCGCCTTGCGCGCGCCCGCAACGACGAACTCCGCACCGTCGATCTGCGTGCGGTCGCCGATCTGCGGCCTCTCGCCCTTGGCAAGCCGCCGGATCAGCTTCGACCGGATCTCGCTGAGCGGCCGTTCGACGACCATCTGGAACTGGCCGTCGGATTCGCTGAGCCAGCCATGCGTCATGTCCGAAAACAGGCAGAGCCAGTCGTTCCAGGCGCCCTGGTCGTAGGCGAGCCGGATCCGCCCGATCACGTCGAACGGCTTGCCGCCATATTCGCCGCGCGTGCCGATCTGAATCGGGCTGACATCGAAAGGCAGCACGGCGACTTCGCCGGCGAGTTCGACGCCCTCGGCGATCCGTTTCACCGTGGCATGGCAATAATCGCAGATACGGGCGGGCAAAGCGGGCGAGCGGAAGATGACTTCCGCGCCGCAGTTCGGGCAGTTTTCAGACTGCATCGCCTCGCCTGTCCCCCGTCCTATCGTCTAGATTTTGCTGAGCAGATCGGCTTTCTTCGCCTCGAATTCTTCGGCGCTGATCGCGCCCATTTCCTGCAGCTTGTGGAGCTTCTCAATCAGCTCGAACGGATCGGCTTCGGGCGCGGCGGGCGCAGCCGGGGCCGCAGGCGCTGCCGCCGGTTGCTGGGCCATCGCGCCGGCCATCGTCTGGCCGATCGCCATGCCCGCGCCGGCGCCCGCGCCGAGACCGGCCATGCCGCCTTCCTGTTCCGCCGCCTTTTCGATTGCCTCTGCCGCCTGGAATTTCGCATATTGATCGAGATCGCCGAGCACCCGCATCGAGCTTTTCTTGTCCAGATGCTCCTGCACCGCTTCGGGCAGCGAAACGCTCTCGACGAAGAAGGTCGGCACTTCGAGACCATATTGCGCGAAGGCCGGGCCGACCGCGTCTTTCAGCGCCTCGGACAGTTTCTGCTGGTTCGCCGCGAGATCGAGAAACGGCACGCCGCCGCTACCCAGGCCCGTGGCCAGCGCCGTCATGATGGCGGCGCGCAATTGCGGTTCGATCGAACTGACCGTGACCCGGTCGAGTGTCCCGACCAGCGCCGCATAAAAGGGCGCGATGTCCTTGACCCGGAACGAATAGGTGCCGAACGCGCGCAACCGCACCGGACCCAGTTCGGGATCGCGAATGGTGACCGGCTGCGCCGTGCCCCATTTGAGGTTCACCTGTTCCTTTTGCGAGAAGAAATAGACGTCCGTCTTGAACGGCGATTTGAACGCCTTGTCCCAGTTTTTGAGGTTCGTAAGGATCGGCATGTTGGACGTATCGAGCGTGTGCAGGCCCGGCCCGAACATGTCCGCAAGCACGCCTTCGTCGATCACGACGGCGGCCTGGGTTTCGCGCACCGTAAGCTGCGCGCCGTTCTGGATTTCATTGTCCGCGAAGTCGAGCTTTTCGGCGAGTTCGCCGGGCTCCTCCTCCCATTCGATGACATCGATAAATTGTTTCGAGATGAAATCCCGTAGGCCCATTGCATCACTCCCTTTGTCAGTTCGACATTAGCGTCGTTGCGCCAAAGCGCCAACCATGTTGCCGATACAGGGCGGCAACACGCGAATTTTTAGGGGTCGCGCCCCGAAACCGCCGAAAAAAGGGCGGAGAGCCTGTGCTCCCCGCCCTTTTGCTGGGACCGTGACCCGGTCCAGATGGCAACCGGCCTAGAAGGTCGTACTGAGGCCGAAGGAGAAGCTGCGCCCCCGATCATAGGCCAGGGCCTGGATTTCCGAACCATCGGGCGCCCGATAGAATTCGTTGAAATCCTCGTCGAGGATGTTGCGAACCTCGAGCGTGGCCTGGAATTCCTGGCCGAAGAAATCGACCGCCTGGCGCCAGACAAAGTCGAGTTGGATGCGGCCCTCTTCCTGGATGTCGGGCGCATCGCCGATCGGCGACCGGTTGGTGATCCGGTCACTGGTATAGGTCAGCAGGATCGATTGCTGCGACAGCCGGTCCTCGTCTTCCAGGCTGAGCTGGAGATTGACGATATGATCGGACTGTCCGGTCAGCGCGACGCCGTCGATGAAATAGTCGGACGCCGGTTGCGGGTCGGAGAAGCCGGGCACGATCGTCGTATCGCCATCGCCCACCGAGATTTCGGACTGGGTGAAGGTATAGTTGACCTGTGCCCGCAGCCTGCGCGACGAGAAAAGCCCGCCCCAATCGTACAACGGGAAAAATTTCACCAGCTCCGTCTCGATGCCGTAAAGCGTTGCCGCCGGCGCATTGAGGAAGGTGACGTTGACGTCGTTGTCGCCGCTCGTCGCCAGCTGCTCGATCGGATTGTCGATATCCTTGTAGAAGGCCGCGATGCTGAACAGCTCGTCGCGCTCGAAATACCATTCGAACCGCGCTTCCGCATTGAACAGTTCGGTATCGATCAGGCCCGGATTGCCGCGGAAGGTGCGGTCGTTATCCGGATCGGTGTAGGACGGCGCGGCGAGTTCGCGGAACTGCGGCCGGCCGATCGTGCGCGATGCGCCGAGGCGCAGCTGCATGTCTTCGGCGAAGTTCCATGTCAGCGTTGCCGCCGGCAGCCAATAATCGTTCTCGAGCGGCGGCGCGACGAACAGCGGGTTGACCTGGAAACCGAAGAACGGAATCGGCGTCACGCTCTGCGTCGCATCCTCGTAGCGGACACCGGCGGCTATGCTGAACCCGTCGAAAAGTTCGACATCGAGCTGGCCGTAACCGGCATTGACTTCGAGTTCCGCCGTATAGGCATCGCCGCCCTGCGCGTCGGTCCGCTCCTCGACGAAAATGTCATAGAAGCCGAGGATCGCGTCGGAGAACAGGAAGTCCGGGCGCAGCTGGGCCACTTCGAGCGGCAGGCCGCCTTGCCGCTGCGTCACGAAACGGAAGGCCCGGCGCTCGAAATCGCGCTGGTTCAGATAATAGGCATAGCCGACATTGATATCGAAACGCCGTCCGGTCGGAACGCTATAGGTCAGGTCGATCTGGCCGCCCCAGACATCGTCACTGAGATCGGAGAAGCTCAGCAGGTCCGTCTGACCGCCGGTCCGCGTGTCATGGATGAAATCGTTGGCCGTCGTATCGAACGCGTACTGGATTTCACGCTCATACGGCGCTTCGCGCTGTGCGTTGGCATAGCTGCCGCGCAGATCGACATTGAGATTGCCGAACTCGAACTCGCCGACCAGCTGCGTGCTGATGAGCTGCCGCTCGAACCATTCGGTGTTCTGGTTGTTCTGAATCCGGCCGGTGTTGCGGACCGGGGTGACCGACGTACTGATCCGCGCTTCCTTGGCGGTGTCGCGAATATAGAGGTTGGTGAAACGGATCTGGTGATCGCCGAACTCGGCGCCGATGCCGAGCAGGCCGTTCACGACAATCCGGTTCTGCGTCGAGAGGAACCGGAAATCGGACACGTTCGGCGTGATCGTCTGATCGCCATTGGTGAACTCGCCCTGCTGGCGCACGCCCCCGCGCGTTTCCCAGCTATTGTCCCAGCCCGCCGTGGCGACAAAACCGAGCCGGAAATCGCTGCCGATATCGATGTAAGTGCCGCCGGTAACATTGACGCTGCCGTTGAACGGAATGTTGTCGTTGCGCTGGACGAGATTGATGTTCGCATTTTCGAAGCTGCGCGAGATATCGAGAATATCGGCGACGAAGCCCGGCGCATTGGGATCGCGGAATTCCGGCTGGTCGAAGCGGATTCGAACCCCGCTATCGAGCGCGCTTTGAAGGATCGGCGGGATATCGCGGGTACCGTCGTCGAAGCCGGTCCAGTCGGTATCGCTGCCATAATAGGTATAACCGAGCTGCAGCGTCGTTTCGGAATTACCGCTGAGGCTGCCGCTGAAGGTGATGAAGGGTTCGTCCGGAACCGCGCGGGTCGTCAGGTTGATGACGCCGCCGCCGAACTCGCCGGTATAGTTGGGCGAATAGGTTTTCTGGACCAGCGAGCTGGCAAGAATGCTGGTCGGGAAGAGATCGAGCGGCACCGTCCGCTTGAGCGGCTCGGGCGAGGGCAGCGGCGAACCGTTGAGCAGCGCCAGCGAATAGCGCTCGCCGAGACCGCGGACATAGACGAACCGTCCGCCGACCAGGCTAAGCCCCGAAACCCGCTGGAGCGCGCCCGCCGCATCGCCCTCGCCCGTGCGGGCAAGGTCTTCGGTCGAAAGCACCGAGAGCACTTCGGAGGATTCGCGGATCGGCTCGGGAATATAGCGTCCGATCACGACGATCGGCGTGCCGCTGCCCCCGCCGGTCGAGATATCGACATCGTCTTCTTCCGGCTCTGCCTCCTCCGTGACATCGGGATCGGCTTGTGGTTGTTCGGCGGTCTGGGCCATCGCAGCGGGTGCGATAAGCGCGCTTGATACGAGCAGCAGGCCCGCAAGCGATAATTTCTTCGTCATGGCGCTTCTCTTCGATACGAGTGAAGACATGAAGGGGCGGCGACCGGAAAACGGTCGCCGCCCACTAACGGTCAAGCTTAGCTGTAGAACGGCGTCACGAGGCAGGAGAGCAGTGCGTCTCCCGTGTCCTGATCGTCCGATCCGAACAGGCCGCATGTCCAGTCCTGCGTCCAGGGCGTCGTGGCGCCCTGATCCACCGCACCGATATAGTCGACCGTCTGGATCGACGGATCGGTAAAGGCGGTCACCGCATCCTCGGCCGAACCGTTGACGAAGCCGTCGGTCAGCGAGTTGGTGAACGAGGCGTCGTTATTGGCGCCCATGTTGAAGATCGTTTCGATCGCGGCCGGCGCAATATTGCCCTCCGTGCCGAATGCAACCGCACAGTCGATCACGACCGACTGGAAGTCGGGCATGCCGTCGTCGACCGTTTCCTGATCGTCGATATTCAGGCATTCCGGGCTGTCCGTCACGACACCGTTCCAATACTGGCCGCCAATGCCTTCGCGGATCAGGATACCGAAATCGGTACCGCCGCCGCCACCGTAGAAGGTGAAGTTGGCCAGCGTCGGGTCGGAGCGCGGCAGATCGTCGAAGCGCGAATCGGCCTCGATGAAGTGGTCGCCGCCGGCTGCCCGCTGGCGGACGATGATGAACTGGTTGACGCCGACATAGCCGCTGTCGATGTCGAGGCTGTCATCGTCGGCGCCGGTCACGACGATGTGATCGCCGTTGACCGTGCCCCCGAACCATTCGAAGCCGTCGTCGGAGCTGTTATGCACCTGGACATAGCTGACGGTAGTGCCGTCGCCGACGCCGCCGAGCGAAATACCGTTCAGCTCGTTGCCCTGGCTGACTTCGAAACCGGGATATCGAACCTGGACGTAATTCAGCGTACCGCTGTTATCATTTGGCTGATCGCCGCCGTAAAATGCGCCGGACGTGCCTTCGATCTCCGTCTGGCAGTCTGCCGCGCCGCCGGTGGCCGTGCCGTCACAGTCATTGATCGGCGCCCGGCCGAGAATGACGAGACCGCCGAACAGGCCGATCGAGTCCGCGTTGACCGTGCCCGAGCCATCGGTAGCGTTCTGGAAGTTGGCGCGCGCCGTAAAGACGATCGGCTGGGTCTGCGAACCATTGGCATTCAATTGCGAACCACGCTGCACGACGAGGAAGTCCGCCGTACCGGCACCGATCACGACCACGCCGGGCTCGATGTTGAGGATGCCCTGCGTGCCGCCGGCTGCCAAGCCATCGCCGCCGACATCGACACCGACGTCGACACGGCCGCCGAGCGAATAGACGACGCCGTCGAGGCGCTGGAGGCTGACGGTACCGGTGATCACACCCGAAAGCTGGCAGATCCGGAAATCAACCGTGCCGTCGTCGTCGCCGTCGATCGTACCCGTATTCGTCGTGCCCATCGGGCAATCCGCTGCCGGCGTGACCGAATCGAAGCGATCAGGCGTGCCAGCCGGAGGCGGCGGAGGCGGAGGCGGCGCGGGCGGCCCCGGAGGCGCCGGTGCCGTCGGAGTCACCACGACGATATTGCCTTCGCCGGGCGATGCGACATCGTCGGCACCGCAGGCGGCAAGCGGAATGGCGGCGCTCATCATGAGCAGGATGCGAGTACGTGACATGAAGAAAAACCCCTTTTGAACCAATTAGGCGTGACGAACCGCGAGCCGTGGAGCCAACGATTTCCGCAGCCGCCACTATGGGGTCTGTGTGATTCCTTGATGACGGAGTCTTTGTGGTTTTGTTACAGTCGTAGAAACAAAAATGTCACAAGTGTTATCGCACCGCTAAAATGCTTCGCTAGCGCGCGTCCATGACGATCGTTTGTTCTTGGCCGCCGCGGAGAATTTCGATCTCGACGCGGCCGCGTTCGCGAATACGCTCCGCGATTCCGGCAACGGCGTCGTCATCCTCAAGCCGCAATCCCCCGACTCGGAGTATGGCATCGTCTTGTCGCAATCCGGCTTCCTGGAAGATATCCGGCATCCGGCCCTCCCGGAACCGGTAGCCGGCATGGCGGCCGTCGACCCGAAAGGATGTCAGCGCGGCCTGATATTCGCGCGCCTCGCGGCGCTCGGCTTCGGTGCCGCGCAGGCCCGATCCGTTCCCCGAATTCGAACCGGCGGCCGACACAGCGGAATCGCCGTCCTCCGCAAAGGCCAGCCGCACGTCCCGTCCATTTTCGCGAATCAGGATATGGTCCGCCGCGACCGCCAGCAGGGGCACGCCGGGAAGAACATCGCGCCCGACGCGTACCAGTCGCTGCGGTCCCGCGCCATCCGATACGATAGCCGCGCCCTCGTCGCCCATGCCCATCACCCCATGCAGCCTGAGATCCGCCACGGAGGCGCCGGCGGGCGCAGGCGACGATGGCGATGACGGTGTCTGGGCAGGCGCTGCAACCGGTGGCGGCGCACCGGCCGCATCCGGCGGACCATCGGCCAAGCGCGGCTCATCATCCCGGAACAGCCAGAGCAGAAGCAACAGCGCGACCACGCCGGCACCGATCAGGATCGCCAATCGGCGCGGCGACGTTTCCGCATTGCGATCCAACTGGAAAAGGCCGGGCCGGGGTTCGGCCATGCTCCACTCTCCTCGACATGCGCCTGCTATGGGCGCGGCATGACAATCCCATGACAGAAGGCAAGCCGCAAATCCCGCTGGCGCCAACTTGCCGCCCGCCACTCGAAAAACGGACTTGCTATCGCCCCCATGCTCGCGTCACTAAGGCCGGACAATACAGGAGAGCATCTGGTGAGCGAAGAAGAGACGTTTCCGGTACCGGCGGAATGGGCCAAGCGGGCTCATGCGGACGCGGCCGAATATGATCTGCTCTATGGCCGTTCGCTGGCCGATCCGGGCACCTTCTGGCTCGAACAGGCGCGCACGCTGGACTGGATCAAGCGGCCGGAGATTTCCGGCGACTGGAGCTTCGACGCCAGCGACTTTCACATCAACTGGTTCACCGACGGGCAGATCAACGTGTCGGCCAATTGCCTCGACCGCCACCTGGCGGATCGCGGCGACGATGTCGCGATCATCTGGGAACCGGACGATCCGGAAGAGGAGCCGAAGCACTTTACCTATCGGCAACTCCATCGCGAGGTCTGCCGCTTCGCCAATGTGTTGAAGCAGCAGGGCGTGCGGCGCGGCGACCGGGTCACCATCTATATGCCGATGATCCCGGAGGCCGCGTTCGCGGTGCTCGCCTGCGCGCGGATAGGCGCGATCCATTCGGTCGTGTTCGGCGGCTTTTCGCCCGAAGCCTTGGCCGGGCGCATCACGGACTGCGACAGCAGCCATGTCATCACCGCCGACGAAGGCCGGCGCGGCGGCAAACGAGTCGCGCTAAAGGCCAATGTCGACAAGGCGGCCGAGCAGGTGACGTCCCTCAAGAAGGTCATCACGGTTCGTGCCACCGGCGGCGATGTCGCGATGACCGAGGGCCGCGATATCTGGTATCACGAGGCCGCCGAAACGGTCGAAGCCGATTGCCCGCCCGAAGCGATGGGCGCGGAGGACCCGCTGTTTATCCTTTACACCTCGGGCTCGACGGGAAAGCCCAAGGGCGTGCTGCACAGCTCGGGCGGCTATCTGCTCTGGGCGTCGCTCACCCACAAATATGTGTTCGATTACAATCCGGGCGAGATCTACTGGTGCGCGGCCGATATCGGTTGGGTGACCGGGCACAGCTACATCATCTACGGTCCGCTCGCGAACGGCGCGACGACGCTGATGTACGAGGGCGTCCCGAACTGGCCGACGCCGAGCCGCATCTGGGAAGTCGCGGACCGGCACAATGTCGAGATCCTCTACACCGCGCCGACGGCTCTGCGCGCGCTCATGCGCGAAGGCGACGAGCATGTGAAGCGGACGAGCCGCGGAAGTATCCGCCTGCTCGGCACGGTCGGCGAGCCGATCAACCCCGAAGCCTGGCGCTGGTATTACAATATCGTGGGCGAAGGCCGCTGCCCGATCATCGATACCTGGTGGCAGACCGAAACCGGAGCAGCGATGATCGCCCCCCTGCCCGGCGCAACCGCGCTCAAGCCCGGCAGCGCAACCAAGCCGTTCTTCGGCGTCGAGCCGCAGATCGTCGATGGCGAGGGACAGGTGCTGCACGGCGCGACGGAAGGCAATCTGTGCATCGCGCGCTCCTGGCCCGGCCAGATGCGCACGGTCTATGGCGATCATAACCGCTTCTTCGAAACCTATTTCACGACCTTCCCCGGCAAATATTTCACCGGCGACGGCTGTCGCCGCGATGGGGATGGCTATTACTGGATCACCGGCCGGGTCGACGACGTCATCAACGTTTCCGGGCACCGGATGGGCACCGCCGAAGTCGAAAGCGCGCTCGTCCTCCACAAGGATGTCTCGGAAGCCGCGGTCGTCGGCATGCCGCACGATGTAAAAGGTCAGGGCATCTATGCCTATGTGACGCTCAACGCGAACACCGAGCCGAGCGAGGAGCTGCGCAAGGAGCTGGTCGGCTGGGTTCGCACCGAAATCGGCCCGATCGCCTCGCCCGACGCCATCCAGTTTACCCCGGCCCTGCCCAAGACGCGCTCGGGCAAGATCATGCGGCGTATCCTGCGCAAGATCGCGGAAGGCGATGTCAGCAGTCTCGGCGATACGAGCACGCTGGCGGAGCCTGCCGTGGTCGATGAACTGGTCGCGAACAGGGTCGGCTAAGTCGTCACGACCCCATGATCGATCAGGCTGCGGGCGGTATCGATGATCGTCTCTTCTTCGTCGCGGGTCTGCCAGCCGAGCTTTTCCTTGGCATGGCTTGCATCGGCATGGCGGACCTTGCCGAGTTCGGATTTCACTTGCCGTGCGACCGGGTCCCAGATTGCGACGACCTTCATTAGCCAGTCCGGCAGTTTGCGTGACGGCACTTTTTTGGCCTCGTCGCCCAGCCGCTCCTTCAGCAGCATCGCGATATCGTGCAGCTTGTAGAATTTGCCGGCCGCGAAGAAGCGCTCGCCGTCCATGTCCGCCGCGGTCAGCGCGCGGACGTGAAGATCGGCGACATCGCGCACATCGACGACGCAGAAGCCGAGATCGGGCGCGCCGGGGAAGCTGCCGTCCATCATCTTCTTCACCGCCTCGAGCGAGGTCGAAAAATCTGGGCTGAGAATGGGCCCGAGCACCATGCTCGGGTTGATCGAACAATATTCCATGTCGCCGCCATTGGCCGCCATCCAGTCGCGCGCGGCGCGCTCGGAAATCGTCTTGGATTTTACATAGGGATAGACGTCCGGATGCTCGAGATTGGTCCAGTCCTTCTCGCTGAACGTGTATTCGCCGCGATCTACCCCGTAAGCAATGGCCGCCATCGACGAGGTCATCACGACGCGCTTGACGCCCGCTTCCTTGGCAAAGCGCAGCGCGCGAAGCGCACCGTCGCGCGCCGGAACGATCAGATCATTCTCGTCCTTGGGCGATGCATCGGGCAGCGGCGAAGCGAGATGCGCGACATGGGTGCAGCCATCCATCGCCTCCGCCCAGCCGGCATCGTCGGTCAGGTCCGCTTCGAAGAAGGTCAGCTTGCTGTTATCGACATTCAGGATGTCGCGAACCTGCTGTTCCTTGGCGAGCGACCGGATCGTCGTGCGGACGGCCCAGCCTTCGGCGATCAGCTGCCGGATCGTGAAGCCGGCGATATAGCCGCTCCCTCCGGTGACGAGTACGGTTCCGGGCATGCGATCTCTCCTGCTCGTTACGCAGACGATCCTATGCCGCTAGGTTGCGGAACGCAACGCAACACGCCGGACGCTATTGGGCCGGCGGCGTGAGAAAGCGCTCCATTGCCGGGCGTAATTCTTCGGAAAAGAAGAGTATCTCCGGCGGCTCGAACCGCCAGGCGGTCCGGTGTTCGCGAAAGGCTATCACGGCATCGGTCGTCAGTCCGTCCTCGCCATAGGCTTCGCGCATCGCCGCGATCACTCGCTCCTGGTCATCCGCATCGACGAGGATCCAGACCATCTGCAGCGCATCGTCCCGGAATACGAATTCGGCGAGGCGCGGTTCGCCCATATAGTCGAAACCCCGGCAATCGATCTGCTGCTGGATGGTCTGCACATCCGGCAGGAAAGGCGGGTCTATGGTGCGAACCGGCGCCTCGTCGCATAACGGCGCCAGGCGCTGGTTCATTGTTTCGACCGAAGCGCCAAACGCGATCGCTGCGGGGATCGTGACATCGGCGGACTGCGCTGACGCTGCGGCTGGCCATAGCAATCCCGCGGCGAGAAAGAGGGAAAGCGCCTTGGTCATGCCAATCTCCTTACAGCGTCGGTGTTGCTATAGTGTATTATTACGGCAATACAATAGCCTTTTCACGAGCGACGCGGCTTCATAAGGCACCTTCATGCGCACCATCGACACGCTTGTTATCGGCGGCGGGATAGCCGGGCTCTCGGCCGCCGCCCGCATCGCGCGGCACGGCGAAACACTGGTGCTCGAACGCGAAAGCGCCGCCGGCTATCATTCATCCGGCCGCAGCGCGACCTTCTGTCATTTCGGGATCGGCGACGGACTGGTCCACAAGCTGACCGCGGTCAGCAAGGCCGTGTTCGCCGCGCCGGCCGAGGGCGATCATCCGCCGCTCGCGAAACGCATGGCGGCATTGTTCATCGCTCGCGCGGAGGAACGGGAACAGCTCGACCGGCTGACCGAAACCACCCTCGCCCATTCGCCCGGCGCCGCGCGGATCGCGGGTACGGATTTGCGCACTATCGTACCTGTGCTGAAAACGGGCGCGGAGGGATTTGCGGCCGGCCTCCACGATCCCGACGCGTACAAGCTCGACAGCGACGCGATGCTGCAAGCCAATATTCGCGCGCTCCGCGCGGCAGGCGGCGCACTGGTTACGGACGCGCCTGTCGAAACGATACGCCGCACCGGCGAGAACTGGACTGTCGATACGCCCGGCGAAAGCTATGCGGCGCAGCGCATCGTCAACGCCGCCGGTTCCTGGGCCGATACGCTGGCCGAGATGGCGAACGTCAAGCCGCTCGGCCTGACACCGCTCAAACGCACGATCATCGCCTTCCGCCCGCCGGACGGGATCGACGTGTCGGACTGGCCCTTCACCAAGACGGTCGGCGCGGGCTTCTACATGCTGCCCGAAGGATCGGGCCGGCTGCTCGCCTCGCCGATGGACGAAACGCCCAGCGAACCCTGCGATGCGCAGCCGGACGAGGAGACTGTCGCGCTTGCCGCCTGGCAGGTCGAACAGGCGACGGATATCGAGATCAAGCGCATCGACCATAAATGGTCGGGCCTCAGAACCTTCGCGCCCGATCACAGCCCGGTTGCCGGTTACGCGCCCGATGCGCCGGGCTTCTTCTGGCTGGCCGGGCAAGGCGGTTTCGGATTGCAGACTTCGCCCGGCATGGCGATGGCGGCCGAGGCGCTGCTGCTTGGAATGGAATGGCCGGACGAGCTCGGCGCGGTCGATGCGCAGCCGGAAATGCTGTCGCCAAAGCGGATATCGGCTTAGAAGAAAGACCGGCGGCCTCAGCGGGACTTACGTAATTTCGTAGAGTTCCGACACGCCGCCTTCATCATTCATTTACCAAAGTCTGACATGGCCACGGCATGGAACACAGCGCTATCGAGGCGGACCGCGAACTTGAGCTTGCGCCGCCGGTCTCGAACTGGCCGATATGGCCCTGGATGCTGCTCGCGGTCATCGCGACGGCCGATCTTGTCTGGCTGCTGGCGACGCCGATATCGCTGACCGATCGATCGATCGAAATCATCGTAACGCTGATCCCCCTGACGATCGCAGCACTGCTGGGCGCCAAACGTTTCGAACGGCTCGATATGGTCTATGTCTTCTGCGCGGGCCTTGCCTTCATATTCGTGGCATGGCCAACGCTCAGGCTCTTCAACCATCTGAGCATGACGACGGCATTTCCCTGGGCCGATGCGATGCTCAGTAGCTGGGACGCCGCAATCCGTTTCGACTGGTTCGGCTATATCGCGTGGTTGGACGACCAGCGTTGGCTGCTCGACATCATGAACTGGACCTATATTGGGCTTAACGGCTACTCGATCTTCTTCTTCGCCATGCTGGCCGTTTTTCCGGACCGCCGGGAAAGCTGTTTCGAGTTCATCGCACTGTTCGTCGTCTCCGCCACGATCTGCATGGTTATTGGCATGTTTTTCCCGGCCCAAGCCGCGATGGTCTATTATGCGCCAGACCTGTCAGGCTTCGAACATGTCCATGCCGGAGTAGGCACCTATCATATCGAACTGCTCGAAATTCTCCGCGAATCGCCCGCGCCGGTACTTGATCTCGATCATCTGCCGGGGCTCGTAACGTTCCCATCCTTCCATACGGCGATGGGTGTTGTGCTGATCTACGCCTGTCGCCGCCGGATGGTGCTGCTGATTCCGAGCCTCGCTATTAATCTGTCGATGATCGCGGCGACGCCGCTCTACGGCAGCCACTATCTGGTGGACATTATCGGCGGAATCATCGCCGCGCTGGCGACGATCGCGATGGTAAGCCGGCTGCCGAGCACGCGATCAGCAGCCGTCGACTGGGAACACTGGTTGCGCGTAGCCCCGCCCGGCAAGCGCATCGCCTAGCGCAGCAGCACAAGCTCCTCCGCCATGGTCGGATGGAGCGCCACGACATTGTCGAAATCGGCCTTGGTCAGACCGGCCTTCACCGCGACCGCCGCGGCCTGCAGGATCTCCGGCGCGTCGGGCCCGATCATGTGCAGGCCGACGATCCTGCCGGTCTCGGCATCGGTAATCATCTTGTAGAGTGCCCGCTCGTTGCGCTCGGCGAGCACATCCTTCATTGCCCGGAAATCGGACTGATAGACCTTGATCGAACCGAGCTGGTTCCTCGCCTGTCCTTCCGTCATTCCCACGCCCGCCAGCGGCGGATGGCTGAACACGGCCGAGGGGATGCATTCATAATCCACCGTCGACGGATTGTCGTTGAACAGTGTCTCGGCAAAGGCCTGTCCCTCGCGGATCGCCACAGGCGTGAGCTGCACCCGGTCGGTGACGTCGCCGACCGCATAGATGCTGTCGATATTCGATTTGCTATAATCGTCGACGATCACGGCGCCCTTGTCGTCCAGCTCGACCCCGGCATTTTCAAGTCCCAGCCCTGCGGTATTCGGCTTGCGGCCGGTGGCGATCAGCACGAGATCGGCCTCGCGCGGCTCATGATTGGTCACCTTGACGAGCAGCGAGCCGTCGTCTTGCTTCTCGATACTTTCGAATTCCGCGTTGAAGCAGAATTCGATGCCTTTGAACATGGAGATCTGTAGCAACCGGTCGCGGATCGATTCGTCATAACCGCGCAGGATGACCTCGGAACGGTTGACCATCGTAACCCGGCTGCCGAGCTTGTTGAAGATGCCGGCAAATTCATTGGCGATGTAACCGCCCCCGGCGATCACCACCCGGGCCGGCAGCTCGTCCAGATGAAATACCTCGTTCGAGCTGATCGCATGCTCGCTGCCCGGAAATTCCGGCAGATGCGGCCAGGCGCCGGTGGCGACGAGGATCGTCTTCGCGGACTTGGTTTCGCCATTGCCGAGCTTCACCTCATGCGGGCCGGTTACCGTCACGCGGTCGAGGATGAGTTCCACGCCGTGGTTTTCGAGCGTGTCGGTATAGGCGCCATTGATCCGGTCGACCTCGGCCAGAACATTGTCGCGCAGCGTCGGCCAGTCGAAATCGGGTTTGCTCGCAAGCTTCCAGCCGAATTTCTGCGCATCCTTCAGATCCTCGGCAAAATGCGCGCCATAGACGAGCAGCTTCTTGGGCACACAGCCACGGATCACGCAGGTCCCACCCACCTTATGCTCTTCGGCGATCGCCACCTTCGCGCCGTGCGCGGCCGAGACGCGCGCCGCCCGGACGCCGCCCGAACCGGCGCCGATGACAAAAAGATCATAGTCGAAGTCAGCCATTGGATATTCCCGCATTGTTGTTCTGATTGAAGTTCGATCTGGGTAGGCGCGGAGTTACACGCAAGCCGGGATTGCCGATCAGAGTGATCGCTTGGTTCATCTCACAGGGCGCGGTCGATCAGCGCCCGGGTCGACGGGTCGAGCTCCAGCGCCTCTTCGTCCCCGGCGATGGCGCGCGCGATATCCTTGCCCAGCTCCACGCCGAACTGGTCGAAGGGATTAATGCCGAGCAGGGTCGCGTTGACGAAGGTCCGATGCTCGTAAAAGGCGAGCAGCGCGCCGAGACTGGCCGGGTCGAGCGTTTCCAGAAGGATCGTGCTCGACGGCCGGTCCCCGGGAAAATGCCGGTCCCGATCGTCCGACTCCCGCCCGGTCATCAACGCAGAACCCTGGCCAAAACAATTGACAAGCAGCTGCTCGTGGTGCGCGGGATCGCGATGATCGCCGGCTTCGGCGACGGCGACGAATTCCGCCGGTGCGAGATGGGTGCCCTGATGCAGCAGCTGGAATACCGCGTGCTGCGCATCGGTGCCGACGCCGCCCCAGACAATCGGCGATGTCGCGCGGCCCAGCGCCTTGCCGTTCGATTCCATTTCGAGCTGCTGGAGATAGGACGCAAGCAGGCGCAGGCGTTCGTCATAAGCGAAAACGGCCCGCGTTTCGGCGCCGCGCGCTTGCGTGTAGTAGAGGTCGGCAAAGGCTGCGAGTACCGGGGCGTTCTCGCGCCACTCGGCAAGCCGGAAATGCCGATCCATCGCCGCCGCGCCTTCGAGCAATTGCTCGAACGCCTCCCAGCCAAGCGCCAGCGCGATCGGAAAGCCGATCGACGACCAGAGCGAATAGCGCCCGCCGACCGTTTCGGGAAAGGGCAGTACGCGTGTTTCATCGATACCGAAATCCACGGCCTTGTCGGGATCGGCGGTGAGCGCGACCATCTGGCCGAACGGATCGGCGGTTCCGGCATTGCGGAGCCACTGGATCGTGCTCTGCGCGTTGAGCATCGTCTCGGCGGTCGTGAAGCTTTTCGACGCGATCACGACGAGCGTGTATTCCGGGTCGAACAGGTGGAACGGTCCTTCCAGCGCCACGCCATCGACATTCGACACAACCGCGACATCATAGGCCGGTTCCTCCCGGCCCAGTGCATCGATCACGAAATCGGGTCCCAGCGCCGATCCGCCGATGCCGAGATGGAGGATATGGCGGATCTCGCCAAGCGCCCCCGCCTCGATCGCATCGATCAGCGCGCGCATCCGCATGTGGAGCGCATTGGCGAGCGCGACGCTCTCCGGCGCGCCCTGCCCGCGCTGCGCCATATGTTCGGCCGCCCTGCCCTCGCTGGCATTGACCGGCTCGCCCGCGAACAGCGCATCGCGCTTGGCCGCGAGGCCCTGCGCATCGGCAAGCGCGGCGAAGCTGTCGAGCAGTTCGGCATCGAGATGCGTCTTGGAAAAATCGAAATAAAGCCCCGCTTCTTCGACCGTCAGCCGCTCGAGCCGATCGGGATCGGCGGAGAACAGATCGGTCAGGCGGTTCTGCTTGGCATTCTCGATGGCCTGCCAGGGGATATCAGCATCGGACATGGCCGCCCTTCTGGCGCGCCGGAGGGGCTGCGGCAAGCCGCTTTGCCCGCTATGCGCGGAGCGGCAGCGACAGGCTGGCGCGAAGCCCTTTTTCCGGCAGGTTAGCCAGCGTCAGCTCGCCGCCATGTTCGCGGACGATCGCGCGGGCCAGCGCGAGGCCAAGGCCCGATCCGCCTTTTGCCCGATTGCGCGAACCTTCGAGTCGCGCGAAGGGCTCGAACACCGTTTCGAGCGCTGCCGCGTCTATCCCCGGCCCCATATCGTCGATCTCTACCCAGGCCATGCCCTCCGACTGGCGCACCCGCACCGTCACCGCCTCGCCATAGCGAATGCCGTTATCGATCAGGTTGCGGATTGCGCGCTTGAGCAGATTGGCGCGCCCCTCGACCACCGCCTTGGCGCTGTCCTCGAACGCGACCGGCGCGCCGACATCCCGAAAATCCTCGATCGCGCTATCGACGAGCGCGGTAAGATCCAACGGCTCGGACTGCGCGTTCGGCCTGCCCAGCCGGGCGAGCGACAGGATATCGTCGAGCGTATCCGTCATGTCGGCAATGGTTTCGACCATCCGCGCGCGCTCGGCCTCGTCCTCGACATTCTCGGCATGGATGCGCAGGGCCGCAAGTGGCGTCCGCAGATCGTGCCCGATGGCGCCGAGCATATGATCTTTCTCGTCGAGCATCGCGCCGATCCGCACCTGCATGGCGTTGAACGCTTCGATCAGGCTCGCCACGTCGCGCGGCCCTTCGACCGGAACCACCGTATCGGCATTGCCGTCCGAAAAATCGCGCACCGCGCCGGCAAGCGACCGCAAGGGCCGCGAAATGCGACGGGCAAACAGGTACAGGACGAACAGGAGCACTCCGTACAGGATGACCGTCTGGGCGATGATCGAGATCAGCGCGCCGATCCCGCCGGGCCGGACCCACATCCAGCTGTTGAGCCACTGGCCGTCCTCCAGCTGCACGGAGACGCGGAAAATATCGGGCGGACGGGGCCGCTCCATCCGGCGTTCGAACCGGCGCGGCAGCCGCATGCGGGCGATGTCGGCGCGCCCGACCTCCACCGCTTGCGGAGAAAAACCGGCATTTTCCAAACTGCTTGCGAGGCGCTCCTCATATTCTCCGACACGCGGCTGAGACTCCGTGCGAACGGCGCTTTGTGCATCCAGGCTCATCATGCCGCGGCGGCGGAACCGCTGCGCACGAACCGGCAGGCCCGCCTCGATCCGCTCGGTCGCCGTCACGACCCGCGCGACGACGGGGCCAGACGCTTCGGCGAAGCGCAGCCGCTCGCCGGCACGCACCAGCATCGCAAGATTGATCGCCTGCGCCACGAAGAGAGCAAGCGCAACGAGCAGCATGAGCTGGCCGAAAAGGCTTTTGGGCCATAGGCGTTTCACAGTTTCTTGACGTCCGTCGCGAGCGTATAGCCGCCGCCCCAGACCGTCTTGATCAGTTCTGGCGATTTGGGATCGCTCTCGATCTTGCGGCGCAATCGGCTGACCTGGTTATCGATGGCGCGATCGAAGGCACTGGCTTCGCGGCCCCGGGTGAGATCGAGCAATTGATCGCGCGAAAGCACCTGTTGCGGATGGGTGACGAGCGCCAGCAGCAATTGATATTCGCCGGTCGATAGCGCGACCGAAACGCCGTCACGATCCACCAGTGTCCGCTCGCCGGCTTTCAGCACCCAGCCGCCGAAACCATAGCTTTGCTGATCCGGAGCGCGCTGATGGGCGCCGCCCGATCCCGCCCGGCGCAGGATCACCTTGATCCGGGCGAGCAGTTCGCGCGGCGAAAAGGGTTTTACGACATAATCGTCCGCGCCCATTTCCAGCCCGATAATCCGCTCGGTTTCCTCCGACTTGGCGGTCAGCAGGATCACGGGAATCTCGCTCGTCGCGCGAATATGGCGTGTGAGACTGAGCCCGTCTTCGCCCGGCATCATGATATCGCTGATCACGCAGTCTATCGCATAGCCGGCCAGCGCCTCGCGCGCCGCATCGGCGTCGGCCGCCTGGGTAACGCGATATCCGTTCTTGCCGAGAAAAGCGGCGAGCGGCTCGCGAATGCTGCGTTCGTCTTCGACGAGCAGGAGATGCGGTTTGGTCGTCATATGGGCAGCCATAGCGTGCGGGGAGCCGCTACGCGATATGGCGGGCAACCGGCCAGGGAAGGCACCGGTTGCCCGCCACGGGCCACGCGCTGAATTGGGAGGGGCAGACGCGTGGCCAGGGGTTAACCGTTCGAGCTTATCCGCCCTGCCGTTCGGCGCGGCGCGCGGCGCGGGCGGCGCGGCGCTCTTCGCGGGTCACGACACCATCGCCATCTGCGTCGGCACGATCGAACCGGGCGAACGCGATCGCGGCCATCTCGTCGCGCGTAATAAGGCCATCCCCATTCGCATCCGGGTTCGGCCGGTTCGCGCGGCGCTGAGCCCGGCGTTCGCGCATCCGCTCGCGCACCTGTTCGCGCTCGGCCTGATCGATCTGGCCGTCGCCATTGGTATCGACCCGGTCGAACCGGGCCAAAGCGCGTTCGCTCACTTCGTCGCGCGTGATTACGCCATCGCCGTTCGTGTCCATGCGCGCCATGCGGCCGCCACGGCGCCCATGACGGCCTCGCTCGGCCCGGCGTTCGGCACGCCGTTCGCGGCGTTCGGCGCGGGCGGCTTCGCGTTCGGCCTGGTCGATGGCGCCATCGCCATTGGCGTCCGCGCGGGCAAAGCGCTCATCAAGCGCGGCGTTAAGCTCGGCGCGCGTCAGATTCCCGTCGCCATCCGCATCGGCGCGCATGCCGTGCGGCTGCGCGATCGCGGCACCGGCAGCCAGAAGCGCAGCAGCGCTCGAGATCAGTGCAATCTTTTTCATGATAATCGTCCTTTACTGTACAAAATGTTCGGCAGTGTTTTCCGTCACGACACAAGAAATAGAATGCGATTGTCGCAGGCATTTGTCGGATCGCCGGAAAAGTGTCGCAAATTGTCGCAAATCGGAGCCGGGCCGGGCTTGACCCGAAGGCCCCGCTCGTGGACAGGCGGCCAATGCTGAGAGAGCTGGACGAGAAAACGGGAAACGGGTCGCCACAGCCGTTCCTGCCGCAACCACGCCGTCGGACGCTGTTCGGCTTGCTGCGCTTCATCCTGGCGCTGGCGATACTCGCGATCCTGCTGCGCAGCCTCGTTATCGCACCGTTCAACATCCCGTCGCGTTCGATGACGCCGACGATGCTGGTCGGCGATTATCTGTTCGTGGCGAAATGGCCCTATGGCTATTCGCGCTACAGCTTTCCCTTTTCGCCCGACCTGTTCGACGGCCGGATCGGCAGCGGCCGCCCGGATCGCGGCGATGTGATCGTCTTTCGCTCGCCCGCAGAGCCGGACAGCAGCTACGTCAAACGCGTCATCGGCCTTCCCGGCGATCGTGTGCAGATGATCGCCGGCGATCTGCTGCTCAATGGCGAAGTCGTGTCCCGCGAGGAAGTCAGCGAATTCGCCGAGCCTGTCGAGCGCGCTGGCGCCTGTATCGGATCGGCCGGGAGCGCCAGCCGGCTGGAAAGCGCCGCGGACGGATCGCTGGTCTGCTATACGCCGCGCTACCGCGAAACGCTGCCGGGCGGGCGCAGCTACACGATCCTCGATGCCGGCGACAGCACGGCGGATACGACCGAAGAATTCACCGTGCCCGACGGCCATTACTTCCTTATGGGAGACGATCGCGATCGCAGCGCCGACAGCCGCTTCACGGCCGAGCCCGGCGGCGGTATCGGCTTCGTGCCGGAAGAGAATATCGTCGGCGAGGCGCTCGTCATCTTCTGGTCGACGGACGGTTCGGCGCGCTGGATCAACCCGGTCAGCTGGTTCACCGCCGCGCGATGGGATCGGATCGGCCGCGGATTTTGATGGTGTGGTTTTTGTCTACACCTCTGCGTCGTCTTTGGGGCGGCGGAGTTTTTTGTCAGACTCAACCTAGCGGTTGAGCGCCGCACCAGCCCGCTCCCCCTCCCGACCTCCCAATCAGGGTACGCTCGTGGGAGGTCGGGAGGGGGAGCGGGCGGAGATGGCTCAAGGCTCCAGCGGCGCGAAGCGTCGTTGGATGCCATCGGAGGGCGGTGCGGCGACGTTGCGACAGCAACGTTCTGACAAATCGAACATCTCACAAACCCATTGGCGCTCCCGTCTCCATCCGGCTACAGACCCGCGCGATGACCGATAATCCCGAAACCCCGGCCTGGCTGGCGCAAACCCTCAGGCATGAGCCCGAGAACATGGCGCGCTTCACCCGCGCCCTCACCCATCCCAGCATGGACGAGCCCGATTATCAGCGGCTCGAATTTCTGGGCGACCGGGTGCTCGGGCTGATCATCTCTACCTGGCTTTACGAACGGCACGAGAAAGACGCCGAGGGCAAGCTCAACAGCCGCCTCGCCTCGCTCGTCTCGCGCACGACCTGCGCCGAGATCGGCCGCGAGATCGGCGTGGCGCCGCATATCCGGCTCGGCAAGCAGGCCCGCGACGATGGAAGCGTAGATAGCGACAATGTACTCGGCGATGTCATCGAGGCGCTGATCGGCGCGCTCTATCGCGATGCCGGCTTCGATGCGGCGCGATCCTTCGTTTACAAAGCTTGGGAAAGCCGGGTGGAGGGTATGGACCGCGCACCGCAACATCCGAAAAGCGCGCTGCAGGAATGGGCTGCCGCGAACCGCGCCAAGCCGCCCGTTTACACGATCACCGACCGCAGCGGTCCGCAGCATAATCCGCATTTCACGGTGCGCGTGGAGATCGCGCACCGCGACAGCGCGGAAGCGGAAGGCTCGTCGAAGCAGGAGGCCGAAAAGGCGGCCGCGCACGCGCTTCTGGAGAAGCTGACATGAGCTTTGTTTGTCAGACCTTCACTGACGCTCAGGCGCGGCACCGGCCCGCTCCCCCTCCCGACCTCCCAATCAGGGTACACTCGTGGGAGGTCGGGAGGGGGAGCGGACCGGTGCCGCGAACTTCCGGTAGGAAGTTTCTGACAATGATTGGAAATATCGGTTGAACGATACGCCTTCCCCCCAACGCTGCGGCTTCGTCGCGATTGTCGGCGCGCCCAATGCCGGCAAGTCGACGCTGGTCAATGCGCTGGTCGGACAGAAGGTCGCGATTACCAGCCCCAAGGCGCAGACCACGCGCACCCGGCTCATGGGCATCGCCATCGAAGGCGATACGCAAATCGTGCTGATCGACACGCCCGGCATCTTTGCGCCGAAACGCCGGCTCGACCGGGCGATGGTCGCGGCGGCCTGGGGCGGGGCGGAAGGGGCGGACCTGATCGCACTGATCGTCGATGCCAAGGCCGGGGTGAAGGGCGGCATAGAGGCGATGGTCGAATCGCTGCGCAAACGCCCCGAGCCCAAGCTCTTGATCCTCAACAAGGTCGATATCGCGAAGAAGGACGAATTGCTCCGCCTCGCCGCCGGCCTCAACGCGCTGCTCGAACCGCAGGATACTTTCTTCATTTCGGCGACGACCGGGGACGGCGTTGCGGAGCTGAAAACCGCCCTCGCCGAGGCCATGCCGGAAGGCCCCTGGCATTTTCCCGAAGATCAGGTGTCGGACGCCAGCCAGCGCCTGCTGGCCGCCGAAGTCACGCGCGAACAGCTCTATCACCAACTGCGCAACGAGCTACCCTATGCGAGCGCCGTCGACACCGAGAGCTATACCGAACGCAAGGACGGCTCGGTGGAAATCCGCCAGCAGATCCTCGTCGCGCGGCCGACGCAAAAGGCCATCGTACTCGGCAAGGGCGGCAGCCGGATCAAGCAGATCGGCTCAGCCGCCCGCGAAGAGCTTGGCGAGCTGCTCGGCCGGAAAGTGCACCTCTTCCTCCATGTGAAGGTGAAACCCGACTGGGAAGAGGATCAGATGCTGTACCGCGATATCGGGCTGGATTGGGTCGAGTAGTTCAGCCGGACAAAAGCCCGTCTACCCATTCCGGCACCAGTTCTCCCGCCTTCCCCATCCGGCTTTCGTGGAAGAAGAAGCTGCCTTCGCTCGGGTCGAGATTCATTTCCAGCGTCTGCGCGCCGAATTGCCGTGCGGTCTGCACGAAACCGGCGGCGGGATAAACGGCGCCGGACGTGCCGATGGAGACGAACAGATCGCAGGTCGATAGCGCCGCCTCGATCCGCTCCATCGCGTATGGCATTTCACCGAACCAGACGATATCGGGGCGGACCTTGCCGCTCTCGCCGCACGCCCCGCACGCCGGCCGCGTCGCCATCTCGCCCTCGAACGGCCGCCGGTCGCCACAGGCGAGGCACCAGCCGGATTTGAGCTCACCATGCATATGCAGCAGCCGCTTCGCCCCGCCCCGCTCGTGCAGATCGTCGACATTCTGCGTCACGATCAGCAATTCGCCCGGCCATTCCGCGTCCAACAGGCCCAATGCGTCATGCGCCGGATTGGGCTTGACGGTATGGAGCTTTGCGCGGCGCTGGTCGTAGAAATCGAGCACGAGATCGGGATCGCGCGCATAAGCTTGGGGCGTCGCCACATCCTCGACGCGATGCCCTTCCCACAGCCCATCCGGGCCGCGAAAGGTCGGCACGCCGCTCTCCGCGGAGATGCCGGCGCCGGTCAGGACCACAATGTTACGGATGTCTGCCATGTCTTCCGCCTTAGCCAAGCCATGCATCGCGCCACAATAGCAATCTCGTCTTAACCAATATCGCCTAGTTATCAGTATCATGAAGTCGAAAGCCGCCATGGGGGCCCGCGGTGCAAGCCGGCGGGGCGCGCTCGAGCTTGCCGCGCGCATGACGCTGCCGGGCACGGTGGCGCTCGCGCTGATGTTCGAATTGCTGCTCGCAGAACGCAAATTTGCGATCTTTGGCGGCGGGTTCGGCCAGTCCCGCACGCTCGATACGCCGGTCGAGATAGGCGTTTTCCTGATCGCCCTGCTGCTCTGCCAGGCGCTGATTTTCTATCTGCTGTTCCGGTTCGTGCGGCGGCTGCACGGGCGCCGCGCGGATACGGTGCGCTTTTATTTCAACTTCCTGTTCTTCGTGCTGCTCGGCTGGTGCGGCGCGTTGGTCGCCAAATATCAGGCGCTCGCTTATTTCAGCGACGCCATGAGCTTCCAGATTATCCGGAACCTGGGTGGCGGGAGCCTGATCGACGCCCTGCTCTATGTGCTCAGCGAAACCGGGCTGATCCTGCTCGTCGCCGGGGGCGCGGCAGTCGCCTATTGGCTGTGCAACGCACTGTTCCTGCGCCGCCTGAACAGTGAGCCCCCTTTCCCCGATCGCGCCAGGCTGACGCGCCGGGAATTGCTGCTCACGCTGCTTATCCTTCCGCTATTGCTGTTCGGCGCCAACCGGATCGAAGATGCCCGTTCGGCGCTCGTGCGGTTCAACGCGGTGCTGCTCTGGACGACGCCGCTCCACCAGCTGACCGATTTCGACCGCGACGGCTGGAGTTTCTATTCGCATCCGATCGATCGCCAGCCGTTCGACAGCACGCTGCACCCCTATGCGCTCGATGTGCCGGGCAACGGCATCGACGAGGACGGCTTTGGCGGCGATCTGAGCTTCACCGAGCCGCCTCCCGCAGCGGCTCCCGTTATCGCGGGCGAACGTCCGCATGTCGTGCTCATCGTCCTCGAAAGCGCCCGCCACGATGTCGTCGACCGGATCGTCGATGGCCGCGAATTGATGCCGACCGTCAACCGGATCGCGGCGAACGGCAGCTTCGCCCAGGCCGCTTACAGTCATGTCGGCTTCACCAGCTTCTCTCTGAAGAGCCTGTTCACCGGCCGGCTCGATCCCGCTCCCGGGGGCCCTTCGCTGGTCGGCGACTTTCTCGCCAATGGCTATGAGGTCGGGATATTCTCCGGCCAATCCGAAGATTTCGGCGGCATCGCCGAAACGGTGGGCATGCGCCGGGCCAGTCATTTCGTCGACGCCAACATGCTGCGCGAGGAACGCGCTTTCAGCTTCGCCGCCGAAGGATCGCTCTATGTCGATGGACGCATCGTGCTGCGCGAATTCGACCGGCATCTGGGCGATTCCGAAAACTGGCAGACGCCGCAATTCCTCTATTTCAACTTCCAGTCCGCCCATTTCCCCTATCACGCGCCGGGCCGCGACTGGCTGCTCGAAGGCGAGCCCATCGCGCGCGGCGACATCAGTTACGCCAGTCGCGATCGCGTCCGGCGCAATTACTGGAACGCGATGGCCTATAACGATGTGCTGGTCGCCGAACTGCTGGAGCGGCTCGACCGGCTCGGCGTGCGCGGCAACAGCCTGATCGTGATTACATCGGATCACGGCCAGTCGCTGTTCGAAGACGGGTTTCTCGGCCACGGCCATATGCTGAACGAGGAGCAGACACGAATCCCGTTCATTGTCGATCGGCCGGGCATCGTGATCGGTCGGCCGGTCGGGCTTGCCGATATGCGCTCCATCATTCTGCGCGCCGCGGGCGCCGACGTGCCGGCTCCCCAACGCTCCGAGATTTTTCAGTATCTCGGTACGCTCGAACAACCCGGGCGCATCGGTACGGTCGATGGCGATGGACGCTGGACGGTGTTCGACCTGACCCGCCAGGCCGTACGTGTCGATGACGGACCCTGGCGCCGCTATGCCGATCTCCCGCGGCATTCCTCCATCCGGCAGGACACGGACGGTCTGATCGATCGCTGGGCGCGCCAACGCTGGCTCGGCGTGCTGGAGCGTCGCGACACGCAATCGGCCGATTAGCCCAAAGCTGTCCTACACCGGCGCTTTCTGTCATGGTCTGTGCGACAATCATGGGCGATTCTCGGTTATTCGGATAGTGGAAGTTCTGCTTCTATTGCCCGTGATTTTCGTGACTTTTGAAAAGGAAAATGATGACGGACATCGGCATTATCGGGAGTGAAGGACGGATGGGCCGGTCTATTGCCGCCCTGCTCGAAGATACGGGCGGCCTTGCCGGGGGCGTCGATGCGGGCGGCGACGTTGCCGCGCTTGCCGAAACGAGCGACGTCCTCGTCGACTTCACGGCACCGGCCGCGCTTGAAGCCAATCTCATTGCCGCGCGCGAGACCGGCACGCCGATCGTAGTCGGCACGACGGGGCTCGATGACACGCATCATGCACAGATCGACGCGGCGGCCAAAGACATCGCGGTCCTGCAAGCCGCCAACACATCGCTCGGCGTCAATCTGCTCGCCCATCTGGTCCGCAATGCCGCCGCGCGGCTGGATACGGACTGGGATATCGAGATCGTCGAAATGCATCATCGCCACAAGGTCGATGCGCCGTCGGGCACCGCGCTGCTGCTCGGCGAGGCCGCGGCGGCCGGCCGCAAACGGACATTGGGCGAAGTCGCGGAAAAAGGCCGGGCCGGGCTCGATTGCGCGCGGACGGAAGGCGCGATCGGCTTTGCGTCGCTGCGCGGCGGATCGGTGGCCGGCGACCATCACGTCATCCTCGCAGCGGAAGGCGAGCGGATCGAACTCGGCCACCGCGCCGAAAGCCGCGAAATTTTCGCGCGCGGCGCGATCAGGGCCGCCCTCTGGCTCGCCGACATGCCCGCCGGCCGCTACGTGATGGGCGATGTGCTGGGGCTTTGATTGTCAGACCTTCGCCTCGGCGCGGCACCGCGATTTTCCGCCAGGAAAATTCTGACGAACATGATACCCATGCGGCGCTCGACCGTTAGGCTGAGCCTTGGCAAATCAAGTACGGAAGGTTTGAAGAAAGCGGACGCGACTATGAAGAAAGCCGATATCTACCAATTCTATGCCCGGCTCGCGGAAGATATACCCGAGCCGAAGACCGAGCTGAATTACGTCAATCCCTATACGCTGCTCGTCGCCGTCGCGCTTTCGGCCCAGGCCACCGATGTCGGCGTCAACAAGGCTACCAATGCGCTGTTCGAAGCGGTGACGACGCCGGAGCAGATGCTGGCGCTGGGCGAAGAGCGGTTGAAGGACCATATCAAGACGGTCGGCCTGTTCAACACCAAGGCGAAGAACGTCATCCGCGCCGCACAGATTCTCGTCGACGAGCATGGCGGAGAGGTTCCCGACGATCGCGATGCGCTCGAAGCGCTGCCGGGCGTCGGGCGCAAGACGGCCAATGTCGTGCTCAACGAAGCCTTCGGGATTCCGACCATCGCCGTGGACACGCACATCTTTCGCGTGGCGAACCGCACGGGTCTCGCGCCGGGCAAAACGCCGCTTGCCGTGGAAAAGAAACTCGAAAAAGCGACGCCGGAGGACTTCAAGCGGCACGCCCATCACTGGCTGATCCTGCATGGCCGCTATCTGTGCAAGGCACGCACGCCCGAATGCTGGCGCTGCCCGGTCGCCGAATTCTGCCGGTTCAAGCCGAAGACCGCCGCGCCGAAGACCAAGTCGACGAAGCGGCCGCAAAACGCTTAAACCTGCGTTCATCCAACGTTCGCTATGCAGAAGTTACAAGGAGATGACCATGCACCGATCAATTCTTGCCCTGCCCGTCGCCGGACTGGCCATTGCCGTCGCGGCGGTCGCGATCCCGACGCAATCATCCGCCGAAGACGAAATTCCGCGCTGGCAACAGGCCCAGTCGGTCGGCGACACGGAAAGCTGCATTCCGCTGAACCGGATCCGGCGCACCGAAGTGCATGACGATCAGACGATCGATTTCCACATGAGCGGCGGCGATATCTACCGCAACACGCTGCCGCACGATTGTAACGGCCTCGGTTTCGAGGAAGCGTTCAGCTACGAGACGTCGCTGAGCCGGCTATGCTCGTCCGATATCATCACCGTGGTGCGGACGGCGGGCGGCGGTTTCAACGGCCCGAGCTGCGGCCTCGGCCAGTTCCAGCCGATCGAGTTTCCCGAGGACGAATAGGCAGGCGCTACGGCGAAAAACGGGCTAGCGGGCGCGGGCGCTTCCTGCTAGGCGCTCGCCTCACGCACCCGTAGCTCAGCTGGATAGAGCGCTGCCCTCCGAAGGCAGAGGCCACAGGTTCGAATCCTGTCGGGTGCGCCACTTCCATCATCGTTAACTCCCAACTCGCCTATCGGAAGGTCTTGCTATACGATCTGTTCCGAAAAGGGCGCGTATCGAGAGGGAGCATATGACGAAAACTGGGATGATCGCCGCTATCTGCGGCGCGGCGATATGTGTCGGCATTGGCGGCGCGGGCAGCGCGCAAAGCCAGGACGCACCGGCGATGGAGCGGGTCACCGGCATTGGCGGTTTCTTCTTCCGCAGCGAGGACCCGGCAGCTCTGGCCGTCTGGTACCGCGATAATCTCGGTATCGACCTGACCCCGCAATCCTATGAGGTGGAACCCTGGCAACAGGAGGCGGGACCGACCGTGTTCGCGCCGTTCGGTGCGACGACCGAGTATTTCGGTAGGGATGAACAGATGTGGATGATCAACTTCCGCGTCACCGATCTCGACGCCATGGCCGCCCAGCTCCGGGCGAACGGCATTGCGGTGGAGGTCGAGCCGGAAGCCTATCCGAACGGCCGCTTTGCCCGGCTGAACGACCCCGAGGGCAATCCGATCCAGCTCTGGGAACCCGCTACGCCGGAATAGTTCGCGAGCCGCTCACTATCGAATCGGGCCAATCGGGGCTATCGACGATCCTCGTTCGATTTTCGGGGGAGAAGCAATCATGAAAACCCGCGCCGCCGTCGCTTTCGAAGCGAAGCAACCGCTGGAGATTGTGGAGCTGGACCTGGAGGGCCCGAAAGCGGGCGAGGTGCTGGTCGAGCTGATGGCGACGGGCATCTGCCATACCGATGCCTATACGTTGGATGGCTTCGACAGCGAGGGGCTGTTCCCTTCGGTCCTCGGCCATGAGGGTGCGGGCATCGTGCGCGAGGTGGGCGCGGGCGTGACGTCGGTCGCGCCGGACGATCATGTGATCCCGGCCTATATTCCCGAATGCCGCCAGTGCAAAAGCTGTCTCAGCCAGAAGACCAATTTGTGCACCGCGATCCGCGATACGCAGGGCAAGGGCGTGATGCCCGACGGCACGAGCCGATTCTCGTACAAGGGCGAGACTATCCACCATTATATGGGCTGCTCGACCTTCTCGAACTTTACCGTGCTGCCCGAAATCGCGGTCGCCAAGATCCGCAAGGACGCGCCGTTTGAGACGAGCTGCTATGTCGGCTGCGGCGTGACAACAGGCGTCGGCGCGGTGATCAACACGGCCGATGTCGAGGCCGGGGCCAATGTCATCATATTCGGGCTCGGCGGGATCGGGCTCAACGTCATCCAGGGCGCGAAGCTGGTCGGTGCATCGCAGATCATCGGCGTCGATATCAATTCCGACCGCGAGGAATGGGGCCGCAAGTTCGGGATGACGGACTTCGTCAATCCCAATGACGTGTCGGGCGATCTTGTCGCACATCTGGTCGAGATGACGGGCGGCGGCGCGGATTACACCTTCGACTGCACGGGCAATACCGATGTCATGCGCACCGCACTCGAGGCCTGCCATCGCGGCTGGGGCGAGAGCGTCATCATCGGCGTCGCCGAAGCCGGCAAGGAAATCGCCACCCGACCCTTCCAGCTTGTCACCGGCCGCGTCTGGAAGGGCACCGCGTTCGGCGGCGCGCGCGGCCGCACCGATATTCCCAAGATCGTCGACTGGTATATGGACGGCAAGATCGCCATCGATCCGATGATCACGCACACATTGTCTCTCGAAGAGATCAACACAGGCTTCGATCTGATGCATGCGGGCGAAAGCATCCGCAGCGTCGTTGTCTATTAAAAGCCCCTCAACAGAATAGGAGAATATTCGATGTTTTCACATATCATGGTCGGAACGAACGACGTGGAGAAGGCAAAGACCTTTTATACCGCCGTGTTGGGAACGCTTGGCGCCGGGGATCCGATGGTCAATGTCAGCGATGGCGGCCATACGCGGCTGTTCTGGATCCATAATGGCGGCGTGTTCGGTGTTAGCGAGCCGATCGACGGCGAACCGGCAACCTGCGCGAACGGCGCGACCATCGGCTTTGCCTGCGAATCGCTGGAACAGGTTACGGCCTTCCACGATGCCGGCGTCGAAGCCGGCGGCACGTCGATCGAAGACCCGCCCGGCCTGCGAGAATCGAGCATGGGCAATATGAACCTGTCCTATGTCCGCGATCCCGACGGCAACAAGCTGTGCGCCATGCACCGGGCGGGCTGATCGCCGGCTGATGAAAGTGCGGGCCGCGCTAGGTTGAGGGACATAAGCCATAACCTATGGCTTCAACGCCGGGCGCGCCCGTTCGCGCTATCATGACCAAAGCCATTACGCCGCAAATCCGGGGTCCAAGCCCCGGAAACTTTCGGACGAAGCGCCGCCTCCTTAAGCGGATGCGGCTTGAATCCGCGCCGCGGCCTCCTCCGTCGTCCAGACCGCATTGGCGATGAAGCGGAAGTTGATGAGCGCGGCTAGGTATCCGTCGCCCTCCGGCACTTTCGCGGCCGCTGTCGCATCGCGAACGACGGCTACTTCAAAACCGTCTTCGATCAACTCACGCATGTGCGACTCCGTACATAGGTTGGCCGACATCCCTGCAAGGATCACTTGGTCGACGCCCTGCTTACGCAGTTGTAGCGACAGGTCGTTGGTGTCGTTGCCATAGATTTTGTGCGGCGAGGTGACGATGGTCTTGCCATCGTTGATGTACGGCTTGTAGCGCGCCAGCCAGTCTGCACCCGAGCCGTCGAAGCCTTCCACATCGAGAGCGCCGTTTCGGTCGAACATGCCGATCCCGTGCATCAGCTTTTCCAATGCGCCTTCGAACTTCCAACTATGGTCGGTCGGGAAGTAATAATGGGGCGAAATCGCAACGGTGATATCTTTTTCCTTGGCCACGCGGAACAGGGTTTCGATGTTTTCCACCGTGTTGTTTTCCACAACGGATTCGCCGATGACACCCCAGGCAACCCCATCGGGGCTGAGGAAATCGTTCTGGGGATCGGTCACGACCAGGGCCGCCCGGCTCAGGTCGAGCTGCATGTCGGACGGCGGCAGCGACGGTTCTGCCGGATCGGCATAGGGATTGTTCGTGTCTTGGGCCTGGGCACCACCCGGAAGGGCCGCGGCGGCGACGGCGGCCGTACCTGCCAGGCCGGTGGCCAGCGCCCGCCTACGGGAAAGATTCGCGCCGCTTTGGCTATGGTCGTCGGAGTTGCACATAAGGTAGTTCCTTGTTTTCGTGTGGCTACCCAACCTAGATGACGCACTCGATGTGCCTTTTCGTCTCATTTTTGCCCGCGTCAGAAATTTCTGTGTCTGCGTGCGGATTCAGGCCATAATGCGCAGATGACCTTCGACCATATATTCGATCGTTTGGACATTCGTGCCGAGCCTTTTGCGATTTGTGAAATTTTCGGAACCTGCCATGTCGCGCTAAAGCCCGACGCCGCTGTCACGCTGCACTATATTCTCAGCGGCGAAGGGCGGATCGCCATGCGCGGGCTGCCGACGATGAAGGTCGCGGCGGGCAGTCTCGCGATGATCCCCTCGTTGAGCAGCCACGAGGTCTTGAACGACGGTACGCAGATAGTGCCGGGTCCGGCCTGCAAACCGGCCGAGTTGAACCTGACGCGGGTGCTGAAGGCGGCGTCCGGGACGGACACCTCCTCCGGCCGCCTGGTCGCGCTCTGCGCCCATTTGAGCGTCGGGTTAGCCGGGGCGACCGACGTCGTTAATCTGATCCGGGAACCTTTGGTCGCCCAAGCTCCCGAGGGAAGCGCCTTACGTGGCCTTGTCGAGGTGTTGTTGCGCGAAGTGGCGGACCCGCGTCTTGGCAGCCGCGCGTTGATCCGGGCGCTTCTATTGCAGGCCGTGATCGAAATGCTACGTACCCGTATGTTAGCGCAAGACGGCGCCCTGCACTGGATGGCTGCGCTGAGCGATCCGCTGATCTGGAACGCGCTACGGGTCATGCTGGATGATCCAGGCCGCCCGCATTCTGTGGAGTCCTTGGCCGACGAGGCCGGTATCAGCCGGTCGGCTTTTGCCAGACGCTTTGCAGAGGCCTATGGCGCGGGTCCGATGGAGTTGTTGCGCGCTCTGCGCATGCGCAAGGCGGGAACTTTGTTGAGCAATACCGACCAGCCAGTCAAACGGATCGCCGAGATCGTCGGTTTTGCGAGCCGCAGCGCTTTCAGCCGGCAATTCGAGGCGGCAACCGGGCAAAGCCCAGGCGAGTTCCGAAAAGTAGCCAAAGCGAAGTGATGCGGGTGCCGCCTCCGGATAGCCCCGGCTCGGCGATTTCATCAGCATGCTGAGAACCGCGGGAGAGACGGCGCGATGACGCATGACTTCGACGCCTGGCGGGCCCGATCGCCCTTTTACGACGAAACGCACGATGCGCTGGCGGACAGCGTACGCAGTTTCGTCACGCGCGAGATCGAGCCGCATATCGATCAGTGGGAGGCCGACCGCGCGCTTCCACGCGAACTGCACAAAAAAGCGGCGGACGCGGGTATCCTCGGCCTCAACTATCCCGAGGAATTTGGCGGGCACTCCGAGGGCTTCGATATCTTCCACGGGATGGTCGTCACCGACGAACTGGCGCGTGTCGGCGCGGGAGGGCTCGGCGCGTCGCTGATGACACATGGGATCGGCCTGCCGCCGATCCTCGCCATCGGTTCGGACGAACTCAAGCAGCGGATCGCCCCGCCCGTCCTCGCCGGCGAGAAGATCATCGCGCTCGGGATCACCGAACCGTCCGGCGGCTCCGATGTCGCCAACCTCAAGACACGCGCCGTTCGCGAGGGCACGGATTATGTCGTCAACGGCCAGAAGATGTTCATCACCTCGGGCATGCGCTGCGACTATATGACGACCGCAGTGCGCACGGGTGGCGATGGCGCGGGCGGCATATCCCTGCTGCTGATCGAGATGGACCGGGAGGGCGTCAGCCGCACCCCGCTCGAAAAGATGGGCTGGCATTGCTCGGACACCGCGGCGATCTACCTCGATACTGTCCGCGTGCCCACCGCCAACCTGATTGGCGAGGAGAATGGCGGCTTTATCGGCATCATGCGCAATTTCAACCGCGAGCGGCTGGGCATGGCGATGGGCTGTTGCGCCTTTGCGCGCGTCTGCCTGAAAGAGGCCGCCGACTGGGCGCGGGAACGGCAGACCTTCGGCAAGCCGCTGGCCGGGCACCAGGTCATTCGCGTGAAGCTCGCCGATATGGCGCGGCGGATCGGCGCGACCCAGGCCTGGGTCGATCAATGCGCCTGGGCCGAAAGCCAGGGCAAGGGCCAGCCGGCCGATTTCGCGATGCTCAAGGTGCAGGCGACCGAGATGCTGGAGCGCGTCGCGCGCGATGCGGCGCAAGTGCTCGGCGGCGCCTCCTATCTGCAAGGCTCGAAAGTCGAGCGCATCTATCGCGAGGTCCGCGTCAACGCCATCGGTGGCGGATCGGAAGAAATCATGCTCGACCTTGCCGGACGGCAGCTGTTCGGGCGCTAGCGCCGATTTCGCCTCACACCATCCGGTCGATAGCGATGCAGGTAACGAGACCGACGACGACATTCATCGGCAGGCCTATTTTCAGGAAATCGGCGAAGCGATAGCCGCCCGCCGCATAGACGATCGTGTTGGTCTGATAGCCGATGGGCGTCGCAAAGCTTGCCGAGGCGGCGAACATGACGGTGAACAGCAATGGCCGGGGATCGATGCCCAGCTGTTCTGCCAGCGTCAGCACGATCGGCGTCATGATGACCGCGACGGCGTTGTTCGTGACGAGCTCGGTCAGCACGGATGTCAGCGCATAAATCAGGATCAGCAACAGCAGCGGCGATGCCGAAGTAAGGAACGGTAGCGCCACCTCGACGATGAGATCGACCGTCCCGGCCTTTTGCAGCCCGACACCGACACCCAGCATGCCGAAGATCAGCACGATGACGTTGCCGTCGATCGCTTTCCACGCCTCTTCGGGATCGATGCAGCGCGTCGCCAGCACCACCGCCACGCCGACGATCGCCAGCAATTCGATAGTCCAGACGCCGAGCGCCGCCAGCGTGACGATCGAGAGCATCGTGCCGACCGCGATCGGCGCGCGCAGCCGGCGATAGGGGCGCACCTCGGCCTCCTCGATGGCGATCAGGTTCACATTGGCCTCGATCGCCGCGATGCAGGCAGGGCTGCCTTTGATCAGCAGATTGTCGGCGGCGCGCAGCTTGGCTTCGCCGAGCGTCGGGCCAGGCATGTGACGCGACCGCATCAGGCCGAGCACGCGGGCATTGGTGCGCATGAGGAACGGTATCTGCGATAGTTTGCGGCCGATCGCCGGATGCGTCGGCGCAATCGAGGCGGTGACGATGCGATCTGTTTCGGCGGGCGGCAGGGGCCGGTTGGTCACGCCGACCCCGAGCCCGTAGGTCATTTCAAGCGAGAGCAGCTCGGCCTCGTCGGCGGCTAGAACCAGCCGGTCGCCAACCTCGACGAGCAGCCTCTCAATGCCGTGGCGGATCAGCTCGCCGCCCCGCCTCAGCGCGATCGGGCGAATGCCCGACCGCGCGAACTCGCCGGTCTCGCTGTAGAATTTGCCGAGATCGGGATGAAATTCGTCGATCGCGAGTTCCGACAGGTAGCGTTCGTCGACCGGCCGCGGCTCCATGTCGTCCTTGCGGCGCTTGGGCAGCAGAAACCAGCCGGTGAGCAGCATCAACACCATGCCCGCCGATGCCGCGACGAGGCCGACGGCGGTGAGCTCGAAAATGCCGAAGGCGGGCTGGCCGGCGCGCTGCGCGACACCGTCGACGAGCAGATTGGTCGAGGTGCCGATCAGCGTCAGGGTGCCGCCCATGATCGAGAGGTAGGAAAGCGGGATAAGCAGCCGCTGCGCCGTCGTCCCGGCAATCGCCGCGATGCGCCGCATGATCGGCACGAGCACGATGACGACCGGTGTGTTGTTGACGATGGACGAGGCGAAAAAGGCGCCGCCGAGCACCTCGCCGATCGATCGTGTCGGTTTGCCCTCCGCGCGCCGCTCGGCGGCGCTCGCCAGCGCCTCCACGACGCCGGTCCGGATTAGCGCGCCCGAGAGGATGAACATCGCCGCGATCGTGATCGGGGCGGGATTGGCGAAGACCAGTTCCATCTCGGCGCGCGGCAGATAGCCGAGGATGAGCATCGCCGCCGCCCCGATGACGGCGATGATAACCGGGGCGAGCTTTTCGGAGATAAACAGGACGAACAGACCGATCAGCACCGCCAGGCCCACCCAGGCCGATTGCGAATCAAGGGCTTGCTGAATCATCTCCATGGCAGCGGGTTAGCGGGGGCCGCGGTTCACGGCCATATGCTTCGAGGGTGGTCAGGCCCACGCCTGTTCCAAAGGCCGTCTCGTTCGTCGGCGCACTCCATGCCACTATATTACCATGACAGAGCTCATGACCGCGCATCGAGACCGCACCGGATCGTCCCGCACGAAAGTGTGGTACGATGGCGGCTGCCCGATCTGCACGCGTGAGATTGCGGTGATGCGCAGGCTCGATCGCGACAACCGCATCGACTTTGTCGATGTCAGCGACGCCGATGCATCCTGTCCGATCGACCGGGAGGCGTTGCTCGCGCGTTTTCATGTACGGGAGAATGACGAGATAGTGTCCGGCGCGGCGGCCTTTGCCGCGATGTGGCGGCAAATCCCGCTATTGCGTCCGTTTGGCCTCGCCGCGCGCAACCGCGCCGTCCTTTGGTTGTTGGAGCGGCTCTATCAAGGTTTTCTGCGCGTGCGAACCGCTCTTCACACCCTGATCGGCCTGTCCAAAAAACGGTTGGTGCGTTAACACTTTTCCGCGCTTGCATCCGTTTTGTCGCGGAATGGCTGCAAACACCAATCAAGCAAATGGCGACAATTCACTGAAATAGAGCCAAAAAAAATCTGCCGACGATCCGATCGCGCATCGGGCTTGGTCAATTAACGAATCTCGCCTATCATTTGGGATAAGAGGGGGAAAATGGACCGAATGGAACGAGCGCACACGGAGGCGTAGGATCGCACATCAACTCTCCGAACTGTCCGAAGGACAAATTTCCTGCCTGCGGCTTGTCGCGCGGGGCATGTCTTCTAAAGAAATTGCACGCGAAACGGGTCTCTCCCACAATACCGTCGATACGTACATAAAGCGCGCATTGCCGCTGGTCGGCGCGTCCAACCGCCGCGATGCGGCGCGCATAATAGTCGATGCGGAACAGTCCCAAAAATTGGGATCACCATCGGGAGCGGTTGTTTTGCCGTTCGAATCCAGCACTCTGGCCTCCAACGCAATAAGCGGAACGACGAATGGTTCGGTAAGCCGGCTGTTCGATCTTCCGAAGATTGGGGGAGAGGCCAATGACCTAGCATGGATCGAACGACACTATGCGATCATCAAAGTCGCAGCATTCGGCTTCAGCATAATCCTGGCGATCACACTCGTCACTGCGGGCATCCTCTGGGTCTTTGAATAAAACCCCATTGCCGTGAAAAATTCGACGCGGACCGACGTTCGCGAAAGGAGAATCATGTACAAATTCGACGTAGCATCCATTCCGGTCCTTCAAGCTGATTCCAAGGCCGCCGTCGCCGCAGCCGACGACGCGCTCCTGACCAACGCCGTTCTCCTCTCCTCGATCCTCCAGACCGCCAAGACGGCCGATCTGCCGATCAACGTCACCCAGGATCTCTACGGGAATATGGTCGAGGGGTCGCTCAAACTGCTCGAGGGCCGCGAACAGCTCCGCAAATCGCTGCGCATGATGCAGGCAATCGCGAAGAATAATCCCGATGCGCCTGAAATGTATGGCTGCCCCGGCGGTCTGCAACTGAGTCAGGAATCGCGGGAAACCGCATAGTTCGGGCACGCGGTCGGGCACGCGTTGACTGACTGCTTTGCGCATGGTTCGTCATTGAGATGGGAGTCGCATTATTCTTTTGGGCGCTGGTCATCATCTGCTGCACTTATGGCGCATATTTCGGCGGGCGGACGGGCCGATGGCTGGCCGTGCTGCTTATCGGCGCCTCGCTGCTGACGCTCGTTGCGCAATCTGCTCAAACGATGCTCGGCGGCGCCATATGGCCAATCATGTTGGTGGATTTGCTGCTGTTCGCGGGTCTGTATTGGCTGGCGATGCGGTCCAACCGTTTCTGGCCGCTATGGGTGGCCGGTTTCCATCTTATCACACTGACGACGCATCTCGCGGTGCTGCTCGCACCGAGCTTCGCGGCCCGCGTCTATATCGGACTCGCAACATTCTGGTCCATTCCGGGATTGATCATCATTCTGATCGGAGTGACCATGGACCGGCAAGCCGGGATCAAAGACCTTGATCGAACATCCCCGCAAGCCTGAGCATCTCGGTACCGAATTCGAATCAGCACCGGACGCCGATCCGTCCGATACACACGAGCCCCCAGGGGAGTTGGCCAATCGAGGTGCGCTCGCTAACGATAGTACAGGCAGCGGTCAGCCGGGCGGCTCTCCCGATCCGGGTCGCATCCGCCCGCGCGGCGCCGCGTTCCTGAAAACCTATCTGCAGGCGCGGCGAGAACGCGAATGGCAGTTCCCCAAAGGCCTGTTTTCCGATCCCGCATGGGACATATTGCTCGAGCTCTATGTCGCGGAGTCGGAAGACAGGCCGATCTATGAATCGGCGGTCGGGCCGGCCATATCCATTCCGGAAAAGTCGGGGCTCCGCTGGCTCGGCATATTGGAGGCTCGCCAGCTTATCTCCCGCGCGCTCGAGGACGAGCATGGACAGGAAGCCCGCATATCGCTCACCCCCAACGCCATCGCCGGCATGAACCACTGGCTCGACCGCATGGCGCCATCGCAACCCGGCGATTCCGAACGCGGCTGAACCCTATTCGGGTAAATCGCCGGACAACCCGTTCGGCTCTCGGCCGAACCATTGCGCTCGCTCGATCCGGATTGCGAACAAATGGTGCCAGAAGAGGACTCGAATTAACGGCCCAACATTCTGAAATATAGTGCATAAGTTGAGGGGCCATTGACAAGAGCCCGCAATAAAGACCGCGGCCCCCACACGAGTACCACAAAAAGGCAGTATCCTTCTCTAATCCCAGCCTCACATATCACATGGAATTCTGCGCCTGAATAACCGCACAGATCTTCATTCAAGCCTAGGTTGACCCTAGCCCTGCCTATCTCGCATCGACTGAAGCAAGCCAATAGTGCTGATCCCAATCAAATTGACTCAAGTATCCGGTTTTGAGGGACTTCTTCACAGCGGGAAATGACCAGTTTTGAGGCGAAACCGGACGCTTTGTCTTTGGCTCAAGACAGTCGAGCAAAGTTTGCTGCACCAGGCGACGGAGCTCGTGTTGATGTGGCCGCTGATTCGCTCTGCGGAACCAAACCTGCGAGCAGGTCGGCCAGTTCGGTCAAGGGTTTTTCGCCAAGCCTGTAGTAGACAAGCTTAGCCTCTTTTCGGGTTTCAACGAGGCCAGCTTTCCTCAACACGCCCAATTGCTGTGAAAGAGCTGGCTGGCCGATTTGAGCAGCCTCTTCAATCTCACCGACATTGCGCTCACCCTCGCGCAAGACTTCAAGGATGCGCAGGCGCAGAGGATGCGCGATTGCCTTGAGCTCTTCGATCAATCCTTCGCTCATTTGCGCCTCCCCTTGGGCATCTCTCGCAAGAACCACTCGGTTTCATCACCAGCGTTGTAGACTTCGTCTAGGTCCTGTGTCGGCGATCGCAGAAGTGGTTGACCAACTTGCCAGTTGGCTGGCGCTAACCCGTCTTTCTTGTCGATGACTTGAAGCGCATCGAGTGTCCTGAGCATTTCCGGGATCGAACGCCCAACATTTGCTGGGTAGCAGGTCATGGCACGGATCACGCCCTCAGGGTCGATGAAGAAGGTTGTCCGGACTGTAGCGCTATCATTGTCGTTTGGAGCTACCATCCCGAAGGCGCGACCGATCACCAGCGTCGGATCTTCCACGATCGGGAAGCGCACTTCGATATCGAAACGTTCTTTGATCAACCTTAGCCAAGCAAAGTGCGAGAACAGGCTATCAACCGATAGCGCCATCAGTTCGCAATCACGCTTCGCAAAGTCAGCCGCCTGCTTTGAAAGCTCCACAAACTCAGTTGTGCAAACCGGTGTGAAGTCAGCCGGGTGCGAGAAAAGTATCAACCAGCGCCCGCGATAAGCGGAGAGCTTTACCGGTCCGATGGTGCTGCGCGCCTCGAAATCGGGAGGTGTGTCGCCAATACGCAAGCCCGCGCAGGCAGCGGCTGATGTGACTGTTTCGTTTTCCATGCCCTAACTTATAGAGGTTGACAAAATAAACGCAATACATATACACATTTTATGTAAATGAATTGGAGATTTAACATGAGTCGCGTTGACGCTTCGTTGCAGTCAGCTTCCGAGCAAGTCGCACGAGCGCAAGAGGAGAGAGTTCTGCGCCCGTCGATTGCGGGCTTCTTCGATGAGGCGACAAATACAGTCAGCTATGTCGTGCATGACCCCGCTACCCTTGAGGCGGCGATCATTGATTCGGTCCTTGATTATGAAGCTGCTTCAGGCCGGACCTCTTACGGTTCCGCCGACCTCATCATTGAATATGTACATTCACATAATTTGAAAGTGAAATGGCTGATTGAGACGCATGCTCATGCGGATCACATCTCTGCTGCCCCCTATCTGCAAGAGAAGTTGGGCGGAAAGCTCGCGATCGGGAAAGAGATCATCCGCGTTCAAGATGTTTTCGGCAAGCTGTTCAATGCTGGGACTGACTTTGAGCGTGATGGATCGCAGTTTGATCATCTCTTCGTTGATGGAGAAACGTTCTCACTTGGGGGGATCGAAGCCATCGTTCTTCACGTACCCGGACATACCCCCGCCGATATGGCCTTTATCATCGGTGACGCGGCCTTTGTTGGCGACACAATATTTATGCCTGACTTTGGCACCGCCCGCGCGGATTTCCCCGGTGGCGATGCGCATCAGCTCTTTCGATCGATCCGCCGTCTGCTCTCATTGCCGGACGAAACGCGCTTGTTCCTGTGTCACGATTACAAAGCGCCGGGCCGCGATGAATATGCTTGGGAGACAACGGTCAAGCAGCAGCGCGAGGGGAACGTCCATGTGAAGGATGGTGTGACCGAAGATGAGTTCGTCGAGATGCGGACCACCCGCGATGCGAAACTTTCTATGCCCAAGCTCATCATGCCGTCCGTCCAAGTGAACATTCGCGGGGGGCGATTGCCTGAACCTGAGGATAACGGCGTCAGCTACATCAAAATTCCGGTGAACGCCGTATGACGCTTCCTGGCTTTCCTGACGCTGCCCCGCTTGCGGGCCTTGGTGGAGGCATTCTGATCGGTTTGGCCGCTGCCGTCATGCTCCTTGGGGTTGGCCGCATTGCGGGCGTTTCTGGTATTGCCGCCCGAGCGACGGGTATGAGCGACAGCAGTTTACCCAAATCATCTGCGTGGCTCTTCCTCATCGGCCTGCCCTTGGGTGCGCTTGTCGTAATGCTTGTCGCTGGGGAGGTGGAGCCGAGTTTTGCGAGTCCGCTTTTTCTTGGCGTCGCTGGACTGTTGGTTGGAGTGGGAACTCGCCTCGGCAGCGGTTGCACAAGTGGACATGGTGTTTGCGGAATGAGCCGCTTGTCGCCGCGATCTTTGGTCGCAACGGCGACGTTTATGATTACGGGATTTGCAACAGTAGCAATCATGAACGCCATTGGACTGGTGGTGCTGTCATGATGGGCCGCCAAATACCGTTCATTATTGCCGGTGTGCTTTTTGGAGCCGGTCTCACGCTTGGCGGCATGACTGACCCAGCCCGCGTGCGCGGGTTCCTCGATCTATTTGGCGATTGGGACCCCACGCTTGCTTTCGTCATGGGTGGAGCCGTCCTGGTTATGGCTATCGCGTGGGTAATCCAGCCCAAGCTCACGCAGCCTCTCTTCGCAGAGAGTTTTTCGCTGCCTTCGCGGCGCGATCTAACGCCTAAGTTAATCGGCGGCTCGGCACTATTTGGTATCGGCTGGGGTGTTGCGGGTCTTTGTCCGGGACCGGGTATTGCCGCTCTCGTCATTGAGCCGTTCTCAGCAGCCATATTCGTGGTTTCCATGCTCGCAGGCATGTTCCTGGTTCGCCTTACGGAAGGAAGCGCATGATGGACATTCGGGAAGTCGACGCTGGTTTCGCCGTTGCTCCGCAGATTCAACCTGACGACCTACCTGCTCTGGCAGATCAAGGCTTTGTGGGTGTTGTCTGCAATCGTCCCGATGGCGAGGAAGATGGACAGCCAAGCATCGTCGAGATGCGGGAGGCTGCACAGGCTTCCGGTTTGGCTTTCCATCATCTCCCTGTCTCCGGCGGCGAACTTCCTGATGCGGCGATTGCAGCCTTCCGAGCGGTTCGCAAAGGGACGCAGGGGCCTATCTTGGCCTATTGCCGAACGGGCACACGTTCGATCACGCTCGATACGCTCGCAAACCCGGACGATCTCGATCCGAGCGAACGTCTGACGCGGGCCGCCGCCGCTGGCTACGACCTGACCAATCTGAGCGACAAGCTCATCTAGGACCCCGGGAGAAAGAAAATGTCCATCTCACACACGGTTGTCATCGTTGGCGGCGGATCCGCCGGTGTGGCGACCGCAGCATCGCTGCTCAAGCGGCGCCCTGGCCTCGACATTGCGATAATCGAGCCATCTGACAGCCATGCCTATCAACCGGGATGGACGATGGTCGGAGGCGGCGTTTTCGACGTCAAGACCACGCTGCGGAGCGAAGCCAGCGTCATGCCCAAGGGCGTGAAGTGGATCAAGGCCGCTGCAAAGTCATTCGAACCGGACAATAATCTGGTCACGCTCGAAGATGGTCAGACCGTCACGTACGACGCGCTTGTGGTCGCCCCGGGCATTCGGCTGGCATGGGAGAAGATCGCGGGCGTCGAAGAAGCGCTAGGCAAGAACGGAGTGACCTCCAACTACCGCTATGATCTGGCTCCCTACACGTGGCAGCTGGTGCAAGGCTTGAAGAAAGGCCGCGCAATTTTCAGCCAGCCGCCGATGCCGATCAAATGCGCCGGAGCGCCGCAAAAGGCGATGTACCTTTCCTGCGATCACTGGCTTCGCACAGGCGTGCTCGGCGATATCGAAGTCGAGTTCCGCAATGCCGGCGGGGTTTTGTTTGGCGTTAAGGATTATGTCCCTGCGCTGCAAAGCTATGTCGACAAATACGGCATCAATACACATTTCAACCAGAACCTTATCGCGGTGGACGGGCCGGGGCAGAAAGCCACCTTCAAGATCGAGGAAGGTGAAGAAACCGTCTCGTTCGACATGCTGCATGTCGTGCCGCCACAGGTTGCGCCGCAGTTCCTCGCCGACAGCCCCCTTGCTGCCGAAAGCGGGTTCACCGATGTCGATCAGCGTACGCTTCAGCACGTCCGCTACCCGAACGTGTTCGGGCTTGGTGACGCCGGCTCGATGCCCAATGCAAAAACCATGGCTGCCGCGCGCAAGCAGGCACCGGTCGTTGCGGTCAATCTTTTGCAGCAGCTCGATGGCAAGAGTCCGAAAGCCGGGTACGATGGCTATGGCTCGTGCCCACTTACCGTTGAGCGCGGCAAGATCGTGCTTGCCGAGTTCGCTTATGGCGGAAAGCTGGCACCGAGTTTCCCGGACTGGCTGATTGACGGCACCAAGCCGCAGCGTCTTTCGTGGATGCTAAAGGCTGACGCGCTGCCCTGGATCTACTGGAATGGTATGCTCAAGGGACGCGAATGGCTGGCAGGCCCCGGCGGATTGATCGCGCAGTAGCGCGCGAGTTCGGGGCACTACAACATGCTATCGCGCTATCTTCCGATCCTCGAATGGGGTCGGACCTACAATCGATCAGTCTTGACGAACGACATGATGGCGGCGGTGATCGTCACCATCATGCTCATTCCGCAAAGCCTGGCTTATGCCTTGCTCGCCGGGCTTCCTCCGGTCGTGGGCCTGTACGCCTCGATCCTGCCACTGGTTCTTTACGCAATTTTCGGGACCAGCCGCACTTTGGCTGTCGGGCCGGTCGCAGTGGGGTCGCTCATGACCGCGAGCGCGGCGAGCGCGGTCGCGGTTCAGGGAACGCCCGAATATTATCAGGCAGCGATCATGCTGGCCTTTCTGTCCGGCGTATTTCTTGTTCTGCTTGGCCTGTTCCGGCTTGGTTTTATCGCCAATCTTCTGTCACATCCGGTCATCAGCGGCTTTATCACGGCGTCGGGCATCCTCATTGCGACCAGTCAGCTGAAGCACATCCTGGGCGTGCAGGGTGGCGGTGACAACTGGCCGCTGATGTTGGGGTCGCTGGCATCCGCTGTGGACGAGATCAACCCGTATACGCTCGCCGTGGGCATACCCGTAACCCTGTTTCTGTTCTGGGTGCGCAAAGGCGCCAAGCCGGCCTTGATGAAGCTGGGGCTGGGCGAGACACCCGCCGCCATGCTTGCAAAGGCAGGGCCGGTAGTCGCTGTGGCGCTGACGATCCTTGCCGTCATCCTTTTTGACCTGGAAGGCAAGGACGTGAAAATCGTTGGCGCGATTCCGCAGGGTCTCCCACCCTTTGCGGTGCCGACTCCCGACCTTGCGCTCGCCGCGCAGTTGGCTGTTCCGGCTCTGCTCATCTCCATCATCGGCTTTGTCGAGAGTGTATCGGTCGGGCAGACACTTGCCGCTAAACGGCGTCAACGCATTGATCCCGATCAGGAACTCGTGGGTCTGGGCGCCGCCAATGTCGCCAGCGCGTTTTCGGGCGGATATCCGGTCACTGGCGGGTTTGCTCGCTCGGTCGTCAATTTCGACGCCGGGGCCGAAACGCCGGCGGCCGGAGCCTACACCGCCATCGGCATTGCGCTGGCGTCGCTGTTCCTCACCCCGCTGCTGTATAGTCTTCCCATTGCGACACTGGCCGGAACAATCATCGTCGCAGTGTTGAGCCTGGTCGATCTGAAAACACCGGGCGAGCTGTGGCGCTATTCCAAGGCAGACTTTGCCGCGCATATCGCGACCATCGGTATCACTCTGCTCGTTGGTGTGGAAATGGGTGTGATCGCAGGCGTCAGCGTGGGATTGCTGCTGTACCTGTGGCGCGCAAGCCGCCCGCACGCAGCCATCGTAGGGCGCGTTCCCGAGACCGAACATTTCCGCAATGTCGATCGACACGAGGTGTTCACCGTGTCGCATGTTCTGTCGATCAGGATCGATGAATCGCTGACTTATCTCAACGCGCGCTGGCTTGAGGAATATGTGCTCGAAGAGGTCGCTGACCGTCCTGCTGTACGCCACGTTATCTTGATGTGCAGCGCCGTGAACGAGGTGGACGCCTCCGGGCTCGAGAGCCTTGAAGCGATCAACCACCGTCTCGGAGATGGTGGTATCGGGCTGAATCTCTCAGAGGTAAAGGGTCCGGTGATGGACCGCCTTAAGCGGACACATTTTGTCGATGAGCTCAATGGCAAGGTGTTCCTGACGCAGGAACGAGCTTTTGCCGAGGTATCGCTCGACAATGGCGAGCCTCCCGAGCCGGTTGATCACTATATGGCACGCGGGCTGATCTGAGGTTTGCCTATTTTCCTGCGCATCGTTCCTGCCGCAATTTTGCTGGCTCTCCCCTTTGCCGCCTCCGCGCAGAATGTAAGCGGCGTTCCAGGCCCAGTGGTTCGCGACGACGATCGGTCTGCTGAATTCCGCATCGGCGTTGACCCGGACAGCGGTGAGATCGTGCAGCGGCTGCATTATCAGCAGGCTGTCGAGAAAGACACGGTTGCCCGCCTCCAATTGCAATACCGAACGGATATCGGTGAACAGCCAAAAGCCGATTTCGTCCAGCTTCAGATTTGGCATCAGCTCACTCCAGACAGCACACCGGAAAGGCGGCAGGACTGGCAAGCCGCGTTAAGGTTGGATTTGCGCCTCGAAGGCGATGGCCCGCCAGGGCGGGTTGCAGTGAACTGGCTAAACCAGTTTCATTTGGGCGAAGGTCTGAATGCACGTGTGTTTGTCCAGGGAGCGCTGCAAGTCGGCGCTGGTGCCGATAGTGGTTTGCTTCTTCAAAGCCGGACCAGCCTGCGACAAAGGTCTGATATCGGAACAATAGGTCTGGAACAGATCAGCAATTATGGATCGACGAGAGATTTCGGCGCTCTTGCAGACCAAACGCACCTAGTGGGTCCGTTCCTGGCTGTTCCTGTTGCAAGTGACTGGACACTCAATGGCCGTGCACTTTTGGGCCTGACCAGGGGCTCTGACGATGTGAACGTACTGCTTCGTATTCAGCGCAGATTTTAAGCTGACCCCGAAAACAGACTGGAAGAGGATTATGCCTTCAATACCGGACAAGGACCGTCGCTGCCGAGAGATCGAAGCCCTCATCGCAAAGGGTATGGGAGTGTGCGAAAGCTGCCGCGAGATTGGCATCTCCGAAAAGACCTTTTACCGTTGGCGAAAAGCAAAGACCGTGGGGGAAGTAGCAAATGCTCGCATCAATTGATTCAATTCTTACGCCGTCAGAGCGTATCGCGCAGTGGGCAGAACTCATTTTTCGGATCGCCACCAGCTTCATCTTCATCATTGGCGGTCTGGGTCATTTTGGCCGCCATCAGATGATGCTGGATCGAATGGCTGATTCGCCCTGGCGCGACACCGTCAATGCAATTGGTGATCCGTCCTTGCTGCTTTGGCTAAGCGGCGCAGCCTTCGTGGTGTTTGGCATCGCTTTGGCGTTAGGGTTCATGACCCGGCTGTCCGCACTTGTCATCTTGCTTACCCTGCTGCCCATAACTTTTTTCACACACATCGCACCGGGACATACCGGCCCATTGTTCAAGAACATTGCGATCATGGGCGCGCTGATATTGCTGACAGCCAAAGGCGGCGGAGCATTCTCAATCGACAACAGGAACCCTTGATCGAGAATTTCTGCGCTTGATTCCGGTAACGGGCGCCCTAGTTCAATTGCAAAAATCTGTAATTGTTTTGCCTGATTCACCTCAGATGCGGGCTATATTGACCTATTTATCCCTTGTTTGGAATTTTCGATTAATGTAAATGCGTAATTGAATTGGACGAGTCGAAGCGCGAAAGCTAATTCGAGCTCATCCAACAAGGAGTACGCATTATGAGTTTGCACATTGGCGATACCGCCCCCAACTTCACCGTTGCCACGACCAAAGGTGAAATCGATCTCCACAAATGGTCGGGCGATAGCTGGGTCTTCTTCTTTAGCCACCCGGCAGATTTTACCCCTGTCTGCACCACCGAAATGGGCATGACGGCCAAGCTGGCCGCCGAGTTCGAGGCGCGCAATGTCAAGCCGCTCGGCCTCTCGACCGATACGGTCGAGGAGCACCTTGAATGGGTCAAGGACGTGGACGAGACGCAGGGCGTGACCCTCGACTTTCCCATAGTTGCTGATCCCGATCTCAAGATCGCGAAGCTCTACGACATGATCCATCCAGATCAGAGTGAAACTGCAGCCGTGCGTTCAGTTTTCATCATCGATCCATCGAAGAAGATCCGCCTCGTTATGACCTATCCGATGAGTGTAGGTCGCAACTTCGACGAAATCCTCCGCGTGATTGATAGCCTTCAGCTTTCGGATCGCGCGACGATCGCCACCCCGGCAAACTGGAGCGTGGGAGACGATGTGATCATCCCGCCGTCTATCAATGATGATGAAGCGGAGAAAATGTTCCCGCAAGGCTTCAAGACGATCAAGCCATACCTCCGAACGACAAAAGTCGCCTGAGGGTCGCAAGGTTGCGCCCGCCTCAGATCCCCTCCACCCTGAGGCGGGCGCTTCCACTTTCTGTTATCTTTGCACCGTGTGTTAGGTTCGCTTATGTTTGATCAGCTCGATGCCTTACTGCTGGCGCGCATCCAATTTGCCTTCACGGTCAGCTTTCATTTCATCTTTCCGAGCTTCTCGATCGGGCTGGCGAGTTATCTTGCTGTGCTTGAGGGCTTGTGGCTGAGAACCGGCAAGCAGGTTTATCTCGACCTGTTCAAATACTGGATCAAGATATTCGCCATCGCCTTTGCCATGGGTGTCGTCTCGGGCATCGTTATGAGTTACCAGTTCGGGACCAACTGGGCGGTTTTTTCCGATAAGGCAGGACCGGTGATTGGGCCGCTCATGGCCTATGAAGTTTTGACTGCATTCTTTCTCGAAGCAGGCTTCCTCGGCGTCATGCTGTTCGGAATGAACAAGGTCGGCAAGAAATTACACTTCTTTGCAACGCTTATGGTGGCGCTAGGCACGCTAGTGTCGGCGACATGGATCCTGTCGGTCAACAGCTGGATGCAAACACCGGTTGGTTTCGAGATGGGAGCCAATGGGCAATTCCTTCCCGGTGACAGCTGGTGGGATATCGTCTTCAACCCCAGTTTCCCCTATCGTCTCGCTCACACGGTGACGGCATCTTACTTGGTCGTTGCCTTCGTGGTCGGTGCAGTGGGCGCTTGGCATCTGCTCAAAGACAAAACCAACCCCCAAGCGCGCAAAATGTTCTCTATGGCCATGTGGATGGCTGCGCTTGTCGCGCCGCTGCAAATTGGCCTCGGCGACATGCATGGTCTCAACACTCTGGAGCACCAACCGCAAAAGATCATGGCGATGGAGGGGCATTTTGACAGCCATCCCGATGGCGCGCCACTCATCCTGTTCGGCATCCCCAATAGCGCAGAAAAGCGTGTCGACTATGCGATTGAAATCCCCAAGGCATCGTCGTTGATCCTGAAACATGACCTCGATGCGCCAATGGCGGGTCTCGACACCATTCCCGATAACCAAGAGCCGCCGGTAGGGATTGTTTTCTGGTCCTTCCGCATCATGGTCGGGATCGGCTTTGCCATGATGGGTTTGGGTATCTGGAGCCTGTTTGCCCGTTGGCGTAATGGGCTCTACGAATGGACGTGGCTGCACCGGGCTGCCATCGTGATGGGGCCGAGCGGATTTGTCGCGGTCATCGCAGGTTGGATCACGACCGAGGTCGGCCGCCAGCCTTATGTAATCTACGGTCTCTTGCGGACCGCCGATGCGGCCAGCCCGCTCGATGCGCCTGCGGTCGCGGCATCATTGTTGGCATTTGTGCTGATCTACTTCGCCGTCTTTGGTGCTGGTGTCTGGTATATCCTGCGCCTGATGGGCAAACCACCGGCGACCGGCGAGGTGGAAGCCAATCATGGATATGACGGGCCGATCCGCACGGCTGGCATCACGCCTGGGCCGACACAGAATCCGGGACAAGCAGAAGCCCTGCCAAGCGAGAGGGAGGACGCATGATGGACCTTACTGTCATCTGGGCCTTCATTATCGCCTTCGCAGTTTTTGCCTATGTTGTGATGGACGGGTTCGATCTGGGCATCGGCATTCTGTTCCCGACTTTTCGGGTCGGACAGGGCAGGAACCGCGCGATGAACTCGATTGCGCCGGTATGGGATGGAAACGAAACCTGGCTTGTGCTCGGCGGCGGCGGATTATTCGCAGCGTTTCCGCTGGCTTATGCTGTCGTTCTTCCGGCAACCTATCCCCTTATTATCGCGATGTTGCTCGGCCTCGTCTTTCGCGGCGTTGCCTTTGAATACCGTTGGCGCGACGAGCGCCACACGAAATTCTGGGACCTCGCGTTTTTCGGTGGGTCGCTGATAGCCGCAATGTCGCAAGGAATGACCCTGGGCGTATTGCTGCAAGGCATCGAAGTAGTCGACCGCGCCTATGCTGGAAGCTGGTGGGACTGGCTTACCCCTTACACCTTGCTTACGGGCGCGGGGACCGTGGCGGGCTATGCGCTGCTTGGCAGCACGTGGTTGATATGGAAGCTTGACAAAGGTGTGCAGCGACATGCCCGATATGTTGCAATGCGCTCTGCGATTGCGACTATCGTATTGATGGGCGCGGTGAGCCTTTACAACATTTTCCTCAACGCAGAATACGCCGACCGCTGGCTTTCTGCACCGGAAGTCTATTTCGCCGCTCCGGTTCCAATCCTAACGGCTATCATTGCTATTGCACTTCTTAGGTCGATTGTACGAGGACGGGATCATACGCCATTTTGGCTGGCGATTGCATTGTTCTTCCTTGGCATGGCGGGCCTGGGCGTGACGATGTTCCCCTATATCGTGCCTCCGGGTCTTACGATCTGGGACGCTGCGGCACCTGAAAGCAGCCAGATATTCATGCTTGTTGGCGTGGCGATCACTATGCCGCTGATTATCGGCTACACCGCCTGGGCGTACTGGGTGTTCAGAGGGAAGGTCGGCGAAGAGGGGTATCACTGATGCTTGCGCCACCGGAAAATGAGCCGCCGCTTTGGAAACGCGTCGCGTGGATGGCCGGAATATGGCTAGCGAGCGTGACTATACTAGGCATCGTAGCCATGGTCATTCGATTCTGGCTGAAAGTGTAGGCTCGGGAGGTGATCGTGAGCCCAAATAGAATTCGGAACTTTTTCCTGGTCATGGCGACGTGCGCGTTCGGCGCGTGTTCGCAAGGTGGGACGAGTCCCTCGAAGGAGGCGGAATTTCTGCGCCAATCGGAAGAGTTGACTGATCGATTTCAATCTGAACTCCAGATGGAGCTTTCTTTAGCTCTCAGCGAGGTTGGCCCCGTTGACGCGATCGGGGTTTGCCAGTCAGCAGCGCCCGCAATAGGTGCCCGTCTTTCGGAAGACAGCGGTTTCACGGTAAGCCGCATCGCGCGTGGCAACCGCAATGCAGGAAACAGAATACCCCCAGAGCTTGAGGCGCTATACAGCGAGCTGGAAACATCGCCGATGCAGGATGGCTCACCTCGATCCATCCATCGCACAATCGGCGAGCGGTTTGTCTACCTCAGGGCCATTCCCATGCAGGAGCAACCCTGCTCGACTTGCCACGGGTCGAATATCGATCCCGCGCTCTCGCAAGTTATCTCGCAAACCTATCCTGAAGATCGGGCGGTCGGATTCGAGCCGGGCGAACTTCGGGGCGCTTTTTTGATTGAAAGTGCCTCACGCGATCTAACAGAGCAGTCTCAGAGCTTTGAGTAGTCGCCCTGGCGTCTCTGCTTGGTTAAGCATCCAGCAAAAGCACGACGCGCTTTGACGCTTTGTCAATATCCTCAAAAGAAGCCTAGTAATTCAATGAATGAACAATCAAGCACTTAGCCCACCCGATGCACTTGCTGGAGCCGCCGTCTTGAAGCTCAAGGCGGGCGACACCGTTTTTAAAGCGGGCGACGCTTGCGACAACTTCCTGTTCGTCCTGTCTGGCTCGGTCCGAGTGGATATGATTTCCCTAAGCGGCAAGGCGGTTCTGCTGTATCGCATTGGTCCGGGGCAATCCTGCGTGATGACCACCAGTTGCTTGATGAGCGGGCGTGATTATTCCGCTGAAGCAACAGCTGAAACCGATTGTGTCGCCTGCGCATTGTCCGCCTCACTGTTTCAAGAGAAGCTCAGCCAATCCGTCGATTTTCGCGAGTTGGTTTTTGATGTGTTTGCCGATCGCCTTGGAGCGATGATGGACAAGGTTGAAGAAGTCGCATTCGGTTCGATTGATCGCCGCCTCGCGCGGCGAATCCTCGAACGCCTCGATCACGGTCCAGAACTGACAATGACGCACGAAGAGCTAGCGGTGGATTTGGGCAGCTCGCGCGAAGTCATCTCTCGCAAACTATCCAAATGGTCGGATCATGGCTTGATCAAAAAAGCTCATCGCTCAATCGAGATTTTGGACGTTTCTGCGCTAACGCAGCTTGCGCAAGCAGATGATTGATCCGTGACATTGTCACAGACGGGCATGCAGACAACCCAATAGAGAGCCCAGATGGAATTTTTCGGACTGGATGAAGGAGCAATCAGGCTCAGTGTCTTTGCAGGCATATTCGCCACTATGGCGCTGGCCGAAACGCTCTTCGCTCGCAAAACGCGCACACAAAAACGAACATCGCGTTGGTTTACCAATTGGGCATTGGTCGTAATCGACACGGCAGTTTTGCGTATCATCTTTCCTGTTTTGGCTGTGGGCGTGTCTGTTTACGCCCAGCAAAAAGGCTGGGGCCTCTTCAACGTGATCGCGCTACCCACTTGGTTGGAAATAATGATCGCCATCGCCTTGCTGGATATGGCCGTTTGGGCACAGCATGTCGCCACGCACAAAATCCCGCTGCTTTGGCGTTTTCACAAAGTCCATCACGTTGACAGAGACATTGATGTGACGACCGGCGTGCGCTTTCACCCCGTCGAAATTGTGCTCTCCATGGCCTATAAGTTGGCAGTGGTGGTTGCGCTGGGACCAGCAGCTCTTGCTGTGTTCTTGTTTGAAGTGATCCTCAACGCATCGGCGATGTTCAACCATTCCAACGTTAAGCTGCCTCTTGGCATGGACACAGTACTTCGCACTTTCATCGTGACACCCGATATGCACCGTGTGCATCACTCAATCGTCAGGCGCGAGACTGACAGCAATTACGGCTTCTTTCTCTCTGTCTGGGATCGGCTGTTTCGCACTTATATTGCTCAGCCCGAAAAGGGGCATGATGGTGTGGTAATAGGTTTGGAAGAACATCAAGATGATGCGCCATCCTCTTTGATCTGGTCGCTGATATTGCCATTCAAGAACAGCACGCAGCCTAGGCAAAGCGTTTCTGCACGGGAGAAGGTTCAATGAAAAAGCGGCTGATTTTCGGCAGCATTGCCGTAATTGCGCTGATTGGCGCGGTGGGCGGTGCATTGCTCTTTCAGACCTCTGATCTCGACCGAATTCACGCAGGCATCGCCGCAACCCATGACAATGTCGATCACATGTCCGCCGATGATCTCTTAGCCCTAGGCAGTGATGAATTCGTCCTCTTTGATGTTCGCGAAGCCGATGAATTTGCAGTCAGCCATTTGCCTGGCGCGGTGCTCGTTGATCCTGGCATGAGCGCAGCAGAGTTTGCCACGCGCTTCGGTGAAAAGCTCGAAGGCAAACGCGCGATCTTCTATTGCTCGGTAGGAGTGCGTTCCTCGATATTGGCGGATCGCGTGGCAAAACTGGTCCAAAATTCTACCGGCAATACGCCAGTCAATTTAATCGGCGGGCTTTTCAAGTGGCGCAACGAAGGCCGCGAGCTGGTGACGGACACCGGTCAACCCACTGGCGATATTCACCCATATGATGACTATTGGGGACGTCTGATCGAAGACCGCGAAACCATCAGCTACTTACCTGAAACCCAGCCATAAACAGGCATCGGAGCACATCTGCATGATTAAGAAATTTTCTCTCGCTGCCGCAGTGTTGATCGCTTGCGCAGGCACCGCTTCAGCTCAACCAGCCGGATTTCAAAATGGCCAACTCATCACTGAGTTTGGTCCTATTGCGACGATTGAGGACTACGATCCCATCCCGGCTGATACATCGTTCAAAGTCAGCTTTGACGTCGTCGACCGATCTGATGCAGGTGAATTGAACCGCAACTTGGTCAGCGCGGCGCGATTTTTGAATATGCACTTTGAAGCGGGTGTCGCGCCTGAGCAGATGCAATTGGCAATCGTGATCCACGGCAGTGCCGTTCAGGATGTGACAAACGCCTCGCACTATAACGAACTGAACGAGCACGAAAATGCGAACGCTGCTCTGATAGCCGAACTCATCAAACATGGCGTCGAAATTCACATTTGCGGCCAAAGCGCAGCGTTCCAGAATATCGATGCCAGCGATTTGCTTCCGGGCGTTCGAATGTCTCTTTCCGCAATGACCGCCCATGCGATTTTGCAGAATCAGGGATTCACTTTGAACCCGTTTTGATGACGGAATGCTGATGCAAGTGCAATTCATCTGGTAAGTGTGACTTAGTCACAGAAGGGCCGCGCCAGAACCGATATTCCTCCAAGCATCAAAGCAAGGAGAGATAATATGAAATTTGCAAATGTCGGAAGCGCTGATCGCATGATCCGTCTCATTTTGGGGGCTATCTTCGCCGCTATCCCGTTCGTAGTTGGCTCAATCGAACCCGCTAGCACTCTTGGAATTGTGAGCTTCGTGGCCGCAGGCATCATGGTGGTAACAGTTACCGTAAAATTCTGCCCGATCTACGGCATCTTCGGCCTTCGCACTTCTCCCAAGAGCTAAGGTAAGAGCGCATAGATGGGCATGTTTGATTGGTTGACCCGCAGCGGGGCGAAAGCACCGAAGCCACAGCTTGTCAGCGTGATTGATGCGCAAGCGCGCGCTCATGCTGGCAGCCTCACGATAGTGGACGTGCGGATGCCTGAAGAATGGGCTGCAACGGGGCTACCCGAAGGTGCCAAAGGCGTAGCCCTAGGGGCGCCTGAATTTGCTGATGCGCTGGCCGAGTTATCAGACGCTCATCCAAGCAAGACACTAGCAATGTTCTGCAAATCTGGGATGCGTTCTGAAAAAGCGGCAAAGATCGCAAAGGCGCATGGTCTCGACCGGGTCGAAATTGTTGCGGGCGGAATGGAAGCTTGGACGAAAGCGCAGCTGCCAACCACGCCCTTTGAATCTGCCTAAATGCTAAGGAAACCAATCTGATGTCCGCAAAACATGCATTTCTGCCCCTCGGGATCGCACTTTCCTTGGCGCTTACCGGATATTCGAGCGAAACAAGCGGACAGACCGCTGAGCCTACCGATACTGTTGAGCAAAGCGCGGTGGTGGATGTCACCGTCGCCGAAGCCAAGGCGCTGATTGACGGCGAAGGTTCGGTCGTCGTCCTTGATGTGCGGACGCCGGAGGAGTTTGCCGAAGGACACATCGAAGGCGCTCTGAATGTGGATTTTCGTGACGAGAATTTCCCAGAGGAATTGGCAAAGCTTGACCGCGATCAGCGATACATCGTGCATTGCCGGTCTGGCAGACGCAGCAGCGCTTCGATGGAGGTGTTTGAAGAACTGGGGTTTGCCGATATCCAACATATGTACGAAGGCTCGAACGGTTGGCTGGAAGCCGAATTCCCGATGGTGCGCTAAGGTGCGACTGGTCGCAAACGCTTGAGGACAAAACCAATAAATGCCGAAACGCTTAGAGCTTTTGATCCCACCCCCAATTTTAGCATTGCTCACAGCACTTGCGATGTAGGGTATTGCTCGCGCCTTTCCTGACGGGGGATTCGCCTTTCCGCTCCAAGCAGCAGTTGGCTATACGCTGATTGCGATCGGTATTGGGCTGGAACCAGGCTCAGGACTCATTGATTGAGCCAGAAGATGACGGTTGCTGCGATGCAGATGGCTGAGAAGAAGGTAAGCGCGCTGCGATCGTAGCGTGTGTGGATGCGCCGCCAGTCCTTGAGTTTGCCGAACATGTTCTCGACCTTGTGTCGCTGGCGATAGAGGACCGGGTCGTGAGCGATGGGCACTTTGCGATTGGTCTTTGACGGGATACAGGCAGTGATGCCGCGCTTGGCCAGGGTATGACGGAACCAATCGGCATCAGAACCCCGGTCGGCAAGCAGCGCCTTGGCCTTGGGGAAGGAATCGATCAACAGCGCCGCCCCCTTGTAGTCGCTCATCTGCCCTTCGCTGAGCAGCATAATCAATGGGCGGCCCTTGTCATCGCAGACGGCATGCAGCTTGGAGTTCAGCCCGCCTTTGGTGCGCCCGATGCGTCGGGGTAGAGCCCCTTTTTTAAGAGGCTTGCCGCCGTCCGGTGCGCCTTCAGGTGAGTGGCATCGATCATCAGTTGATCAGGCTTGCCACCTTTGGCCGCCAGCTCGGCCAAGATGCGATTGAACACGCCCATCCGGCTCCAGCGGATGAACCGATTATAGATCGTCTTGTGCGGACCGTAGCCGACAGGCGCGTCACGCCATCGCCGCCCGTTCCTGATCACGAAGATGATCCCGCTCACGATCCGCCGGTCATCGACCCGCGGAATGTCCTGCGACAACGGAAAATACGGCTCGATCCGGCGCATCTGCGCCTCGCTCAACAACCACAGCTCGGACATCGTTAGCACCTCCCTCGTGCCGCCGTTGAATCAACCGTTCGCCTCCAGCGCAAGCGATTTAATAGGTCCTGAGCCTAGCTGGCGTCTGCTAAAACTCTTTTCTTGGTACGACGCGTCAACAGGAATGCCAGTATTGCGATCGGGAGCACAGAGAATGCGACCACGGCATCTTTATACAGCACAGTGAATGGTAGACCTTTCAGAACGTATGTCAGCAGCCCTACCGCATAGTATGTAATTGCTGCCACTGAGAGACCCTCAACAGCCTGAGCTAAGTGCAATTGCTGCGACGCCCTCAGCTCCATAGAGGCAAGAAGCTTCTGAGACTGCTGTTGAGCGGTATGGTCCAGTTGTGTTCGAACTAGCGCCAACCCTTCCGAAACTGAGGAAGCAAGATCATTCACGCGCCTTTCGAATGCCCTAATCGTCTTCATTCCTGGATCGAGCCGGTGTTGGATAAAACCCTTTAGGGTTTGTCGTTGGCCGATTGGAATTTCTTTCAAACTTTCCAAACGGTCATTGACAAGGCCGTAGTAAGCGTTGGATGCCGCAATTCTAAATGAGGCTGTGGTACGGATCGCAGATACAGCTTTCAAAATGTCAGCCAGTTGATGAATCGTCTCATTGAGGTCTTGGTCTTCGTTATCGAGAGTACGGCTCACGTCTGCAGCTCGATCTTCAAGTTTGCTTAGCTCAGACCCTAGTTCCCGAACCAATGGAAGACCAAGCAATGAGGCCGATCGATAGGTCTCTAGGTCGATCAAGCGCTTAACAATTCGCCCCCTTGCGAAAGCGTCGTCAAACTGGCCGCAAACAGCATAGTCAATTAGCTCATGTTTCCCCAATTGAAAGTCGGTCGTGACTGTCACGGAATCGAACATCGCTTCACCACCGAACAGTCTTGAACCTGAAAAGAAACCGTTAGGCACCTTATTCGGGGTCACCAATATCCTTGCACCTGCCAGCTGCACGCCAGGGCATTGGCTGATGAGCGCTCGGGCGTCTTGGTCTGGCGGTTCGGCGCCAAAGTGTGTCAGAGAAGCAAACTCGGTATGACGTTCAAAGCGAAGAATCCCATTAGCTAGCTCAATAACCTGGTGATGAGCGTTAGGATTCAAAGGCTCCGGCCAGTCCCGTGAGCTTTGCTGTTTCGGCGACAGAACCCAATGCCAAATCTCGCATTCATCGTCCTGTAACGGCATCGGCGGCCGAGCATGCGACTCCGCGTGGATGACTTCACGGAGTTGATGCTGTGTATGCAGGCTTTCCTGAATTTTTGCCGCTCCTATCCGCCACTCAGTGATCGCGACCATGCTAAATTAGGAATTTCGATTGTCTATCACCTTATATTTTTGTAAACTTAGTTATGCATTCTGACGTTCACACCATAGTTTTCGTATCCTCAGACGAAGCGGCAATCCGCACTGCATCGAAGGCTTTGCAAGGTGACGGCAATTACCGCCTAGTCATCCAAAGAGATGAGGCTCAAGCTGCGATTTGGATAAGGAGCGCCAGTTGTAGTCTGATTTTCTTTGACGAGGCTTTGGCGGAAAGCTCGGAAAGCAACTTTTTGGCCATCGCACGGGTGCAGTGCCCGGAAGCACCCAGAGTTCTTTTTGGCGAAGCCGTCGAAGATGGCAATACGAAGGACCTTGTTCGGAGCAGCGCACCGTTTCTCCAGCTCTCAAAGCCCATGCGCGTATCGCAGCTATCGATCGCCGCAAAACGGGCATTAGAGATGGCGGAGCTTTCGCGAAGGCATCGTTTACTATCTAGAGAACTACGCCTTTCGATCGACGACGACCTTTTCGGCGAACATAACGAGGAAGCGATAAAAGCACCCTGGTCACGCTTTGAAAAACTTATCTATGCGAGCCCCAAAATGGAGGAGTTGTGCTCAAGTGCTCGGCAGGCGGCCGCAACAGAGCTGCCAATCCTGATCGAGGGTGAAACGGGAACAGGTAAGGAATTGCTTGCACGCGCTGTTCACTACAGTTCTAGTCGAGGAAACTCGCCGATGCATGTGCAAAACTGTGGGCGAGTATCGGATGATGACCTCCATTCCGAACTGTTCGGTCACGTTTGTGGCGCGTTCAACGGAGCGATTTCTGATCGACTAGGCCTTTTCCGTGCTGCGGATGGTGGCACCGTCTTTCTTGATGAGATATCTGAAGTTTCAGAGAAGTTTCAGGTCAGCTTGCTCAGGTTCCTACAGGAAGGGGAGGTAAAACCTCTTGGGTCTGACAATGTTCAGAGGGCAGACGTCCGTATCATTGCAGCGAGCAACCGAGATCTCGAGGAAATGGTTGCAAGAGGCGAGTTTCGGAAGGATCTTTTTTATCGGCTCAAAGGGTTTGAGCTAGATATCCCGCCGCTGCGTGAGCGTGTCGAGGACATCCCTACACTCGCCGCTTACTTCCTTGAGAGAAATTCGGACATAAGCGCGAAAAGAATAATTGGCATTTCACGGGACGCGCTTAAGAAGCTTGCCTGCTACGAATTCCCTGGGAATGTGCGAGAGTTGGAAATGGAGGTCGCGAGAGCTGCTGCGTTGGCAAGTAACAACAGCTATATTCTTCCCAAGCATTTCTCCGACAGCATCGCGAACATTGAAGTCGTTGACAAGAGTCTCGCGAATTTCAGCCGCGAAGGAAAAACTCTGAAGGAAATGACGGAAGAGCTGGAGCGGCATGCATTGTTGGAGGTTCTCGAGAAGCTCAGATGGAACCAATCAAAGGCTGCGCAGGTTCTTGGGGTATCCCGTGTAGGCATCGCAAACAAGATACGTCGCTATGACCTCAAGCGGACTGAGGCGAGCTAGCCTGAGATAGCCAAGGGAAGGACACCATGGCGGACGACACACTTATCCGATTTCCGTTTTCTCGAATGCAAGGGCCAAATCGGGATCGTCCCGTCAACGTTCTGGGAGAAAGCAAGCTGTCTAAAGAAGTTGGCCCAGCCGGATCAGGCAAGACTGGCCATTGGTGCAGCGAATGCAAGGGCGTTTGGTTTGGATTGGGTGCAGAAGTTGAATGCCCAACCTGCGGGAATCGGCACGGATAGGAGCGCCACCACGCATCGAGTTAGATGCTCTATTCTTGGCAACTGCAAACCTAGTATGCTGATGTCCGCGCAGTGCAAATGTTCTATGCAGAACACTCGCTTGCTATCTGCGTAGTGCTATCGATGATTCTTGTTTGATCAGCAGAAGATCCTTAAACCTCTAATAATAAAGAATAATGCAGTCTGCGAGGCTGTCCAATGGTGGCGGTGAGTGCATCAGCCAGCGACGCGCTTCGGCCATTTCGAAAGAAGCAGTCACGTGATCTAGTAGTACATGCAAACAAGATGCGCTGAAGTCGGGGGGGTGTTTTCGTGCCTTTCGCATTACACTAACATTCCAGCATCTTGGCTCGCTTTTTTGCGGCCGACAGAAGATATAGGGAGAGGGATGTATGGCCAACCTACTTTGGCTCCAAGGGGGTGCGTGCTCCGGGAACACCATGTCGTTTCTGAACGCAGAAGAGCCTAGCGCTTGTGATTTGGTGACGGACTTTGGGATTAACGTCCTATGGCAGCCATCGCTCGGACTTGAGTTGGGTGATCAGGTCAAAACAATCCTTGAGAAATGCATCTCTGGCGAAATCCAGCTCGACATCTTCGTTTTCGAAGGCACCGTGATCAATGCGCCCGATGGAACCGGGGAGTGGAACCGGTTTTGTGGCGAGCCGATGAAGAATTGGGTCGCTAAGCTATGTGACGCTGCTCAGTACGTCGTTGCCATTGGCGATTGCGCAACCTGGGGTGGCATTCCGGCGACGGCTCCGAACCCATCTGATAGCGAGGGCCTCCAGTTCCTAAAACGCGAAAAAGGCGGCGCACTGGGAGGCGATTTTGTTTCCAAGGCGGGTCTTCCTGTAGTCAACATCCCCGGGTGCCCAGCGCACCCGGACTGGGTGACGCAAATTCTGGTTGCGATAGCTTCTGGCCGCGGCGGTGACTTAGAGCTCGATGAGTTCCACCGACCGAAGACGTTTTTCTCTAGCTTCACGCAGACTGGCTGCACGCGGAACATGCACTTCGCGTATAAGGTTTCGACCACGGCTTTTGGCCAGCGTAAAGGCTGCCTGTTCTACGATCTTGGTTGCCGCGGACCGATGACGCACAGTCCTTGCAACCGGATCCTGTGGAACCGCCAATCGTCCAAGACGCGGGCCGGCATGCCTTGCCTGGGATGCACCGAGCCAGAATTCCCATTCTTTGATCTCGCCCCTGGTACGGTCTTCAAGACTCAAACAGTGATGGGTGTACCGAAAGACTTGCCGACCGGCGTCGACAAGAAGGGTTACATGAAACTTACAGCAGCCGCGAAAAATGCTTCGCCCGCGTGGGCCGAAGAAGACATTTTTGTGGTTTGAGGACGAAATTCGGGGATTAAGATTATGTCTGCAGTTCAAACACTTGATATTTCGCCGGTCGGCCGGGTCGAAGGCGACCTAGACGTCCGTGTCGACATTGAAGATGGCGTGGTCACCAATGCGTGGACCAATGCCGAAATGTTCCGTGGCTTTGAGGTCATCTTAAAAGATAAGGACCCTCAAGCAGGCCTCGTGGTGACTCCGCGTGCCTGCGGAATTTGCGGTGCCTCCCATCTTACCTGCGCCGCTTGGGCGCTTGATACAGCTTGGGGAACCACGGTGCCTCGCAACGCGATTCTTGCGAGAAACCTTGGTCAAATCGTGGAATCATTGCAGTCGTTGCCGCGACACCACTACGGCCTTTTTATGATTGATTTCACCAATCAAAACTACGCTAGGAGCCAGTACTTTGAAGAGGCGGTTAAACGCTATTCGCCGTTCACCGGTACTTCCTACGAGGCTGGTGTAACGATCTCCGGACGCCCGGTTGAGATATACGCATTGCTTGGCGGGCAGTGGCCGCATTCTTCCTACATGGTGCCGGGCGGCGTGATGTGCTCTCCAACTCTCACAGACGTCACCCGCTCGGTGGCCATCTTGGAGCACTTCCGCCGCAATTGGATTGAGCCACTTTGGCTTGGTTGTTCAATGGAGCGCTACGAAGAAATTCAGTCCTATGACGACTTTTTGGCCTGGTTGGACGAAAAGCCTGAGCATGCGAATTCTGACCTCGGTCTCTATTGGAGAATGGCCAAAGACATCGGCCTGGACAAGTATGGTCGCGGTCACGCGAAATTTGTGACGTGGGGCTATCTGCCGCATGAAGACAAGTATCAGAACCCCACAATCGAAGGCCGCAATGATGCAGTGATCATGAAGTCTGGTGTTTACGATGGCGCGACTGACACTCACAAGCTCATGGATCAGGCCACAGTTCGTGAAGATGTGACCCATGCATGGTATGACGAAGTCGGTGGGACGCATCCCTTCGACCGAACAACAAACCCTGTTGGAAAGAACCCGATTGACCCTGAGGGCAAATATTCGTGGTCAACGGCTGTGCGTCACTCAGACAATGGCCGTCTTGAAGCTGGTGCGCTTGCCCGACAGCTGGTTGCTGGTGGAAGTCACGGTCAGGATTGGCAGCATAGCGATCCTCTAATTCTTGACATGTATCGCAAGATGGGGGGGCCATCGATCCTGCTTCGCCACTTCGCCCGGATGCACGAGCTTTGTAAGCTCTATCGCGAAGCGCAGCGCATTCTGACGGAATTCAAACTTAACGATGAGTGGTATATCAAGCCGACTGAGAGGGACGGGCAGGGTTGGGGGGCAACCGAGGCCATTCGTGGTGCTCTCTGCCACTGGATCGATGTTCGCGATGGCAAGATTGCCAACTACCAGATCATCGCCCCGACAACCTGGAATGTGGGGCCGCGTGCCACAGATGGTGAACGTGGTCCAATCGAAGAAGCATTGATCGGAACACCTGTCGAGAACACGGCAGATCCGGTCGAAGTTGGGCATGTCTGCCGCTCCTACGACAGCTGCTTAGTCTGCACCGTGCACGCTCACGATGCCAAGACTGGTGAAGAACTGGCGAGGTTCAGAACGGCCTAAGTTTGGGGAATTGCCCAAGGACGATTGGGGGGGGGGACGTTCATAGTGAGCGATCCCTCCTAGGTCGTTAGTGGGAAAGGGTTTGAATGACACAAAATGTGCAAGATAATGATGGGTCGGGGGCAAAAGATGGCTTGAGTGGGGACGACCAGGCAAGTCAGAGGCGTATGATCGAGGACCTCTTCGAAGGAGGACTCGAGACGCAAGTTGATCCGTTCCCTGAAACTGACAAGGAATTCTCCAAACTGTTGGATCAGTTGCGAGAGCTTGGCCCTGATGATTTGAGGGAAAAGCTCGTGGTGAGTGGCTGGAAGCTCACTCCGCATGGCGAGGATGAGATGCGCTGTCAGGAGTGCATGTATTATCTGGTTCACAAACGCTGGTGCGATTTGCCTGAGCTGGATTTACCTGCGGAGCCGGAGTGGTGGTGCAGGCTCTGGCGCATCTAGGAGAGCCACATGACTGAAGGCGAGTCGACCCTGGAGGATGGCAAAACCCGGCAGGTCATTGCAGCAAAACTTGCTGGCGGACTTCAGGTGGAAGTATATCCGCGCGCTGAAACATCGGAAATGTTCAATGAGATAATTGGCAGGCTGCGGACAGGGGCCGGCGATGATCTAGATCAGAAGCTCATTGTCGCCGGGGTGACAGACTATGTTGTCGAGGCCAATGATATCGAGCAGTCATGCGAAAGCTGCATGTATTATCTGGTGCACAGAGAGTTTTGTGACTTGCCGGAACTGATGATTCCGGTGGAACCAGATTGGTCTTGCCGACTGTGGCGCATCTAGATGCAAAAGGCACAGATTGCGATCATCGGGTGCGGGAACAGCAACCGGAGCGATGATGGAGTTGGCCCGTCTGTAATCGCACTTCTTCGTAGTTATGATCTGCCAAAAAACGTCACGTTATTTGATGCCGGAACCGATGGTATGGGTGTGATGTACCAGGCTAAGGGTTGTAGCCACCTCATCATAATCGATGCGAAGCTACCTGAATCGAGCCCCGGAGCGATCTATGAGGTTCCAGGTGACATCTTGGCCTCGCCGCCTCCGCAAAGTCTCAATCTGCATGACTTTCGATGGGATCATGCCTTGTTTGCGGGCAAGAAGATCTACGAAAGCGATTTTCCCAAGAATGTGAAGGTCTTTCTCATCGAAGCTCGATCCATAGACTATGGATTGGAGCTCTCCGACGAAGTGTCTTCTTCCGCTTCAGAAATAGCAAAAAAAATTGAGGCGCTGGTTTCGCCAGTTTCAGGTGGGAGCTGGTCGTGAGCGCGAGAATATCTATCTCGAACGGCTCCATCTACTTGGCTGCTACCGACTACGGTAAGTACTTCCAAGGCATCGAAACGGTCATCGTTCTGATCGATGGTGGATACCTCCAGATCCTTCCGGTGAAGCAAATGGCATCAGGAGGATATCTCCTCAAGATTCGCAATGCTCAGGGAGATCGAGTCATCACATCTCCTGATGTCTTCCAAAATGACGGTCGATTGGATTGGTCCAGCGGAGATATCATTGGCAAGTGGTCTTCGGACCGTGGGGCATTGGTTTGTGAACTGCCCGAATTGCAAACCTAGTTTACATGATGCTTATTTAGTAGACATCGTGAACTTGCCCGCATAATCTCCCACCTTCGGCCCGCTAAAGGGGATTCTGGCGGGATCGGAAGGGAGAGAACCATTGACCGGGTCAAGTAGAGCAACCGTCGAAGCGGAAGCGGCTCGCCAAGCCGTATTGGACGTTGACGCTTCTGAAACAGAAAAGGCTGAGATGCTGATGGAGATCGCAATGGGTCTCCAGCAGAAGCCCAAATCTCCAAATGACTTGATCGAAGCGATTTCGCTCTACGAAGCAAGTATTGAATTATGTCCGGCAGACGCGCGTCTTTTGGAGGCTCGCGTACAGTCGCGGTTGGCAACGGCTCAGATGATATTGCCAGCGGAGGACTATTCACCGCTTGAGGCCGCCAAACAATCGATCGAAGGCTCTTTGAAGGTCTTGAGAGATTTAGGTGAACCGGCAGTGATTGCTGAAGCCGAAATGAACTACGGGCTGATTTTGCAAAACCTTGCCGGTGCGAACCGAGCTCGCATTCAGGATGCCATTAGCGCTTATCAGCGCTCCTTGCGTACCTTTGACGCGCAGGCATATCCGGCAGAGTTTGCGGTTCTGCAAAATAATCTCGCCACCGCCTTTCTGTCTATCCCTTTCACAGGCGACGAGTCCAAGATGCGCGAAGCATTGGCCGTCCAGGCGTTTGAAGAAGGTCTGAAAATCGTAAACTTGGTCGACCATCCAAGCGAGTACGCGATGCTTCAGAACAATCTTGGAAATGCACTCCAGTACGTGTCGTCCAGCCATCGGGTTGAGAACGGATTTCGAGCCTTGGAGGCGTACGATGAGGCACTCCGCGTGAGAAATGCCAAGGACTCACCCGGTGAATATGCCAATACCTTGGCTAACAAGGCCAACTGCCTGTCCAATCTTCCCGACGATCCCGCCGATCCCGACAAAGGCAATACGGATAACTTGAGGGCCGCAATTGGTCTCTATTCCGAAGCATGCGCGATATTCGGGTCCACCGGTGATCTCCAGAAAGCCGAAACCGTTCGCGCGGCAATCGATTCTTTGGAGGCCGAGCTATCGCGGTGACAGGACCATAAACGAAAATAGAAAAAGGAGTTTAGAGAGGAAATGACGTTTGTAACTTTGATCGCCGCAGGGGTTGCGGCCGCCCTAATTGCAGGAGTGATATCTGGCATTTTAATCGGCGGAAAAGCTCTTGGGTATGAAATGGCAGGTGCAATGGGTGGCCTATACGGTTTTCTGTCTGGGGCAGCAGCTGTTGTTGTTGGCTCTCTTCTAATCACATTGATCCCGGGAGTAGCCTAATGCTTGGAATGATCCTCGACTCAATGAAGCTCTTCTTCACTGGAAGACTCTTTCAAGACTACAGGATGGTTGCGATCCGCTTCCTTGTTGCTGTGGTCTGCGGAGCTTTGACCATGCTGGCGGTCGGCCATTTCTTTGCTCCGTTAACCGGTGCCATCGCGGGAGGTGCTGTCGCTGGTTTCCTCCAGCCTATTCTCTTCAAAGATCTGAAGTACCGATAGTCTCATGGCGGTGACTGAATCAGAGGTCCAGGAGCGTGATCTGAGTAGTATGCTCTCAGACATCGCGGCGCTTGAGGCGCTTGCTGAAGACTGGCCGATGGAGCAGCAGAACGCCGCGCAAGCTAGAGCTGAAGCGGTAGATTCGCTGAATGCGGCTGCGTTCAGGCGACTAATCCGTTCTTTGCAATCGGCGCCCGGCATCGGCGCAGCGTTGAAGTCAGCAGCTGGCGATGAGGTTGTATACACCGTCCTGCGCCGCCACGGAATCTTGAAACCTTCGCTGCATGAGCAGGTAGATGCAGCATTGGACACTATCAGACCTACCCTTGCTTCGCATGGTGGCGATGTGGAGTTAGTTGATGTTGAAGCGACGTCAGTAACAGTAAAGTTCCTTGGAGCTTGTGATGGTTGCCCAGCATCCGCGCTGACATTTTATAGTGGGGTTAAAAAGGCGATCCAAGATCGGTTCCCGCAGATAACCGAAATCCGGCAGAAGAAAGGGCTGGGAGGGGGTAGCGGCGTCGAATACGCGTCCCCCTTTGCCGATTTTCAGGCGGACGATTGGGCGCAGGTCGCGGCGCTCAGTTCGATTGATGACGGGAGCACGCAGGTCTTTGACGTCGAAGGCGAGTCTGTTCTGCTGAGTCGGCTGGGTGATAAAGTCACGTGCTTTGCCAACTCCTGCGCGCATATGGGCATGCCGATGGATGGCGGCGATATCAGTGACGCTATAATTACCTGTCCCTACCATGGGTTTCGCTATTCGCTCGAGAGTGGTGAGTGCTTGACCGCGCCGGAGGTTCAGCTGCAACCGCACGGTGTCCGGGTGAAGGATGGTCAAATCGAAATCCGGTTGACGAGGTAGCGCATGAAGGTCTCACTCGCCCCCTCATTTACACCCGTCAAAGAAGAGGCAACTCAAAAGATGGGGCCATCGCTACTCGATGCTGCTGGCCCAAAGTTTGTTTTGGGTTGGGAGGACGATGCGCTGGTCGCTCCAAACGTCCCATCCGCATCGGTACTCTTTGGTCCCCGGGGAGCGGTTCGACTGCGCGACGGTTCCTTTTGGGTTTCGGACACCGGGCATCACAGGCTTCTGGGTTGGTCCCAAGGTATATCAAGAGACAATCAGCCTGCGGATATTCTCATCGGACAACAGGCCTTTGATCGAGAAGGACGTAACGCAAAAGGTGCCGCGACGGCCGCAACGCTCAATGTGCCAACGGGCATTGCTAGGTGGGGCGATGGACTTGCAGTTGCCGACGCGTGGAACCACCGAGTGCTACTTTGGCGAAAGACACCTCGGTCTCATAATCAACCTGCTGACATCATATTAGGGCAAGAAAACGCGCATTCCGTATTGGCGAACTCAGGCCTGGATACACCAAGATCAACTACGATGCATTGGCCCTACGGCGTTTCTGAAGTCGCCGGCAGGCTCGTCGTTTGTGACACCGGAAATAGGCGGGTTCTAATTTGGGATGATCCAAGTTTCACAGGACAATCCGCCGATCTCGTCTTGGGGCAAACGGGATTTGAATGCCGCGACGAAAATTCAGGAGAAGGCGTGTCGGCTGCTGGTATGCGGTGGCCACATATGGCTCAATTATGGCAAGGTGGCTTGGCTGTTACCGACGCCGGAAACAATCGCATCATGTTGTGGGATGACTTTCCAACGGCAAACGGCCAGCCTTGCGTCGCCGTGCTTGGTCAACGCAACTTTACGGATTGTGACCATAATTTGGCCGCATACTATCCCAGCAATGCTGCTTTGAATATGCCCTATGCAATTTGCAGCTACGGCGACAAACTGATCGCTGCAGATACCGCCAATTCAAGAATTGTTGCATGGGAAGAGCGCAGGACAGGCTCGGAGGCTGCTTGGCTGACAGGCCAACCAGACTTCGCATCAAAGGGTGATAATCGCTGGGGATTTGCAACCCGCGATTCATTTTGCTGGCCATATGGATTAACGGTTAGCGATCGAGAGATTGTAATCGCAGACAGCGGGAACAACCGCGTTTTAGTCTGGGAGGCCATATGCTGACCGGAGAAGTAACGTCCGGGGCGCTTGTTGTTGTCCGCGGACAAGTGCAAGGCGTGGGTTTTCGTCCTACAGTGTGGCGTTTGGCAAGAGAGATCGGCCTGAGCGGCGATGTAAGCAACACATCGGATGGGGTTCGAATAAGGCTTTGGGGTTCTAGGATCGATGAGTTTGTTGACCGGTTGAGAGCGGAAGCTCCCCCACTTGCTCGAATTCAAGATCTAGATCGTCAGGAAATCGAAGGACGAGCGCCGGAAAGCTTTGAGATTTCAGAGACGACCGCAGGTACGATGCGGGTCGCGATTACGCCCGATATTACTATCTGCAATGAGTGTCGCGAAGAGATCAACGATCCGTTCGCGCCGAGGTTTCGATATCCGTTTACCAACTGTACAAACTGTGGCCCAAGATTTTCCATAATCTCCGCCGCACCGTATGATAGGGCAAAGACGAGCATGCAGGCGTTCGACATGTGCGACACCTGTCGTGCTGAGTACGAGAATCCTGAAGACCGTCGATACCATGCCCAACCGATTGCTTGTCACAAATGTGGCCCACGAGTTTGGATAGAAAAACTCGGTCATGGCACTGTAAATTCCGAGTCGTTCTCGATGCTTGACGACATTGATGCGGTAGGCGGAATGATCACGTCCGGTCACATTGTGGCGGTAAAAGGGATCGGTGGCTTCCATCTTGCCTGCGATGCGACGAATGAAGATGCCGTTGCCAGGCTTCGACGTCTCAAGAAGCGACCCACAAAGGCATTAGCCCTTATGGCTCGCGATGTTGATATGGTTCTCCAATACGCGAAAGCGAATGAGAAAGAGATAGAGGCCCTCTCCGGACCTGAGGCGCCAATAGTCTTGCTCGAAGACCGCAAGGACAATCCACTGCCGAGTGAAATCGCACCCGGCTTGGCGCAGCTAGGCTTCATGCTGCCCTATTCTCCCTTGCATGAACTCATGTTCAAGCGCGTGAAGCGACCGATAGTGATGACCTCCGGTAACGTTTCCGGCGAGCCGCAATGCACCGGAAATGGGGAAGTGCGTACTCGCTTGGATTCGGTCGCTGATTTCGCCTGCATGACTGATCGCGACATCGTCAATCGAATTGATGATAGCGTCGTACGGGTTGATCGTGATGTGCCTAGAACACTTCGCAGAGCCAGAGGTTTTGCCCCTTCAAGTTTGCAATTGCCGAAAGGCATCCCAACTACTCAAGGGGTTTTGGCGTTCGGTGCCGATCTGAAGAATACGTTCTGTCTGACCAAAGACGCTGAAGGCATCTTAAGTCAGCATATGGGCGACCTAAGTGACCCCTTCACCGAGGACGATCTTCTCAAAAACCTCGGTCTGTTCGAGCAGCTATTCGAACATAGCCCGGACCTGATTGCGGTTGATCGACATCCGGAATATCGATCATCGAAACTCGGTCGCAGAATGGCGGTCGAAAAGGGCCTGCCGATCATCGAAATCCAGCACCATCATGCTCACATCGCTGCATGCATGGTGGAAAACAATTGGCCCCACGACGGCAACCGCGTGCTCGGCGTAGCGCTTGATGGCGCCGGCTGGGGTATGGACGGGACAGTTTGGGGCGGTGAATTTCTCGCGTGCGATTATGAGTCGTTCCAGCGTCTTGCCACGTTCAAGCCTGTTCCTCTTTTGGGAGGAGATGCGGCAGCTCGAGAGCCATGGCGCAATGCCTATGCGCATATTACAGCTGAAATGGGCTGGTCAGAATTCTCTATGAATTTCAATCAACTAGAGATATTTCAGTACTTAAGCGCTAAGCCTCGAACTACGCTTGATGGTATGATTTCTGGCGGTATGAATTCTCCACTAACGAGTTCATGCGGTCGACTGTTTGACGCGGCGGCAGCAATCGTCGGCCTCTCCCGTGAGACGCAAACCTATGAGGGTGAGGCAGCAATGCTCTTCGAAGCTGCACTCGACCATGAGGCACTCTCAGAAAATGCTGAACTCGATTATCCATTTACCATCCCCCTGATCGGCGGCTCAGGTCTGCCATACATTGAGCCTTTGGCGGTATGGCGCGCAATGCTCGGTGACTTGGTCCTTGGTACATCAATTGGCGTGATCTCCGCTCGATTCCATCGAGGTTTGGCTAGGACCATAGTTGCCATGATAAACAGGCTGCAAGGCGACGAGGTCCCCTACGCTGCTGTGGCTCTTAGTGGAGGTTGCTTTCAGAACCGAACGCTATTCACTTTGGTTTGCGAGGCGCTGGAACACGGCGGGACCAAAGTCCTTACACATCAAGCAGTGCCTGCAAATGATGGTGGAATAGCACTCGGCCAAGCTGCGATCGCTGCTGCAACTTTTCAGAAAATTCGAGAGAGGACTTAGCCATGTGCCTAGGAATACCAGGTCAAATCAGGTCGATTTCTGACTACGAGCGAAAACTTGCCTTGGTTGAAGTGTCGGGCGTCAATCGCGAGATTAATATCGCGTGCATCATGCCGGAAGATGGCGATGCAGACTCGCTCATTGACACCTGGACTTTGGTCCACGTCGGCTTTGCGATGAGCCGGATTGACGAGAAAGAGGCAGCGCTCACACTCGAGCTTCTGACCGAGCTGGGAGAGGTCCAGGCTGAAATAGATGCCATGCGCGCGGCAGAATCAGCAATGGAGCAGGCAACATGAAATACGCCGATGAATTTCGTGATCCGGTGAAGGCCAGAGGTGTCCTCGCTCAGATAGAAGAGGCGATTGACGAGATCGGCGCAACAGCAGATGCACCAGTCTACATCATGGAAGTTTGCGGCGGCCATACCCATGCGATCTTTCGTTATGGGCTCGACAAGCTTGTGCCGGAAGGCCTTGAGTTTATTCATGGACCCGGTTGCCCCGTATGCGTGCTTCCAATGGCCAGAGTGGACGAATGCGTCGAGTTGGCCGAACGTTCCGATGTTATCTTCACGACATTCGGCGATGCAATGCGCGTGCCTGGGACTCGGAAGTCATTACTGCAAGCAAAAGCTGACGGCGCCGATGTCAGAATGGTATATTCACCGCTGGACGCACTTGAAATAGCGCGACGCAACCCGAACAAGGAGGTTGTCTTTTTTGCGCTCGGTTTCGAGACAACCACCCCATCTTCTGCGCTCTGCATTCAACAAGCTTCTCAAGAAGATTTGTCGAACTTCTCCGTTTTTTGCAACCACATCACGGTGCCGCCCCCGATCAAGGCATTGCTTGATGATCCACACATGAAGCTCGATGGATTTGTCGGACCTGGTCATGTTTCGATGGTGATAGGAATTGAACCATACCAGTTTATCGCACGTGACTACGGCAAGCCAATCGTTGTTGCAGGCTTTGAGCCCCTGGACTTGTTGCAATCGGTCCTGATGGTCCTCGAACAGATTCGCAGCGGTCGCGCTGAGGTTGAAAACCAATACTCACGAGTTGTGCCTGACGATGGGAACCCGGTCTCAATCGCTGCATGCGAAAACGTCTACGAACCCAGAGAAAAGTTTGAATGGCGCGGTCTAGGAGAGATTGATCATTCGGGGCTGAAGATACGGGAAGAGTATAAACGTTTTGATGCCGAAAGTAAGTTCCGCATCGGATATGGAAAGGCGTCAAGGATCGTTCCTGAGCCAGAAGGCTGTTCATGCAGTGATGTTATGACAGGTAAGATCAAACCGCCTCAATGCGCTCAATTCGGCAAAGGGTGTACGCCTGAAATGCCACTTGGAGCTCTTATGGTCTCAACCGAAGGGGCGTGTGCAGCATACTATCACTATGGTGGCGCTCGGCCGGAATTGGAGCCCGCGCAGTGAACCAGATTCCTCTCACCCCTAAGCTGCGTGATGCTCGCGTCACGCTCGCTCATGGAGGGGGTGGCAAGGCCATGCGAGACCTAATTGAAGCCGTTTTTACTTCGCAGTTTGAGCCAGATGGGAATGAAGATCAGGCACGCCTTGAGGTGCCGGAGGTGCTCTTATCTGGTGGGCAACTCGCGTTCACAACTGACAGCTATGTGATCCATCCAATCGAGTTTCCTGGCGGAGATATTGGAAAGATCGCTGTTTGTGGAACTGTCAACGATTTGGTGGTCGGCGGCGCACATCCGCTTTGGCTGTCTGCCTCGTTCATACTCGAAGAAGGGACCGAGATAGCATTGCTGCAACGCGTGGTCGGTTCAATGTGCGAAGCGGCGGCTGACGCTGGCGTTCGTATCGTGACCGGTGATACCAAAGTGGTTGAGCGCGGAAGTGCCGACAAGATCTTCATCACTACTTCTGGGGTGGGTGCCATTCCGTCTGATACTCACTTGGCGGCGGCGAACGTAAGCCCTGGTGATGTAGCAATTGTCAATGGCGTCCTTGGTGATCATGGAGCTGCAATATTGACTGCCAGAGGGGATCTGGCGTTGAGCAGCGACATCAAGTCAGACTGCCAGCCTCTGCAAAGGTTGATGGAAGCCGTAAAAAAGGCTGCTCCAGGTATTCGTTGCGCCAGAGATGCGACACGTGGGGGACTAGCCTCTGCGCTGAACGAAATTGCGGACGCATCAGGTGTGAGCATCACCATCGACGAATCTGTTCTTCCGCTTCGCAAGGAGGTGAAGGGTGTTTGCGAGATCCTTGGTCTCGATCCTCTCTACTTGGCCAATGAGGGTACGCTTGTTTTGTTTGTTCCCCCCGAGCAAGCTGACGATGCTGTTGCCGCCATGCGTGACACTCCCGAAGGCAAAGGAGCTGTTGTGATTGGGACAGCCGGGAGCGGGATTCCCGGGCGCGTGGATATGACGACCGTATTCGGTGGATCGCGGATTGTCGACATGCTCGTGGGTGAGCAGCTGCCGAGGATTTGCTAATGTTATATGTTCTCATCTTGGGATTCTTCATCGGCATGAGCCACGCGCTTGAAGCCGATCATCTCGCTGCAATGGCAGCTATGTCATCCGATCGCTCTGAATCCCGTCGTCATTTCGTGCTTAGGGGAACCTTCTGGGGCATTGGTCACACGGCCACCCTATTCCTGCTTTGTGCCATCGTATTGATATTTGGCTTGTCGCTGTCCGAATCAGTGGCTGCCCGTCTTGAATCGATTGTCGGCGTAATGCTCATAGTGCTCGGTGCTCACTTGCTTGTAAGAATGGCGAAACAGCGAATTCACTTTCATGTGCACCAGCATGATGAAGGTCCAGCCCACTTGCATGCTCACAGCCATGCCGGTGATGCGGTAAATCACTCTGAATCGGCCCATCGACATGAGCATCCAACAACGCCTCCGAACCGGGCGCTTTTGGTAGGATTGGTTCACGGCGCTGCCGGTTCTGCTGCCCTGTTGACCCTTGTCATCGCCAGTACTGAGAGTGTTGTCTTAGCGATATCCTATGTTCTCGTCTTTGGCTTGGGGTCAATCATTGGCATGACGCTCCTATCGCTTGTCGTTGTCTGGCCCCTTCAGCTTGTCGAACGTACAGCCAAGATTCTGCATTTCGGGGTGCTTTCGGCTGCGGCCATCTTCGCAATTGGTGTTGGCGGAAACATTGTTATCGATACGGCTCAATTAGCCTGGGGAGTGCTTTGATATGCACGAGTTAGGGCTGAGCCGGTCGATTGCTGCCATCGTTTCTGAAAACGCAAATGGTAGAGCAGTAAAGAGGGTATGTGTTGCCATCGGGCCGTTGGCATGTGTCGAACAGCGCTCCCTTTTGTTTTGTTGGGACCTTGTGACCGAGTCGACCGGCCTGTCAGGCGCGGTCCTTGAGTTCGTCGATGCTGATGGCGACACCTTCGTGATCAAAGAATTCGAGTTTGAACAGGAGACGGCTTAGATGTGTGGTACTTGTGGATGCTCAGATCCGAGCAACAACGTGACGCTAACAAATGTGGAATCGGGCGATAGCATCGTTGTTCGCGAAGGTGGACTTGTCCCGCCTGGCTCCCAGGCGCACCCCCATGAATCCGGTGGGCATCGCGATCAGCACCATCACCATGAGGGTGATGATAAGCCCCACGTTCATGGTCCAAATGGCGAAGTCATCAGCCTTGAGCAGGCCGTCTTGTCAAAGAACGACACGATCGCGGCACAAAATCGTGGTTGGTTTGAAGGCCGGGAAGTCTTGGCTCTTAATCTCGTCAGTTCTCCGGGTGCAGGGAAAACGACGCTTCTTGAGGCCACTATCAAAGCGGCGAGCTTTGCGAATGACCTAGCAGTCATTGAAGGTGACCAGATGACCACAAATGATGCTGATCGCATCAAAGCAGCTGGCGCGCGCGCAGTTCAAATTAACACCGGCGCGGGCTGCCATTTGGAGGCAGACATGGTTGCTGAAGCGGTCAAGTCTCTTCAGCTCAAGAGCGGCGCGCTTCTTTTCATTGAGAACGTTGGCAACCTAGTTTGTCCCTCAATGTTCGACCTCGGCGAGAAAATGAAGATCGCCGTTATCTCGGTAACTGAGGGCGAGGACAAACCTCTAAAATATCCTCATATGTTTAGAGCTTCATCCTGTGTGGTTGTAAACAAGATTGACATTGCTGAGGCAGTCGAATTTGACGAAGCTCTTTGTAGGGAGAACATTGCCCAGGTGAACCCAGAGGCTCGCATAATCTCGGTCTCCGCGAAGAGTGGCGATGGAATGAGTGAATGGTTGGGTTTTCTTCAGGAGCATTACTCCGACTTTCGCCAGCTTGCTGAGTAAACCTGCGTGATCTCCATCGCTTGAAGCCACGAATTACAAACTGTTCCGATAATTCCAAGTCGATCAGCTAAGTACTTTCATACTTGTTCGACAGACGAGACCAAGCCGACCGATTTCGGCCCACCTTTTGACTTAGCTTGAGAGCCGGCACTGGGTGTGAAAGCGGAAAACCAGGCTTCAGGCGCTCAAGACAGTCGAGCAAAGTTTGGTGCGCCAAGGTGCGACTAGTCAGAAACGCTTGAGGGCAAAACCAACAAATGCCGAAACGCTTAGAGCTTTTGATCCCACCCCCAATTGTCGCATTGCTTTCGGCACTCGCCATGTGGGGTGTCGCGTGGGCGTGGCCCAATCTAGGGTCCAGATTCGAGCATCAGGCCGTGCTTGGCTATGCACTTATCGCAATAGGTATTGGGTTTGATCTCATTTCTATTGCAGGGTTTCTGAGGGCCAGAACGACTGTCACACCGCTTGTTCCGGAGAAAGCGTCAACCCTTGTGACTGACGGTCTTTACCGCATCACTCGCAATCCGATGTACCTAGGGCTTTTGCTCATACTCACTGGCTTTGCGATTCTGCGCGGCTCGCCGATTAACGCAATCTTTCTCGTAACATTCGTGCTTTATTTGAACGCGTTCCAAATCAGACCGGAAGAAGAACGTCTCACCAAGATTTTCGGCGCAGATTATGAAAGCTACAAGCAGCGGGTTAGGCGTTGGCTTTAGCTTCCAACTGGTCGCTGAGCATACTCGCAATGTGATGTTGAGTCGTTAGCTGTTGTCTGGCTTTTGAGACGCGAAGCTATGCAAGTTTATCTGCAACCCACTCGTCAACCTCATCACAAGCCCACGCCACTGCATGTCCCCCCAACTGCACCGGCTTCGGGAACTTTCCTTCGCTCATCCAGCGGTAGATCGTTGAGCGCCCAAGCCCGACCCGGCTCATCACTTCCGGCAGACGAATTAGCCGTGTGACGCGACGGGGGTCTCTCAGCTCTTCGTCCATCGGCTCACCCATGGCGAGTTCCTTCGACTTCGAGGAAGACGTCGCCAAGAAGCACATCCTTGCGCTCAAGCTCATCAATATGGTCTGACAGCAAGCGCGCAACCCGTTGGGCGGTGCCCTTTGCCCATCGCGGCCTCACTTCCTGCAACCGGCTTCCGAGTTCGCACACCAATGCGGTCGGTATAGCTGTCAGGAAGTCTTCCAGGAAACGTCCAATCTCGGTCCCCTGCCACTCGGCGCATTGATCTGCATCGGTAAGCAAGAACATGGTGAGCGCTTGCTGTGAGCGTACGCCGCATGCCTGCAGGATTCGCGATGCCTCTCCCAAACTTGCCGAACGTTTGCCGGTCAAAACCCTGCGCAAGGCGTCCTTATGTATCTGCGCATCACGCGCGATATCGTAGCGCGTGCGCCCGCTTGTTTCGACCGCGCTAGTCAGCAGCCGTGCGAGATCAGCGCGGGTCTGTTCTTCGGAAAATTGCACCATGCCGGTCATTGCCGATTCCTTCCTTGAGCTGTGGCTTCAGGATCGAGCTATCGATCTAGGAAGGGTGTAGGAAATACAAAAGAACATAAACAGAACATCGAGGAATTGCCGAATCAGTCAATCCTTATGATTCGCGCAAATGTCGGCAGGTTGCGCGCACAATGCGGCATTCCTAGCGCACCAGATGGCGCGGACCGCTCCATACGACGCCCGGTCGACGCACATTCCAGCCTTGCTGCCTTTCAATGTCGATTTTTGCTTGGTGCGGGCGACAAACTCTCAGTTTCGCTTTTCCTACACCCCGCCCCTCAATCGAGGAAGAACATACAGCGAACGCATCGCTGTTTTGTGTTCCCAATGGAGTTCCTCGATGACCAAGACCCTTACTCTTCCCCAAAAGGCCAAAAGCGACATTCGAGCCCGCGACTATATCGTGCCCGCAGCTGTTACCTTGGCGTGCGCCGGCGCGGCCTATGCCGGCGCTGATACGACCTTCGATCCCGCGCTGCAGAAGTTCACAGACTTCCTTGAAGGCTCCGGTGGCAAGATCATCACCGTCCTCAGCCTCGCCGGTGGCCTCATCGCGCTGGCCTCAGGCCGTTTCGCGCTTGGCCAGGTCGCTGTGCCTGTGGGCGTTGGCATCGGCGTTGGCACCGGTGTGCCAATCGTCACCTCTGTCGTGACCGCGACCATCTGATCGCTGGTTACGCTGAAAGGAGGGCGGCATGGCCGACACATACCTAGTGCCTCAGCGGCTCGATGATCCGGAGCTCATCGGCTTTTGGACCATTGATGAGTTTGCGGGACTGCTGATCCCGTTCGCTTGGGGCATTCTAGCGCAGCACATTCTCATCGGGACTGGCCTCGCGGCCGTGACCTGGTTCGCTCTTCGGAAAGCGAAAAGATCTGGTGCAAGCTCGAAACTGGTGCACGCTGCCTATTGGTATTTGCCGGGGAGTTTCCTCGGATTGAAAGCCACGCCGCCCTCCCATTGCCGCCTGCTTGCTGGCTGAGGGAGGAAACACATGAAATCCGAATTCGCCTATGAAGAAGCGCAGCGCCATTTGAAGCAGCGCAACCGCTTTGCAGCACTGGCGGGTGTGCTGGGCCTCAGCACGGTTCTCGCCGTCGGTGCCGCAGCAACGCGCGATGAAGCCATTGTCCTCGTTCCGATCACCTCGGAGCGGGTCGTACTCTCAAGCAGCGGGATCGACGCCGCATATCTTGAGCTTGTTACCCGCGACACCGCCCTGATGCTGCTCAACCGTGCACCGGAAAGCCTCGATTATTGGATGGAAAGCATCCTCAAGCTCGCTGATCCTTCTGCGCGAGGCAGCCTCAAGGCCGAGCTTATCAAAATCGTCGATGAGCAGCGCGGCTCTGACATCAGCCAAGCCTTCGTGATCGCACAAATCCATGTCGATCCGGATGCGCTCACTTCGACCGTCAGCGGCACGCTCAAGACCTTTGTCGGCGCGCAAGTGATCGCCAGCCAGACCCGCAGCTTTGAGTTCATCTGGCAGCGCCGCGGGCTCAGCCTTGGTCTGACCGGTTTCCGCCAACTTCCTGCCCAAGAGGAGGAAAGCCAATGAGCTTCTCCACCCGATCCCTGCCGACAGCCCTTAAAGGTGTGCTGCTCGCTTCAGTCTCGCTCATCCAGGCTTCCCCTGCGCAAGCTGACCAATTTGTCGAAGCCGCTGATGGAGCGAGCATTGACTGCGTGCTCGCACGCGGCGCTCTCACCCGGATTGCGCTGATCCAAGACGGCTTTGCCAATGTCTCCAAGATGGCAAGCGGCTATCCCTATAATGATTTTGAAGTGACCCATGAACCGGTGCGCGGAGACATCTATGTCTCTGTCCCGCTGCAATATGCGAGCGCGAGGGTCAGCTTCTTTGCGACCAGTAGCAAAGGCCATGTCTACAAGTTCGCCTGCAAAGTCGAAGGCGATGAGGCGAGCCAGCTCTTCGTGACCAATCCAGCGCTTGCCAAGCCGGAAGCCGGCGATGGCACGCACGCGCCCTCATCCGAAGATGAAGCCGCGATCCGCCTGATCGAAGCGATGGCAAGCGATGCGGTGCTGCCGGGTTTCCAGGCGCGCGCAGCACTATCACGGCCACGCCGCACAGGCGGTCTCCAAGTTCAACAGGTCACAGAATATGTAGGTGCCGAACTCACCGGCCAAGCCTTCACCCTGCGCAATCTCGGACCGGAGACACTTGATCTTGCAAGCGAGCGCGATGCGCCCGCTGGCGCGCTCGCCTTTGCCTATGCCAGCGAAAGCCTCGCTCCCGGTGAAATCACACAGGCCTTCCTCGTCTTTGCCAAGGGAGGGCTCAAGTGATGGCCGAGAGCAAAGCCAAAGCGCCTGACAGCAAACGAGCAGGCCTCAACAGCGCGATTGCCAAACGGCAAAAGTTGCTGCTCGCCGGGATCGGCGCAGTAGCGCTGATCGGCGGATCGATGTTCATTTTCAGCGGAGATGACGCGGAAAATGGCGCAGATGGCGGCGCGGCCACGATCGATACGGGCGGGCTGGTTAATCGCAATCTTTCCCAGCGCGAGTTTGTGGCGACCTACGGTAATCGGCTCGATGCGCAGGGTCGCGCAATCAAGGATCTGCAAGAAAGCCAGCTTCCCAAAAGCTCGATCGAGCAGGAACTCGAAACGCTGCGCGGTGAAAATGCGCGGATGTTGAGCGATGGCCAAGCGGCAATCGATGCAATCTCAGCTGAGAATGCCGCTCTTCGCTCCGAGCTCGAAAGCACAAAAACCAACCCTCCTGCGGCGCCCGTGACGCCGGTGGCTCCGGCTCAGCTTGGCCCCAATCCAACGGCATTGGAGCCAGCACCGCTTGCCGAACCCAAGGCAAGCCTGCTCAGCTTTGAAAATGCGACCTCCGCACCTGCACAAAGCACAGCGAGCAACGGATCACCGCCGCTGCTCCTGGAAGCGAGCCGCGATTATCTGCCACCCAACAGCTATGCGCCTGCGACGGTCATCGTCGGGGTTGATGCGTCTACGGGCGTGACCAGTCAAAGCGATCCGCTCCCTGTGGTGCTGCGCATCACTGGCCCGGCGCGCTCGGTCCTCAAAGGCAATCGCCTGCTAACCACCGATTTGACCGGCTGCCTGGTTAATGGCGCAGCGCGCGGCGATCTCTCGTCTGAGAAAGTCTACGTCAAGCTGGTGCGTATGACCTGCGCGCAACCCGGCGGGCGTTATGCCGTCAGCGAGGTCAAAGGTTTCATCGCCTTTGCTGGCAAATCAGGCGTGCGCGGCCGCGTTGTCAGCCGCGAAGGCAGTCTTGTCAGCCAAGCGCTGCTCGCCGGAATTGTCGGCGGCTTTGGGCGAGGATTCTCCGCGAACGCGAATGGCATTTTCGCAGGCCGTGTCGGTGAAGATGGTGAGCGCGATGCACTTTCACCTACCGACATTCTTGCGGGCGGATTTGGCCAGGGCGCTGGCGAAGCCGCCGACACCGTCAGCCAATACCTCATCGAACGTGCCGAACAATATCAACCCGTTGTCGAGATGCCGACCGGCATCGAAGTCGAGATCGTCTTTCTCGACGGCGTCCATGTCAGGAGCCCTTCTCAATGAACTTTCGTGATTTTCGCCCCGGTCTGATGACACGGGCCATCCATTTCTCGATCGCAGCAGCGAGCGCCGCTGCCGTGCTCACCAGCGGTGTCGCCATGGTGACTGCCATCCCGGCTCATGCCGCGATTGCACGCGATGTCGGCCAAGCGCTCAAGCTGCGCCTACCCAAGACGCCAATTGATGCACTGGATTGCAAGAGCTTTGCGCCCTGGTGCGAAGTCGTCTCAGGCGACACGCTGTTCTATATCGACGAGGCCGCGCGTTATCTCTTCGTCGGGCGGCTCTATGATCTTGAAGAGCGCCGCGATGTGACGGCCACCCGGCTGATCGAACTCAATCCCGATCTTCTGGCGGCAGGAGCTGCGCGCGCCGCTGGGAGTGCTGAAGGTGCGGCGTCAAACCGCGCAGCCAAAGCGGCGAAGTCCAAAGTCGATACCTCCAGCCTTCCCAAGGAAGGCGCCATCCATTGGGGCAATCCCAAAGGTCCAAAGCTGATCGTCTTTTCAGACTTTCAATGCGGCTATTGCCGCCAGCTGACCACCGCACTTGAAGGCACAGACCTAGCAATCGAAGAGCGCCCGATCTCGATCTTTGGCGCGTCCAGCCGCCGGATGGCCGAGAGCGTGCTCTGCGCAAAAGATCCCGTCAAAGCGATGCATCAGGCTTATGCCGGGCAGACACACGCCATACCCTCGATCTGCAATGTCAGCGCAGCGCTAGATGCCAATGAGGCCTTTGCCAAAGCCAATGGCTTTTCCGGAACGCCGGTGATCGTGCGCGCCAAAGATGGCGCAGTACTCCACGGCTACCGCGATGCGGAAACGCTGATCCGGTTCGCCAAAGGCGGAGCGGACCAATGAAAGAGCGCTTCTACAACCTCGCAGCTCTGAGCCTCGCCGTCGGCGGTTGTGCAACCTTGGGCAGCAATGTGAGCGGCGATTTCGCTTGCCGCGCGCCGGGTGGCAGCTGCGCGCCGACCTCAGCCATTGACGATGCAGCGACCAAGACAAGTCTGGCTCAAGAGCCAACCATGCAGCTCAAGACGACGAGGACCGATCGCAAGCTTCGCATTGTGATTGCTGCGCGGCGCGACGCCAGCGGACGTGAGCACGAAGCGCGCATTGTCCATGTGCCTTTGCCCGAACAATCGCATTCTGAATGGCGAGCGCCTCTTTCAACCGGGCAAGTGCTCCGCGCGCTGGGCCGCGCCAGCCAAAGCACGGCGCAAGAGGAGCCCGTTGCTCCACCTTCCAATTCCACCCCGCAGCAGCTGCCGGACGTTCTGGTTATCCCCTCCCAGACTCCTCCGGAGCTGCCCGGCGCGAAAGCGCCGGCTGCAGGGGCACCCGGCCTTTCCCCCTCCCCAGGCCGGGTGCCCCAATCGCCAACAGATGATGGAGAGACGCTATGACCCTCTCACTAAGCTCTGCGCGCGATGCGCTTCTTTCAGGCCTGTTCGGCGATGCCAAAAAGGCCGACCAAACGGCGCCGCACTTTTCGCTTGAAATGCTGTCGGACTGGCTACCATACCGCGTCTTCGATGAAGGCGCTGGGCTCTATCGCAACGCCCATTCGAAAGGTTTTGCGCTTGAAGTAACCCCGCTGATCGGTGCCGACGAACGCACGGGCGAAATCCTGGGCCAGTTCTTTTCTGAAAGTCTGCCGATAGGCGCGTGCCTGCAAGTTCTCAATTTCGCGAGCCCGCGCATCGGTTCGATTGTCGCACCCTGGTTTGCGCCGCGTTACGAGCAAGGCGGCATCTATGAAGCGATTGCCAGAGCGCGCACCGACCGGCTGTACGATCTTGTCTGGCAATCGGGCTCCGAGCACGCGCCTTTCCATGCCCGCCATACGCGATTGATCATTTCGCTCGGGGTGCCCGTTCCAAGCAATGTGAGCGACGCAGAGCTCAGCGAATGCCGCAAGGGCTTGATGGGCATGCTCAATTCACTGGGTCTGGCCTCAACCCCCCTCAGGCCTGCGGGTCTTTTGGCACTGATCGATGAATTGACATCACCCACCACGGCGCGCGAGCCTGAGGCGACGCATTGGAACCGCGAAGACACGCTCAATGCCCAAGCGATCCGGCGCGATATCGAACTGGAAGTCGAAGATGATCGGTTGATCCTTCGCACCGAGCGCTTTCGCGAAACCGGTCGGTGCCGCGATGGCGTTCCGCAGATGGGCGAATGCTATCCCGACCGGTTTGACATTCGCCATTATGGTGTGCGCACGGCACCTGAACGCTGGGCACCTTGGGAATGTGCGCGCCTCATCGGTGATATGTTCACCGACAAACTGCGCTTCCCTTGCCCTGCAGCCACCATGCTGTGCCTGCACTATCCCGATCAGGAAGCCGCTTCGGCGCGCGCGGGCTACAAATTTATGCGCACAACCAGCCTCTCGGAAACTAAGAGCGCGCGCTTTCTTCCCAATCTCTCGCAGCAATCAGCCGAATGGAAACATGTTCAGGCCGAGCTTCAAGCGGGCAAGAAACTGGTCAAACTCTTCTACGGCGTCACCACGATCTCCCCGCTTGGCGAAGGCGATGCGCATGAGCGCACCATTAAAGCGATTTACAAAGCGGCCGGGTGGGATTTGGCGGACGAACGCTTCTTGCAATTGCAAGGGCTGGTGGCTGCCTTCCCACTCAGCCTTGCGGATGGCCTTGTTCAAGACATGGCGCGCCTCAAGCGTTTTCGCACGATGCTCTCAACGACTGCCGCGAACATAGCCCCGATGCAAGGCGAGTATCTCGGCGGTGAAATCCCGCATCTCTTGCTGCTTGGAAGGCGCGGCCAACCCTTTTTCTGGTCGCCCTTCGAGAACAACGCGGGCAATCACAATATCGCGATCTGCGGCAAATCCGGCTCTGGCAAATCGGTGCTGCTGCAAGAGCTTTGCACCGCTTTGCGCGGGGCTGGCGCCAAGGTTGTGGTGATTGATGATGGCCGCAGCTTCGAGCATTCAGTAAAGCTGCAAGGCGGGCGCTTTGTCGAGTTCACGCTCGCTTCGGGTTTCTCGCTCAATCCCTTTTCCATGGTCGATGATGCGCGCGCGGAGATTGACGAGGATTACCGGCTCGACTGCTTTGCCATGATCAAAGCGATTATCGGCCAGATGGCGCGGCCGAGTGCTGCACCATCTGACACAGAACGCGGGCTTATCGACCAGGCTGTGGCCCATGTCTGGGAGACGCTTGGGAGCGGCGGCGCGGTGGATGATGTCGCGCACACTCTTCATTCAAGCGAGAACCAAGCTGGCAAAGAGCTTGCGACAGCGATTGCACCCTTTTGCCAAGGCGGGAGCTATGCCGGGTTTTTCTCCGGCAAAGCCAGCTTTGCGCTCGAAGATGATTTCACCGTCTTTGAGATGAGCGATTTGGCGAGCCGCGAGGAGCTGAGGAGCGTCGTCCTCTCAGCCATCATGTTCATGACCGGTCAGGCGATGACGCGCAGCTCTAGGGCGACCAAGAAGTTGCTCCTTATCGATGAGGCCTGGGCCATGCTCAAAGGCGGATCGATGGGCGAATTCGTCGAGACCTATGCTCGCACGGCGCGCAAATATGGCGGCGCTCTCGCGACCGCCACGCAGTCCCTCAATGACTATTACAAATCGGATGGTGCGCGCGCAGCGCTCGAAAACAGCGACTGGATGCTGGTGCTCCAGCAAAAGCCGGAAACGATTGCCGATTTCCGCAAGGAAGCGCGGCTCGACATGGATGATCGTACCGAGACGCTGATCCGAAGCCTCAAGCGCTCCGGCACCGAATATAGCGAGATCTATGTCAAAGGTCCGGAAACAGAAGCGGTCGGAAGGTTAGTCCTCGACCCGCTCTCAGCGACGATCTTCTCCTCTGATCCCGACACTTATGCCGCGATCAGAACCCATGTCGAAAGCGGCATGCCGCTGGAACGCGCGGTTGCGCTGGTCGCAGGCTTGGAAGGAGACAGCCAGTGACGCTGGAGACCAACACACTTGTCGATCGCACGCCTTTGCCCATGACGAAATGGGCAAGGCGCACGCGGCGCTCGTTCAACTGGCTCGCGCTGTTTCAAGGCAGCTGCTTTGTCCTCATCGAATGCCTCATCTTCGCGGCCAGCACTCTGTTACTGGTTCTTGGCTTGCCGCTGTTCGTTTTTCTGCTGCTCGCAGGCTGGGATCTCACCACATTGTTCGCGCAGCTTGGCAATCTGGCTGACCATTATCGGTCGGCAGAGCCGATAGCCCGGCACCTCTTTTCATCGGATTTGCAGATTGCCCTCCTCATCTGCGTCGGCACCCTCGCTCTCATCCGGATGCCATCCTTCCTGCATCGGCTCGATCGCCGCCTCAATGAAAGCGAAGTGTCCCATGGCTGAGGCAAATCTAACGCGTGCGCTCTTCATCAAAGTGCTGGCGATGACAGCCTGCATCGTCGCTTTGCTCTGGGGCGTTTGGATCACACGCGAGATCACAGACTCACCACCGCCCCAGCGCATTGTCACGGTCCGGCTTGCCGAGACGATCGGGACATTTGTTGAAGAGGCTGCAAGGGCCGATGCCCATCCTGCCGCAGTCCAGGCGGCAAGCCTTGCCTATCTCAAAGCAGCCGAAAGCGCGGTTGAAGATATGGGGCGCGATGGCCGTGTTATTCTGGTTGCCGAAGCTGTGCTCGCGGGCGCAGCCGAAGATGCAACGCCCGAACTTGAAGCGCGCATCGCTGAAAAGCTCAAAGCGGGAGAGCGACCATGAATCTGCCTCTTCGCTTCAAGCGCCCGTTGCTGCTGACCGGCCTCGTCCTCTTGCCATTCGTATGGGCACCGCTCGATGCCTTTAGCAAGAGCCACGCCTTCCTCATCAATGCGAGCCCAAGCCTGCCCAATTGGGCGTTCTGGTTAGATAAGGCGGCACCGATCACGTGCGGCAGTCTGATCTTCTTCGAGCCACCAAAAAGCGAGCTCGTCGAAACCCATTTTGGCAAAGAACCACAAATGTTCGGCAAACGCGTGCTTGGCATGCCCGGCGATGTGGTTCGCCATGAAGGCGACCAAGTCTTCATCAATGGCAAGCCCATCGCGACGCGGCTCAAGAAAACCAGCCTAGGCATTTCGCTTGCCAAAGGGCCGCAAGGCAAGATCCCTGAAGGGTGTTTCTACGCCGGAACCGGTCATCCGCGCGGTCTTGATAGCCGCTATGCGGAAATAGGCTTTGTCTGCGCCAAGCAGATCGTCGGTAGCGGGAGGGCTATCCTGTGATGCGCGCTGTACTTCCCCTTATCGCACTTTCCCTCGCTGTCCTGCCCGCACAGGCACAAGCGCGTGACTATGGCCAGCGCGGGGCGCTCTTCCCGATTGTCGAGCGCGACCTGCTCGAACAGATCCACTCGCGGCTCGTCCAGATGGAAAAATCAGGCGAGACCGCGCGTCTTAATCAGGAATTGAAGCGGCGGACGATTGCGCGGGTTAGTCGGCCCGATCCTGTTCCCGGTCTCATCCGCGCGCACGAAAGCCGCCAATGGATCTTCGATCCGACCATCACGCTCGCTCATGATATTCGCGGGGCAAAAGGCGAACTCATCCATGCTGCCGGAACGCGGGTCAATCCGCTTGATAGTGTTAAGCTGCGTGCAGACCTCCTTTTCCTAGACGGCGATGATCCCGCGCAGATCCGATGGGCGCTCGAGCAAGACGCAAAGGCCAAGCTGATCTTGGTAAAAGGCGCGCCGCTCGAACTTATGAAAACCCGTCAGCGCCGCTTCTATTTCGACCAGGGCGGCAAGCTCACCGAGAAATTCAGTATCACAGCCGTACCAGCACGAGTGCGCCAGCAAGGGCGCGCGCTCGAAGTGAGCGAGATCGCTTTACCAATGCGCAAGGTGCGGCCATGAGCAGCATCCGCGCTTTCCTGATTGCCTTCACGGTATTCTTTTCGATTGCGATTGCTTCGCCTGCATCGGCTGATGCGGGGCCAGGCAAATGCACCGGACAATTCGTCAATCCGATCACCGACATTTGTTGGTCATGCCTCTTCCCGATTTCCGTCGGCGGGCTTGAAATCTGGCCTTCAAGCCGTCCTGATCCCGATAATCCTGATTTTCCGCTTTGCCTGTGCGGTATCAGGCCCGGCATCGCGATGGGGTTCTGGGAGCCGGTGCGGCTTGCCGATGTCAGCATGAAGCCATGGTGCTTCGTCAATCTGGGCGGGATGAAGCTCGATCCCGGCTTCGATATCGGCTTTCGCTCGATTTCAGGGCCGTCTGCAATCGGCGGGGCAAGCCAATACTATTCGAGCTGGCACGTCCATTGGTACGCATACCCGCTGATCTATTGGATGGAGATCGTTGCTGATTTCCTGTGCCTCGAACCCGGCTCAATCGACATTCTCTACATCTCCGAGATTGATCCGCTGTGGCAGGACAGCGAGCTTACTGCGATCATCAACCCTGAAGCGGTGCTCTTCGCCAATCCGCTCGCACTAACCGCCTGCGCTGCCGACTGCGCGGCTTCGACCGCCAATCTTCCGCTTGATGAAATGTTCTGGTGCGCGGGCTGCCAGGGCTCGATGTATCCGATGAATGGCAATGTCTCTGCCTCGATCGGCCATGTGCAAGCCTCGCGGCTCGTTCTTTCACGCTTTGCTTACAAGCTGCACCGCCAGCTCGTCTCATGGGGGACGATGGGGTCGAAAGGGCTTTGCGGCAAATACCTCATGCCTGTGATGCGAAAGCAGCAATATCGCTTTCAAGCCACCAACCCCAATCCGGCGACCAAAGGCCGCTACGCCTGCCCGCCCATCGGGGCATCGACCACCTTTCAATCCCCTGGACAGATGATCCCCGCCATTGGTGAAGACATGGGATATCTCGTCTGGCGCAAAAGGAATTGCTGCGCGCTATGAGACACGCCTTCCCGCTTTTCGCCATCACCAGTCTTGCGATTGCTGCAACTGTAGCTGTCGCATCAGCTCAGGATGCTTCACCCGAACTCGATCTTGCAGAAATCCGGGCTCGTGCGAACGAACACACGAACGACGCCGAAGCGCTCGCCACCGCAGTACGGTCCAAAGCCGATGCTCTGGCGCAAGAAGCCAATCAAACACAGCAAGAGGCAATGGACAATCGCGCTGGCTACGCCGCAACGGCGAAGGCAGCGGCAGATCAAGGCCCGCTTGATCTGGATGGCATGATCCGCGCGCAAGCCGATGCGGAAGTAGCGAGCCTTGACGGCACGCCCAAGTTCATCGCCTTCGCTTCGCTCGGCATGCCGGAAGCTTCGCTGAAAGCGCTGGTGCGAGACATGACCCAAGCGGGCGGTATCACTGTCCTTCGAGGTTTCCCTCAAGGCGACAGCAAAGCCTTTAGGCGGCGCCTCGCAGCAATCTGGAGCGATGGTGACGAAGCCGGTGCGCTCGGCATTGATCCGCGGCTTTTTCGCGCCTTCCAGATCGAAGCGGCCCCGAGCTTCGTCATGGTCGCGAGCGATTTTTCTCCATGCGATGGCTTCGACTGCACCGACGCCGCGCCACCCCATGACCGCGTGGCTGGCAATATCAGCGTTGAAGACGTGCTCGAGACCTTTGCCAGCGGCGGTGGCCCCGGTGCTCGCCTCGCCCGCCTTCATCTCCGCCGCATACAGGGAGAACAGATGTGATCCGGTCCCAAGGCATCAAAGCGCTATTGTTTGCTCTGTCTTTGCTCGCCGCGCCTGCCTCGGCTCAGCAGCAGGAAGCCAGAAGCGATGGCAAAGCCTTTGGCGAGAGCCTGCGCGGTGAAGCGCAAGCTGCAAGCAAAGCTGAGCCGAACGCATCCGAGCTCCCCAACTATGACCGCGAGGCCGTACGAAATCTCGAGCGGCTCGCCGATACTCCCGACCAGATCGAGGGAGCGGCCACAGCTGCGTCGCGCAATCATCAAGGCCATCGCTCGGTGCGCGACAGCATAGCCAATCGCGCTCGCTTTGAAAGCGATGACATTGAAGCGGTGATTGCCCGCAGCTTGGCAATCAACAAGACACCGCTCGATTACACCAGCGGTATGTCGATCTCAGGCAGCCAAGGCGAATGCGTCCCCTTGCCGCCTGGCTCCGCGTCCGCTGGCACCTACACAGCAACATGCAACACAGGCACACGGGTCGAGCAAACTCAGGGGCAATGCTCTGTCCCGCTCGTCGCCAGCGTGACCCAGCGCCTGCAATGGCACTATCTCTGCAACGATACTGGCATCCAACAAGGTCTCCCATGGTGCTCTACATTTAACAGCGGCTTGTGCCGCATCACCGGCTATCGACCCGGCCCATGTCTGCAGTGGTGGGATAACGGCTTTAACCGTTACTGCTCTGAACCGGGCGATCCTATCGCTGAGATTTCCTGCGACGCGCGTGACTCGCGCTACACGCCCTATGCGGTCACCACGCAAAGCACGGTCGACGCCGCTCCAGATGAAACCCAGTGCCAGCCTTTTGCGGAGGATGGAGATTGCACACTCGATGCGGAACTCTGCACCGATGAGAGCCCGCGAACCCGGATTGTTGATGGAGTGGTTGTCACCCAGAGCTGCTGGGAATGGGAGCGAGGCTACACTTGCACATCGCGCGAAGCGGCAAGCGATTGCTCGGATATCGAAGCGCTCGGCACCTGCCGCTTTGTGCGCGAAGAATGTATCACAGAGGAGGTTCCCTGTGAGACCTGGGAGCGCATCTACGAATGCCCGCTTCCAGAAACCGAGAACTCTGAGCAATTTGTCTGCGATGGCGATGTCTATTGCATCGATGGAAGCTGCGAGACCATTGAGCGCACGCCCAATGATGAGTTCAAAGATGCGGTCACCGCGCTCAATGCAATGGATGAGGCGCGTGGGCAGTTCGATCCCAATACGCTGACGTTATTCCGCGGGACCCGAAACACCTGCTCGTCCAAAGTCTTTGGCGTGCTCAATTGCTGCAAGGGCAAAGGCTTTCCGCTGATCCCCGGTGTTAGCCTGCTGGTCGCGCTTGGATGTGACCGCGAGGAAGTGCTGCTGCATGAACGCGATGCGCAAGGCCTCTGCGCCTATGTTGGCACTTACTGTTCGAAGAAGTTTCTCGGTGTCTGCTTGACCAAGAAGAAGACCTATTGCTGCTTTGAGAGCAAGCTCTCGCGCATCTTGCAGGAACAAGGCCGCAAGCAACTCCCGAAGCCGTGGGACAAACCCAAGGAAGAACAGTGCGAGGGCTTCACTCTCGACGAGTTCGCGCAGCTTGATTTGAGCCTCATGGATTTCAGCGAGGTCTATGCCGAATTCACCGAAGCGGCGCGCCTCCCCGATGAGCTCGAAACGAGCATCCTCATCCAGCAAAAAATCGACGACTATTACGCAAGGGGCGGTCAATGATGAGCATAGCATCACGGCTTGCGCTAATCCTCATCTCGGCAGTCTTGAGCGCAGTGCCAGCAAGCGCACAGCGAGTTGAGAGCACCGAGAGAAGCACTGCAGCAGACACGCTCTACTGCCAGGAGCGCAAGCTCGGCTATTGGTTCTATTGCGCCAAGCCGATTCCCGAAAACGAGCCACAGCAAGAGGTAGAACCGGAGCAGGAGGCGATACCAGCCACCCAAGAATTGGACGCAATCACCAGCGAGCTGCGCGAATTGAAGGCCCGCGCGATCCTCTATCCCACCAGAGACAATGTCGCGGCCTACATCCGCTTCCAGCGCGCGCAGCTCGATCGCGCTTCGCTCTTTTCGGACGTGTGGCAGCGGGCAATCTGGCAGGATCCAGAACTCGATTACACTTTGCAGCGTCCAGTTGGAGCCGTTGCGAAGAAGCAGTGGCAGGATGTGCGTGCAGCCGAGCGCGACAGCGTGATGGCGCGGCTTTCGCAGCGCTACGGACTGTTTTACTTCTTCAGCGCCACTTGCGGCCCCTGCGAAGTGATGAGCCCTATCGTTAAAGGCGTCGCCAGCCGCTGGGGCATCACGGTGCGCGCGATCTCAACCGATGGTGGGCCTTCCAGGCATTTCCCCAACTACAGGGTCGAGACCAATCAGAGATTGCGGATGGGCCTTGAGACCAAAGCAACGCCTGCATTGGTCTTGTGGGACAGCGAGGCCAAACGGCCGATCCCGATTGGATACGGCGTTCTGTCTGCTGATGAGCTGCAAGACCGCATCTATCTCCTCACCTCAAAGGAAGCAGGACATGATTACTAGCATTAGAAGCGCTGCGCTTGGCCTCGCCGCTGCCAGCATGATAGCCTCGCCTGTTGCCGCAAATGTAGGCGACAGCATGGACCGCTTCATGGATGATATGGGCACGGCGGCAAACGTAACTGGCCCGACCGCCTTCGAAGGCCAGTCAGCAGGCTATTACAGCCTCGGGAATGTCTGGACGCGATTTCCGCAAAAGACGACCAATATCGCAAATCTGCAATTGCCAAGAGCGCGTGCGGGTTGCGGCGGGATCGATATCTTTGCGGGTTCCTTTTCCTTTATCAATGCGAGCGAAATGGTCGCGCTGATGAAGGCCGTGGCCAACAATGCTGTCGGCTTCGCCTTCAGCCTAGCGATCGATACGGTCTGCCCTGAATGCAATAAGATCATGCAGGAGTTTAGCCAGAAGGCTCAGCTCATGAACAATCTGTCGATCAACTCCTGTGAGATGGCGCAGGGGCTGGTGGGAGGGCTCTGGCCCAAAGGCGATTTGGCCGACAAAGCGATCTGCGAAGCGATCGGGAATTCTGAAGGCATCTTCACCGACTATGCCGCTGCCAAGCATGGCTGCGGCACGCGAGGCCAGCGCGCTTCCACCAATGAAAGCGCAGGTACTGACTATGCCGACGTCAATCCCGGCGTAGCACGCAACTACACCTGGCACGTCCTTAAAGAGAGCGCCTTCTTCAACCCCAGCGGCACTTTCGACCGCGAGCTCGCCGAATTCGCCATGACGCTGATCGGCACGGTTATCTACGTCCCGCCCAAGGATGATGAGCCGGGCAAGTTTGTGCCCTTCGCTGGCGATGCGTCTTCGACGCTGGTGAGCGCTCTGCTTGATGGAACCCAAGGCCAAAGCGTGCGCGTCTTCCGCTGTGATGAAACCGATCTCTGCCTCAATCCAACATTCCAGCAAATGAGCCTTTCGAGCGCTAAAGCGATCCGCCCCCGGGTCGCCGAGCTAATCGGCAATATGGTCGATGCGATCCGGACTGACACGGCCATCGGCAATACCGAAAAGGAGCTGCTTCAGGTCGCCTCGGTCCCGCTCTACAAGATCCTAACCGTCCAAGCCGCTTATGGACGCGGCATGCCGACCGATGATCGCGACACGCTGGCTGAGATTGCAAGTGTCGACCTGCTCTATGCAATTCTTGACCGGATTGTTTCGGAAGCTGGCCGTTCGATGGCGAGCTTCATCGCCGCCGATGAAGCCAAGCTCGCAATCTGGCGCGGACAAGTCGCAGAAGTGCGTAGCAGTCTCATCCAGCGGCAAGCGACAGGCCAAGCCAAAGTCTCTGCGATCATGCAGATCATTGAGAAGACAGCGATGATCGAAAACGCGCTTGCCGCTTCGATGTCACCATCCATGTCGGCTGCGCTCGACTGGTCGCGCGGCCTGCAATCTCGCTCGATCGTGCCCTGAGGCAAAGACGATGGTCGAAATCTTCACTACAGGCGGCGGCGAATACATCGTCAATGTCCTGAACGCCGTAGCCGCATGGACGGGTGCCGGAGGCTACAAGAGCCTGATTCAGGTGGCGCTCGTTATGGCTATGACGCTGGCGGTTATAGTCGTCGCATTCAATCAGAAGTGGCGCGCTTGGCTCAACTGGTTCTTGGGAGCGACACTCATCTATATGTGCCTGATGGTGCCGCGCATGGATGTGCAGGTGACAGACCGCGTCAATCCCAGCCTGGCTCCTGCGACTGTCGCCAATGTTCCGCTCGGCCTTGCACTTATGGCGAGCTTCACCAGCCAGATTGGCGATTATCTGACGCGTTCGGCTGAGACCGTGTTCGGGCTGCCCGATGATCTCAACTATTCCAAGAATGGTATGATTTACGGCGCGCGCCTCCTCGAGGCGACGCGGAGCCTGCGCATCGCTGATCCCGAATTTGCTGCGAACTTCGATGAGCATGTGCGCCAATGCGTGTTCTACGATCTGCTGCTTGGCCGCTATTCGATGAAAGAGCTTTCGGAAAGCGATGACATCTGGGCAACGATAGCGCCGGGTAGCCCAGCGCGTGCGCAGAAGTTCATGACCCGCCAAGGTGATGACAGCGTCACAGCCATTATCGTTACCTGCCGCGAGGCATACGCAAGCCTATCTGGCCAATGGGCAGGCATGATCGATGAAATGACGTTGATCGCAGGACGACAGCTCTATCCGAGGCAAACCGAAGCGCTTGCTAAAGCCAAGCTCATCGCAGACTTACCCGTCGCTTACCAATATCTGACAGGCATTTCGAAGGATGCGAGCAGCATCTTTCGCCAGGTGCTGACGATCAACGCGATGAACCAGGCTATGCACGGCTTTGCTGGCGCAAGCGGCGCGTCGAGTGTTGATGTGTTTGCCCAGACCCGAGCCGATATCCAGACCGAACGAACCTATTCCTCAATCGCCCATAATGCGATGAAATGGGTGCCGATCCTCAATGTCGTACTGACGGTGGTCTTCTACGCGCTGTTTCCAGTTCTCTTCCCGCTTTTCCTAATGCCAAGGACCGGGCCGATCGCTCTGAGAGGCTATGTCACCGGCTTTTTCTACCTTGCTGCCTGGGGACCGCTCGTCGTCATCCTCCACATGATCTTGATGCTGAAAGGCGCAGGCGATGTTGCGGCAGCAAGCGGCTCTAGCGGCCTTAGCCTTGCAACCTTTTCCGGCATGACCGACGTCAACAACGACATTGGTATTCTCGCTGGATATCTTGTCGCCTCGATCCCCTTCCTCGCAGGCGGGGTTGCTCGCGGGGCGATGGCCATTTCGGGCCAAGCCACAAGCTATCTCAATCCCAGCCAGAACGCAGCCGAGGAGGCAGCGCGCGAAGCGAGCACAGGCAACGTCTCGCTTGGTAACACCAATCTCGACAATTCGAGCGTCTTCTCCCGCCAATTTGCGCAAGGCAGTCTAGCGCCAAACATCGCTTATGGAGCCGCCCAAACGCGGGGCATCGGCGAGAACGGCACCCAGACAACTAGCTTCCCGCAAGCGGAGTTCGCCAACGTGCCCACTTCGGGCTATCCCTTTACCCCGACGCTTGGACAGGATTTCTCCAGCCGACTTTCGACCATGGCGAGCGAGAGCCGCAACCAGAGCGAGACCTTCTCCAATCTCGCTCAGCAATCGACGAGCTCGGCGGTTACGCGATTCAGCGAGCTGCGCGATGCGTACACCCGTTCTCGCTCGAATGAGACGGTCAGCGGAACATCAAGCAATGACAGCATTGGCAGAACCTTCAGTGAACTCGATAATGCATCGAACACACTCCAGCAGCAATTTGGCCTATCACGCCGGGCTTCGGACGACATCACGGTCTCATGGTTCCTGAATGGCGATGGAGCTCTTGGTGTAAAAGGAGAAAGAGGCGCTGGATCAGCCGGTGTAGGCGTCAAGGGCGGACGCAATCAAAGCTGGACCGACAGCGATATCGGGATCGCCTCGGAAGATCATTCGCGTATCGAAAGTGCGTTGAGCCAAATTTCAGAAAGCCAGAACTGGTCAAACTCGAGAGAAGGTTTCCTGCGCGAAACGAGTTCAAGCTCAGAAGCGCTTGTCTCGAGCAGCGCCGCCGGTGTCACAACCTCACTGACTGAAGCGCAAAGCTACACTCTCGAAGCACGGCGGGCTGAAGAGATAGCCAATAGGTTGGAGAGCCAGGCCAGCTGGTATGAAAGCACCAATGCAGCCGGAACCTTGAATCTAAGCCAAGCCTACCGCGAATGGGGCATGGCTGAGATCGATGCCAATCGCGATTATTACGGCCAAGCTCGCTTTGATGACATCGACTTCCAAATGAGCGCGCAAGGGCAACAACTGCAATCTCGCTTTGTTGAAAGCTACGCTGATGGCCTCAATGACGAGATCGCGAGCGAACTTGTCCTACCTGATGGAGCGCCGGTGGCGCGGCCCAATGTTGGAAGCGCAGGCGGTGTTCGCGTTTCTGTTCGTCTTGGCAACGTGCCAAGCTCATTGGGGGATCCGTCAAATGGCAGAGAAGAGATCGCAGACGACGTTAGTCAGAGGCAAAGCGAGGGCTCTCGAGGCATTGTGCAAAGAAGAGGATCACTCAGTCGGACCACGCGAGACGCACAAGGCGCGTCTGCAGAGGCAGCCGATAATGTGAAGGAGTGGTAGCTGTCCTTAGAGGATCATGTCGTGCACAATAACGAACGCAACAAATGCGGACAGGCCCAAGATGATTACGATGAGCTTCAAACGTCCCCAAGGATCAGCCCAAGTCTTCTTCCAGGTGTAGGATGTCAAGCGATTCTCAGCGATAGCGCGGTCGATTTCGCGAAAGCCTTCCCAATCGCCTTTACTCTCCGGCGGAGTTTTGTCGGAATTGCTCATAAGTCAGCGTCCTTTCGCCAGAAACCAAAGCCCCCTCTGCTCTCGAGACGAGAATGTAAGCCAAGTTGTGCGAAGCTCAAAATCTGGTCGATAATCAACTAGACTTAGGGTCTGTTGGTCAAACCATTCGGGCCTTTGGCGCAATGCTGCTGGGAGATTGAAGGACGCCTGCTCTCAGGCGTATTCAGATAGGCATTGAGTCGCTCAATGGTTCTTCGGCGTGGTCTGCGCCCCATCCTCAAATCGAGCACAAATCGGGGATCGCCCACGGCGCGTCTTCCAAAACGCGTTGCCGAAATATGGTTTTCCTTCAGATGCTTTTCGATCCTTTCCAGCAGCGTCATATGTTCTTGGCTCCGACTCGCAAATCTCTTGTGTTCTTGTTATGTTCTTAATAGGATGATTTCCGCGAGTCTAGGAAGAAATCCTATGATCGATCCTGAAGGACCACACAAATGGAACATGTTAGAGAGGAACTTGAGCGGCTGATCACCCAGGGCGGATACGGCTACGCGGCGGTTTCAAGGCTGCTTGGACGTAATCCAAGCTATATCCAGCAATTCATAAAGCGCGGATCGCCTCGTATCCTTGACCCCGAGGATCGCAAGACACTTGCAAGCTTCTTTGGCGTCGATGAACAAAGGCTCGGTGGCCCTGCTCAAACACCGATGGATGGAATGATCGAAGTTCCCGTTCTGGACGTTGATGCCTCGGCCGGCTTTGGTGCTGTTGCATCCGATGAATCGAGTTACACGCGCTTCGGCTTTGACGAGAAGTGGCTCAGGAGATTGACCGGCGCTAAGGGCGCCAGCCTTTCAATCGTAAGCGTTCTGGGAGATTCGATGGAGCCCACACTTAGCGATGGCGATGAGGTTCTGGTCGATGCGTCCGATCATGGCGCAAGGCTGCGGGATGGGATCTATGTGCTGCGCTCCGACGATACGTTGGTCGTAAAGCGCATCGCCATCAAGCCCGGCGCAAAGCAGATAACAATCTCCAGCGACAACCCCGCCTATCCTTCATGGGATGATGTGGATCGTGAAGGAGTTGAAGTGATTGGCCGGGTCATATGGTTTGGAAGGGCTTTGTGATTTTGTTCGCTTGCGTCGTGATGACCCGAGGAGAAGTGGCATTTTGTGGTGATAGCAGCTCGCCGGGAAAGGACTTGTCCGAAATTTGTATGTAAACTTCGGACAAGGCAGTCTGGTCGATGGCCGGATAGTTCGAGGCGTTTTAAGATGCTCGCTAGCGTGGGGTTTTCTGGGCCGGTAGCTTTCAGTCCGCTTACATTTGAATAGATTGGCAAAGCTGCGGTTCAATCGAAACTTTGCCGTGATCAGCGATCAACGAATGAGACCTTGCAGCATTCCACCGGCTTTTCGTGGCCCACCGGCGACGCATCTCCGATGGATAAATTTGAATTTCTGAACACAGGGTCAACAGTGCGACGCCAAACTAACCATCACCAAAAAATGCTCATTGAGATCAATTCTCGCCTGCTGGGCGGATAGTTGGGAAGTTCAAACGGAGTTATCCAACAATTTGAAATGGAACTGGCTTTCGATTGGAATCGAAAAATGCTTAAAAGTGGGCGAAAATAACTTCAGCGAGCTCGTAGCTCGATAGAAGATGGATAGAACTTCGAATGAATCTGCTGGGCCTACGGTTAATCGCCAACATCATGGGGTGGGAAGACGATGGTATTGCAACCGCAGAGTACAATTGGCTGCGACTAATTTCTTCGGTCAAATATGATGGCTATAGCGACTTTCGTGCCGGCTCTCGGTTCATCGAGAACCTCGCAATTTGGCTAAAGCAGTTTGATGCTGAAGATCGGCAAGCTGCCTACGAGTTCGTGAAGCACCGCCTCGTCTATTTGTCTAGCGCAGAGATGCAGCGTGCGATCGAAGCATTCTTTCCTGAGACTGTGACACCGCAGTTACGACGTCTCGCGGCTGAACAAACAAGTGTCAAACCGCATGAGATTTGGGGAAGCACTCCAGGTGCTGAAGCTTTTGACCGACTGTTGCGTCGCTCTTTGTTTATTGGGTTAAGCGACGGTAGTAGAATCGACACGTTACGCCGAGCAAACGCTGGTCGTATCTCTCAGGAACAGGTCATTCCGATGATGAACATCGGTGATGAAAAATGGTTAGACTTGGCCAAGAAAATCCGCGAGCGCAATTCTGAAGATAAAGCGTTCGAACACGTTTTTCTAATTGACGATTTTACTGCCTCGGGGACCACTTTTATCCGCTTTACGAGCGGCAAATGGAAGGGGAAGCTTCAGAAATTCAATGATATGGTATGTCGAGCCCGGTCGAACGTTGAAGGATTTCCAATTATAGAAAATTACTCTCTCCATGTTCATCATTACGTATCAACTTCCCAAGCGCGGCAGGCACTTCTTAAGCGCACGGAGGAAGCGCATAAGGACTGGACCGACCGGTCGTACGGCTCAATCGAAATTACCGAAGGCGTATTGTTACCGGCTTCGCTCAAGTTGCGTGCAGGCCGTGATGACGCCATGATCGCTTTGTGCGAAAAGTACTACGACCATTCACTCTATCTTCGTTTGGCTGAGCATGCTGGAGAGGCCCAGCAAACGGATCTGAAACTGGGCTATGCAGATTGCGCACTTCCGCTGGTGTTGGAACACAATACACCCAACAACAGTATACCTCTGTTGTGGGCTGAAACGCCAGGTGGCGAGCACGGTCCAGCTATGCGTCCGCTCTTTCGTCGTCGTGACCGGCACGGTTGACCATGGCTAATCCATTTCTCCGGCGTGCGACCGAATACATTCGCGACGACACGACTTTTCTCGAAATCGTCAGTCCAGCCCCGCTCACCACATTCTTGGCAAAGCATCCGCGAAAGCAAGATCTTTTTGAACTGCCGGTTCGTATCCTAGGCGCGCCAGGAAGCGGCAAAACCATGCTCGCGATGCTCGCCGAATTTCGACTGGTTGAGACAATCTTGCGGGATCAGACCAACGACACCAACCGAGATCTCGCTCAAGCGCTAGCGGGAGCCGGCTTCCTCGAAGGTGGAAAGCCCAAAGTGGCTGCCGTTCGCATTCCTATGGAGTCAGAGTATCGAGACTTTTGGGAGCTCCCGTATGATGACGCGGTAAAGACGAAATTGGCATTGTGGCTGGTCCAAGCAAGAACCATGCTAGCATTGCTGAGGGGTTTGACCAGTGGTGGCTTGCGCAAGCTTGAGGACATCACTTTCATCGCGCGCGATGCCTCCGAAGCCCAACTCGAGCAAATAGGCGGTTTGAGCGCAGAGGGGATCCGTGATCGCGCGCTAGCTGTTCAACGTGCCATCTATTCCGTTGGCGCTAGCTTGCTACCTCCCAATATCGAGGATCTCCCTAGCGACGCGACTGAACCGTACCAGCCATTCGAGTGCATTCGAGAGATAGAAATCGATTGGATGGGAGAACGCCACCGGCTCACGCCTGTGGCAATGCTCGATGATGTACATGCCTTGCATCCGGATCAATTCGAACAAATATTTACAGCGCTTGCCCGGCGCGAGATCAAATTCGGCCGCTGGATGATGATGCGGCTCGACGCATTGAGTCCGGGTGCTGTTTTCCGGTCTGCAAAAAGCCTTGCGACCCACAACCTGCAACCCGAACGGGACTTCGTCGATGTCTTTATGCAGGGAGGCGATAAGAGGGCAAACGAACGGAAGCGGTTCCGCAGCATGGCGGCGGACATGGCCGACCGCTATCTGCCCAGAGTATCTGCTTTTCGCAATCGCAATGCCACACAGTTTCGCCGCCTCGTACCTGATGAGCCGCCTAGGATCTCAGCAAGCAAGGTGCGTGACCTGTCAGCCATAGTCGACCGCGAGCAAAGTAAGTACGAGGTGGCTCCTGCTCGTAGATCTGCAATTGAGGACTTGATCGCATCCTATCTTGCTACAGCTCAGTCAGGCGATCGCGAACCGGAGGTTGCGCTCGCGATGTCGCGGATCTTGATGGCGCGCTATGCCAATCGGATCAGTGGTAGGCAGGAGTCACTATTCGAGGAATTCGATCCTGAGCCGAAAACTCCACTGAAGGCGGACGCGACAGTGGCCGAAGCCGCTAGGTTGCATTTGAGCGAATTGGTCGGGAGACCATTCCACTACGGATTCGATACAGTCTGCGATGCAAGCAACGAGAATGCCGAACTTTTTCTGCAACTGGCGGGCGCGCTCGTCGCCCGAATGGAAACGCAGGCCATCCGCGGGCGTTCACTTGCCCTCTTAGCAAGTGCGCAACAGGACGTCTTACGCGCGAAAGCCGCTGAGATAATGGACGGCTGGGCCTTTCCATTCGCGCGACGCGTGCGGGCATTGGTCGACCATATTGGGCATGAATGTCGCGAAGTTTCGCTGACTCCTAACGCGCGGCTTGGCTATGGTGCCAATGCGATCGGAATACTCGAAGATGAAATTGCTGAACTGCTTTCTTCAGGCGACGAGCTTGCTTTAGTCCTGAAATACGCGGTCGCGCATGGGGCGATCGATGTCGAGCGCGACTACGGTCAAGGGGGAAAGAGCTGGTGCCTAATCGAGTTGAGTGGAGTTGTCTGTCTCGCTCGTGGTCTCACGCTACGAAGAGGCGGTTTCCTCGAGCGCGATCTAGAATATCTTAATGACGCGAGCGTCTGATATGGGTCGACCGCACTGGGACAAATGCATTGCTCATTTTGACGAAGCTGTTGACGACTTCGTAACGGACTATTTCGGGGAACCTGATCGCCGATGCCTCGTCGTTGCTGCTGCCGGCTTTGATCCTCGCTCAAGGCGTATCCCGACTCTTCTTTCAGGAGCACTAGGGGACAGGCTGTCTGGGCTCTTTGTACGCGAGGAACGGGGTAAGCCGGACGAAGGACTTGTTGCTGCAGCGACCCAAAATGCTGAGGCACTCAGAGAAATGGTCTCCGATTGCCGAGTTGAGCCTGTTGAAATATTCGGAGTCGACAATGCGCCTGTTGCGGGTACGCGCATTGCTTCGCTCATCGCCAACTACCAAATCTCTGGAGAGATGACCGACATCGTGCTCGACATGACGGCACTCTCCATTGGAATCGGCTTTCCAGCAGCCAAGTTACTGCTTGATCATTGCGAGCAGAACGACCTCGCATTCCATATTATGATCGCTTCCAATCCGGAACTCGATGACGAAATAGCCAGCGAACCTGGCGATAGGCCGATGGCCGTAAGGGGCTTTGCGGGAGCGGATCGATCAGCAAGTCAGCGTGAGATTGCGACAATCTGGATCCCACAATTAGCGAAGGGCCGATCAGCTGCGCTGACCGAAATTGGGCGATCGGTCGGCGAAACTTATAAGATTTGTCCGGTAGTTCCCTTCCCTGCACGCGATCCCCGGCGTGCTGACGCGTTGGTTGCCGAATTCGAAGCTCAACTCGTCGACGAATGGCAAGTTGATCCACGTGACATCGTTTACGTCTCAGAGCGCAACCCGCTCGACTGCTATCGAACTTTGAGTACCTTGAAAGCGCGCTACGATCAGACAGTTGCCGAAATTTTCGAGCCCTCCATCATTCTATCGCCTATAGGAAGCCGGGTGATGGCCGCTGGCGCCCTCATGGTTGCTATCGAACATGACCTTCCAGTTCAGTACATTGAGACCGTGCGTTACGACTTTGACCCCTCACAACCCGTCGCCGAACCCTCGGAAGACATGATTGTTCACCTGCTGCTATCGGGCCCCGCATATCGTAAATTCCAAACCGAGGTTAGCCAAACTGCTCAGACACCAGATTCAGGTACTGAAGAATGACCCGCTTCGGCGAGAAATTGGACGGGCTAATGCGCACCGTAGAGCTGGTGTTGAAAGACGATCTGGATGAGCTTGCCGTAGCTGTGGCCGAAAATCGAGGGCGCGGCGCAGTTGCAGTCGGTTCGGGCGGATCGGCGATTGCCGCTCACTTTTTTGCTCGTTGCAGGGAAACACTCACAGGCGATCGGACTGAGGTCGTCACTCCTACTGAACTTGCCCTCGCCAACCGTTCCCTTAGTGGAGAGGACGTCTGGCTATTCAGTGCCGGAGCCGACAATGCCGACAGCATAGCAGCAGTTCTGGCTGCCCAGGCCCGGAACCCTGAAACTATCAACATAGTCACACGCAATGAAACCGGTACAGCATCTCTGTCTATAGCTGATGGCCAGCAATCACGCCTTTTAGTCTTGCCTGTTGCAGAATCGAAAGACGGGTTCCTAGCAACCCACTCGCTAGTGAGCACCGTGATCGCGCTTACGCTTGCCGCCGATCGGGTCAGCGAGGACCCTCTTGGGGACGAACTTAGAAGTCAGCTTGTCTCAGGCCTCAAAGAAACAATCCAGGGCCAGTTTCGGACAGCAACCGCGGAACACTTCGCACAGCTGGAACCCGACGATCTTTTACTTCTCATCGCCGACCCGCAAGTCCGACCCGTTGCTGAGTTAATCGAAACCTCGGCTTGGGAGGCGGCAATCTGCGCGGTTCAGCAAACAGATATCAGGAACTTTGCCCATGGCCGCCATACTTGGCTGCATCACCGCGCCCAGAAGACTTTCTTGCTAGCGCTTACCGGCCATGACACCGGCCCCCTGTGGGACATGGCGGCTCCCAATCTACCAGGTTCTGTGCGCGTTGAACGCCTCGAATTTGGGGACGGTGGAAGACTTCGCAATGCCATCGGCATCGTCGAGGGTCTCGCTATCGTTGAGGCAATGGGTAAAGCAGTCGGTATCGATCCTGGCAAGCCTGGGGTCGGCGAGTTCGGCCGCGATCTTTACGATAGCGATGGTTTGCTCGTATTGGCCAACAAATTGACGCCATCGATCCTTCAGAAACGTGCGGCCGTGCTGGCCCGCGACGATTTGGCCGCCTCCAAAGAATCTCTTTGTCAAATTCAGGAAGAGCGAAACTCAGACCTTGCCAAGGCGGTGATTGGCGGCGTCGTCTTGGACTACGACGGCACTCTTGTTTCGGAGGATGAACGCTTTGGACTTCCGAGGACGTCGCTTGTCGACGAGATGGTGAGGCTTGACGAACTTGGTGTGCAACTAGCAATTGCAACCGGTCGCGGCGGTTCGGCTGGGAGCGCCCTGCGGAAGGCCTTACCTGTCGCACTTCATCGGCGGCTGATTGTTGGCTATTATAACGGAGCGTACATCAAACCACTGGAGATTGACATTGATCAATCAGGTCCTGGTGTTGATGCTGCGCTTGCTGAAACCTCTGCTTGGCTTGAACAGCAGCCCCATCTATTTTCAGGTCCGTACGCGGGACGATTTAGTAAAGTGCAGATATCGATCAAACTTGACAATTTGATCGAACAGGCCGCTTTTACGAGCGCTCTGAAGGATTGCCCGCCAATCGCGTCAGGCGCTGTGCGATTCGCGGTTTCAGGACACAGCATTGATTTTTTCGGATCTGACACCTCGAAGCGAAATGTCGTGCTTCAGTTACGAAAGTCCCTTTCAGATCGAAAGGAGGTTCTATGCGTTGGCGATAGTGGAGCGCTGACCGGCAATGACAACGAACTATTGTCATGCGGAATCGGGTTCAGTGTCGGAACAGTATGTGGGCGGCACGATGGTTGCTGGTCGCTGTTCGGCAGCGAACTTTCTGGACCTGAAGCCTTGCTCAAGTTGCTACAGGCTCTGCAAAGACATGGTGAAGGGAATGTTCGTGTCGATGTTGATTCGCTATATCTGGACAAAAATGCTAAATGAGTACAAATAGAGAACATGATGCAACCGCAAGCTGACTCCGTTGATGTCGTTGGCACCGGTTTTACGGTGCTCGACCGTATCTACGCGAACGGCGACTTTGCCGACGAGACGCTAGGAGGCTCGTGCGGCAATGTTCTCGTTTCCCTAGCAATGCTTCATCGCCAAGTGGCACCGATGCTCTCGCTCGGCTCCGATGAGATCGGAGACCAACTTATTCTTGAGTTTGAGCTGGCTGGCGCTCTAACCAACTATATCTACAAGTCGGAAGAAAGGCGCTCACCGATTTTGCTCCAGGAATTGGACACCCGGTCGGGACAACACAGTTTCAGTTTTACGTGCCGCGAGACGTCCGAGGAATTTCCGCAGTTCGAACCTATTGGGATCGAAGACGTGGAATCCGCAACATCGGCCTTGGGCAGCTGTACAGTGTTCTACACTGATCGGCTGTCACCAACGATCCTACGTGCCATGGAATGGGCTCATGCAGTCGGCGCGATTGTCTATTTCGAACCCTCGGACATCGAGAGTGAGTTGTTCGAGGAGGCCCTCGCACTGACGACAATTCTCAAATATTCTGCAGACCGTTTAGGGCCAGAAATGGACGAGCAGATTGCGTCCAATGACGTTATGGCAATCGTTACATATGGCGCAGAAGGTCTGGAAGTTCGGCATGGCTGTGAACGAATATGGAGCGCGGCCATACCCGCTAACCAAGTCACCGATACATGCGGATCCGGCGATATGGTCAGCATTGGAATTATCGACTGGGTTCTGGCTCAGGGCGGATCTCAACACCAAACTTTGGGCATTAACGACCTGATGCAGGGCGTCGTAGCCGGGCAACGCTTAGCTGCAGTGAACTGTGAATTCGCAGGAGCGCGTGGTATATTTCGTCATCATGATGCAGCGTTCGTTCGCTCACTGTTGACTCATTCGCACCGCAACTTTTGACGAAACTGGCCTCAGGCAGCTGCGGCTACCTTTGGCTTTGGAAATGCTTGATCGCGAAATGAATCGCGAAGCTCCATTAGCATTATCCCGAGCATGTTCTTGCCTACCCCGTCGACTTCGCCCCAGAGGCGGTTAACTTCGTTGTTGGTTGTGGCGCTTTCAACGAGCCTGGCATCGCCGGTTGCCAGCAGAAGCGCTTTCAAATCCTCATGCTGCTCAAATTTCGCCTGCAAAACTGCCCGCATCCGATCGAACTTCGATTTAGACCATCCCGGCGCAACGTCCCAGTAATATAGGCCATGCGCTGCCATCGCCAACAACGCGGGAGAGGGCGCATTCATCAGCCATTCTCGGACAGCCGGCTTGCGGGGCTTCCCTGCCTGATAAGCGTGTTCGCTGGTTGGAAACCGTTCGCCTTCGAATTCAATCTCTCGCCTGTAGAGATTGCTAAATACTCCGTAGGGCTTCTCACTCGCACGATAGAAATGGATCTCTTCCGTCATTGGATGTCCTCTTGCAAATTCACACAATTTAGTACATGCAAATTTGCATGAAAGCAACAGCCAAGCAACTCGCGGCCTTGCAAGAGCAGATTGCTGCAGCGCGCGCGCAGACCACACTGTCTGACACGGAAATTGGCGATATTTCAAAAGTTCATCCGAGCCAGGTCGGAAGAATTGTCCGCGGCGAGTTCAAAACAATCAGCTTTAATGTCGTGCAAGTTTGCAAGGCACTGGGCATTGCGATTGAAAGTGCGCCGCGAAACGTTTCAGAAGAAAATGACGCTTGGCTCCGTCTAGAAGCAAGCTTGCGGGGTCTTTGGGACAAGACTCCCGAAGGCGCCGAAAGAATTGTGAAAGTTCTCAATACGATTGGCGCACTTCGCCGAGGATAATCAACGATTAGGCTGCGCGACGACGGCAATTCTCGTGATTTGCCATTATCGCTACGGTCCGCAAATCTGCCACCGATGAGTCTAGCGTCTGCACCTAGTCAATCGGGACAAACTTTCGAACGTGCGGCTTTGGGGCGCGAAGCAGACGCTAAATCCCCCGACCTAGCGTTTTGCTCTTGATGCGCTCCAATTCCTGACCCGTGTTTTTCTCGCTTGTAGTCTGCTTCTGGCCATCGCCACCTCTCGCTGCAGCTGCTTGCAGGCGCGATGTAACTTCGAGCCCAGAGGCTTTCTCTCCCTTGTTGTGAGCAACAGCAGCAGTCAGTCTCTGAGTATTGTCCAAGACCAAAGTCAGATGATCGCGCAGACGGGTCACCGTTACCAAAAACGTCTTCTGGTTCGATAGATTGCGCTCTCTACTGTCCATAACAGCAATCCCGCGATCTGAGGTGAGGCCCTGCGCCATGTGAGCGTTTAGCGCGTAGGCGAGATCGATGCGTTTCAGCATGGGATCGTCTTTACCAAGCGTCACTTGCTCACCCTTGGAGGTCTCGACTGTGACCTTACGCCTAGCGATGGCAATGACCTTTGCCTGGTCAGCGTTGAACAGCCCGCGCTTGTGATCATTTCGCGTCCAGCGAATTTTGTCGCCACGATGGATTTCGAGCTGTCGGTCGTTGAATAGAGCCAGAGTGTCATTGGCCTTGTCGGCCCTAATCCGCGAAGGATCGAAGCTGAATTTTTTTCTGCGGGCGTTCTCCAAAGTGACCCTTTTGCGTTTCAGATCGCTGCCTAAGATGCGGTATTTTCCCGGCATAAGGCCAAGCGCCTTTTGTCTCTTTGAAACCTCAAGAATGCGGCCGGTCTGGTAAGCTGCAACATGGCGCAGTTCTTCATAAGTGGTGTTCACGCGCTCAAGCACAGCCAACTGAGCTTTCTCCGGCCCAATCTGCCCGCTTGCAAGAAGACCTGTTTGCACAGCCTCATTGGCAGCTGAGCGGATCCTGCGTCCCGAGGCATAGATTGATGTGCGCTCTCGGTTCTCTGGCTTCAGAGAAAGCCACTGCTCAGCAGCCACAATCGCGCCATCGCCTTTGGCTTCGATCGTATGGGGCTCAAGTTTGGCAAGCGCAGTTCGAACATCACCTTTCTGCGCAGCGGCTTGGGCTTCGCGAACAACAGGATTACGCGCGCGCAGGTTGGTGTTCATGTGGGCCTGCGCGATGCCGGCCTTTTGCAGAAGCGCAAAGGGTTTGCCGGCATCGACAGCGCCGAGCTGCTTGCGGTCGCCCATAAGCACCAAGCGATGGACACCAGCTAGGTTCGCGAGCGCCACGAGCTTCTCCTTGTCGCTGTTGGCGACCATCGAAGCTTCATCCAGAATGAGAACGCTGCCTCCGAGCGCCTGCTTCGCTTCGGCCTTGAGGCTGCGATTAGAGGGATCATCAAGCAGCGACTTCCAGCCCCCCAGAAAGCGGGCAAGCGTCTGCGATTCAATCTCCGTGTCGCGTTCCAGCATTTGCACGAGCGTGTTCTGGATCGCGAGACCGATAACGGGTCGTCCCTCTTCGCCCAGCACTTTGGCGACCGGTCTAAGCACGCTGCTTTTCCCAGCGCCTGCTACGCCCTGCACCGCGACCGTTCGATCCGATGAAGCAAGGATGAGACGCGCAGCAGAGAGTTGCCCCTCATTCAGTCTAAAGCCGTGCCCAATCTCGGCTGAGGCCTGCACGCGGGTTTCTGCCTCTTCGGCGCCAAGGCCCGACGCGACCTGCCCTTTCCCCGCATCAACTTCGGCGATGATGCGCTGCTCGGTTTCAATCGCTTCTCGCGATGCGAGCCAGTCTTTGTGCTCGCCGCGTCCCGCTACAAGATTACCAGAATTGACCAAGGCGCGGGTTCTCGTTTCGATCTCACCGATGGTCGTTGGCAGACCAAAATCCAAAGCTGCCTTGTAGAGCGCTGCACGTTCAAAAGCGGCCTCGCGCTGCGACAAATGCCGCACGGCTGAGGCAACCGCCTGCGCGGCCGCGATCGTCTGTTTGTCCTGTTTAAGCACCGAGGCGGGCACCAACGGATCTTCAGGTGCCCCTCGAACATGGCTCGCAAACTTGGCAAGCAAAGCCCGGCCCCGTTCCACCAGTGTCGCGAAACCCGAATGAGTCTTTTCAGGCATGGCGGATCGCACGCGCGCGCGCTCGACTATGGGAGCTAGATCGAGCCCAATGGACTGCGCGGTTTCCTGCCACATGCCTCCAAGCGTATCGCGATCCTCGATCGGCGCTTTGGCAGAGCGGGTATCAAGTGCAGCAATCCGCCCAGCTTCAAGGCCTGGACCTTGCCTCGCTGCAAGCACTTCTTGGCGCCGCGAAGAGAAGGCCATGACATCCTCGCGCGAAATCCCGCGCGCTTCGAAATTGCCATGCTTGAGAGTTGGTCCCGTTTCATAGCCAAGCTTCTCGACTTCCACTCGGAAGCGCGCCATCGCGATGGAATTGAGCGTGGTGTTGAGCTGCCATAGACGATCATTCTTGAGCGTCCGCCACTTACCATCCTTGCCTTGTGTCACATTGGCGATCACGGCGTGGAAATGGAGATTGGGTTCCTGATTGCGGTTGGTATCGTGCTGGAAAAACCCAATCGCCAAATTGCCTGTCTTTTGGGTCTGAACCTTGCCCTGCGCCATGATGCGGGTTTCGGAAGCGTTCTTTTCCGCCCATTGAAGCGCTTCAACAACCGCCTCACGATAAGCGCTGAGGATGCGCTCATCTTTGCCCACAAGAGCAAGAAGCGACCAGCTCTTGGGAACAGAGAATGTAAGGTCGGTGCCCGGCCTATGGGCCTGCCCAAGGTTGCCAACTTGCGTTCCATCGGGGAGCTCACCGCGCAACAAAGCGTCGAAGGCTTTGGCGTCCACCTTCCCCTCTAGACCAAGCCGCTTTGCGCCTTCACCGAGCCATTCACCCGAGCGATCAGCATCAGCTTTGGCGTAATAATTGTCGGATGCGAAGTAGTTGGCCGCTGCGGAGGACGAGCGGACATTGGCAACGGAGAGCATGGGCAGGCCTCACACAATTCAAGTCCCTCGATCCTCCCCGATGATGGTCATCACATCTCAGCGTCGAAGTCGCCGAGATCGTGATCATATTCTTCGCGTGCCGCGCCGCCCAAGAGCGAGCGCTGCTGCTCTTCTTGAAGCGTCTTATCCGTCTTGGCGCGTTGCTCACCTTCACGCTGCGCGGCGTCAGGATCGGGCCGATCAGTGCGAGGCGCAGGCTTCTTCAGAGCGTCTGATTCACGCTCATCGACTTGCTGCTCCCTAAGCGGGAGCTCGCCTTGTACTTTGCCTGAAGAGGCTGCTCTTTCGCTTTTGAGCGAGGCTTCAACAGCTTGTTTGAGGGTTGTCTTAGAGCGAGACTTCGAACGTTCTTGCTTGGCAGTCTTTGCCTTCTTGTCACGCGCCCGGGACTGCGCTTTAGGACGCTTCGCTGGTTCACTCTTGCGATCCGTGGCTTCCTTCATCTTGCGCGGATCGCCCCCGTCTTCTCCCTCCTCTTCACCCTTATTCGCCGTAGCCTCGGAAGTCTCCTCGCCTTGCTTGAGAGTTTCAGCCTTTGCCTTTGACGTTGGTTCTTTGGCATCCTCGTACGGGATAAAACCTTCGACCCGGCGCGGCCGATCTCGGGGTTGCAAAGAGACAGGCGCCGCCGGAAAACCATCAGGGAACTTGATGAAGCCCTCAAGGCTTGGAAGGCCCATAAACTCATCAGGCAAGAGCAGCGGAACCACCTGCCGACGCGGCGTCAGACTGACCGCATCGCGCGCATTGTTGTAGCCATAGCTGTACCCTTCTTCCATCTCGCGAACCTCGCGGTGGCCGATAATGTCGGAGCACCATGTGGCGGTCTCGCGATCGGCAGTGGCGAGGATCAGTTTGGTTCTGGCAAGTGAGGACAAGGTCATTGCCATGTTCTCGCCGTAGACCTCCTTGAGCTTCGCGAAGGTATGGACACCCGTCACGATAGCACCGCCAAAGTTGCGCGCAGTCTGCAGACCTTTTTCGAGCGACGGCAGGCGGTGAAGCGCGCCGAGCTCATCAATCAGAAACCACAGTTGGAGGTCGCGCGTCCGGCGACCCGTCATCAGCGTGTTGATCGCTGTATCAAGCCACAGCGTCAGCAATTGTGAGAGCACGCTCATGTCTACATAGCGCGCGGATAGGAACAGAAAGGAGCCCGGTTCACCTTCGCCGGTGACCCATTGGCGCACCGAAAAAGCTTCCCCTGATTGGGGCAGCATTTGCATCGCTTTGGCGTTCACATTGAAGACTGCGCGCACCGATTCCGCCATGCGAGCGGCGGCCGGCGTGCTGATCGGTCCGGCCATTGTGTCCTCTACCAGGCGGTGCAGATCCGAGAGATCTGCATTCATCAATTCATCGGCAAGCGCGGCATTGGTCCCGCGCCCTGCTTCCTTCAGCTTGATACATGTTTCAACAAATAGGGTTCGCGCAGCGAGCACCCAAAACTGTTCCGAGCCGCCTCCATCATGGGGTACAAGCGACTCTGCTGCTGCATGGAACTCCGCGCGCGATGTGCAATCATCGAACACACTCCAGCTTGGGCAGCGTGTATCCAGTGGGTTCAAAATGATATCGCGTTCGGGATCGAAAAAGGTTTCGATAAAGGCGCCGGTCAGGTCGAAAACGACCGCACGTTCGCCTCTTTGTCTGATTTCGGAAAGGAGCTCGAAAAGGGCGACCGTTTTGCCCGTGCCTGTCGTGCCGACCAGCATGGTGTGGCTTTGCTCTTTACGCCAGGGCCAGCTCACGCCTGCAAGGTGCGCGGGGCTATAGAGACCGGCTGAAGCTAACGCGCTGCTGCCTGCAAGCCGCCACCTCCATCCCAAATCGCTGCCATATTCGCGGGCGCGTTCATGGCGATTGTGATCGTCTATTTCGCCTTCCAGTTCCGCAAGGCTCGCAAGCGATGCGCCGCGCACATGCTTCCTTTGCTTGGAGCGCCAACCGAAGTGTTCAGCAACCCACCAAAAGGCAATGAAGGCAGGAACAAGACCCCATGCCGAGGTGACAAGCGCAGCCTCAACCGCCCGCTCAAATGCGGTCATTGCCTCCTTCATGGGCGGGTATTCTGTGACTACGCTGATCGGGAACGCGACGATGCTTCCATCAGCCAAGCTGAGGTTCACAAGCTTGTCAGGATCGAACTCCATAAACCCATAAAAGGATGAGTAGATGTGCATCCAGACAAGGTAGGTTTGGTGGTCAGTGAGGCTGCTTGTTACCTCCCAATAGATGAGTCCTAGAATCACCAGCAGTGTGATGATGAGCGGACCCTTGAGCCCGGCTGCAAACATGAAACCAAAGTGCCCAAGCAGCTGGCTTCCGCGAGTGAAGTTGACGAGATTATGCTTCATCGCCGCCCCCTTGCGGGCGCGGCGCAACGAGCCCCAAACGCTCCAGCCGGCGCTGATAGGCTGCAACCGTCTGCTCGCGTAGATCGGGCACAGAATGGTGCGTGAGTAGCGCATCCAAAGCTACCGTGATGAAAATGTTCTGGCGAACCGGATCGGTCGCAGGCGTGTTCAAATCGGCTTCGGTGTCACGCTGCCAGGCATCAAAAATGCAATCGCCAATCACGATGCTTGAACTTACCCGCCGCTCATCAGCCTGAGTCTTAATCCACTCGGCAATGAGAGGCGTGACATAGGTCACAAAACGATGATGTCTTTGCATGAATCCAAGTTCCTTTTACTAAAAAGAACCCGGTTCACTCCTCGGAAAGCAAGTGCCACTCTGGCACGGGCAATAGGGTGTAGGAAACCGGAAAATTAGGACAGAAATTCAATGTGCTAAGTGAATTCAGCACACTCTGGCACAGTCGATAAAGCCATTGGCACACGACTGGCACAGAAGTGGACATTGCCAAATTCATGATAAACTTCATGATCTTACTTGCCAGCCCCGCTGCGTCCGGTGTGCCTCAGTCTCCAATTGCGCGGGTGGTGACCAGTGATGATGGCCGTTCCTTTTTAATGGTCATTGCCTTGCGATACCTAACGAGCGTGAGCAACCCTTCGCACTGGCCGATGCTTGCGAGCGGTCATGTCGAAGCTCCACCATCAAAAAGAGACCGCACCTGCGGAAAAGGGGCCGGCTAAGGACCATGTGTGAAGCGGCAGGAACGGGACCTGTCGGTCCTGCCGCGCGCGCTGGTCCGACCCGGTCGCGGTGCGCAAGTGCGTGCGGGGCCCGGAACACATACACCGCGCCCGCAGGAGCACCGCCGCAGGTGGTGCGGGACCGAGCGCGTCATCAGCCCCGCTCCTCAACACGCCCGGTTCTTCGATCAGTGAACACGAAAAAAGGGCAGGAACCGTTACCGGCTCCCGCCCCTTTTGGACGCTCAGAACTCGTCGAGCATGCTGCCGTGCACCGTATGCACCACCCGGCTCGCCAGGTGTGCTGGCAAGGCGTTGTAGTCACCTTCGTCCAAGGCGAAGTATCCAAGGTCGTCATCCTCGACGACATGTTGGTCGAAGAAGCTGTGCAAGGCCCGCCGTTCGGCAGTGGCGAGTGCTTCAAAGTAACTGTTCGAGTTCGATTCAAGATTGCCAAGTGTAGTCATGATTTCCTCCTGATGTCTGTCGGTGAGACGACAGGAAGAAGGGGGATGGGCGCGGTGCCGGCGGGTCAGGGATCGCCCGCACGGGCGACCGCGAAGCGGCGGTGGGGGCAACGATTTTGTCGTACCGCAGCGCAAGCGAAGGGGAGACAAAATGGTGGGGCCCCGCCGTCCTTGACGCGCCGGTGCCGGGCCCATCATCCTTGAAAGTCCGTGAGCCAGGCCCCTCCCTCGCTCGATGAAAAGCGCCCGTGCCAGTCATCTGCAAAAGGACTTTCCTACAGGGTCTGGCCTGTTCCATTGGAGCCCGTGGGAGGAACGCGAAAGGGGAGTAAGGACGAACTCCAATGCCATCGAAAAGAAGCGCTGTAGCCGCACTCCAGAAGCTGGAAGCCGACCGGCTGGCACTCGACCAGCGTCAGAAAGAACTCGAGAAACAGGCTGCTCTTGAACTGGGCAGTGTAATCCTGGGAACGGGCCTCGAAACGTTCTCACAGAAGGGTCTGGCTAAAGCGGCCGTGGAACTCGCAAAGCTGGGAGAGGACGAGGCGTTAAAGCGGCTGGGCGCTTCCACATCTTCTCCTCGCTCTCAACAAATACCTGTGAAGTAGAACGATGAAAGGGGCCCTGTCCGGCTCGGACAGGACCCCTTCGGGAGAGAGATCGACGGGAGAGTTTAGTCGATCTCGGGAGCATCCTTGTTATCGTCGTTCTCGCCGGAGCCGTTGCCCCGGGAGAGGAAGTCGACCTTGTCGGCGAGGATCTCGGTACCGTAGCGGGTGACCCCGTCCTTGTCTTCCCACTGGGTGTAGTGGATGCGGCCCTGGACGCTGACCAACTGGCCCTTGGTGCAGTACTGCCCGACGGTCTTGGCGAGGCCGTTGAAGCAGGTCACCCGGTGGAACTCGCTTTCCTTGGCAGTGTAGCCGTTCTCGTCCTTGTAGGTCTTGCCGTCCTTGTCGCGTGCGGGGCGATCGGTAACAACGGTGATCCCGGTGACATTGGTGCCGCCCTTGGTCTCGCGGGTTTCCGGATCGCGAGCGATGCGGCCGGTGAGGATTGCGATATTGGTCATGGGTGTGTTCCTTCAGTTCTTCAAACCGGAGACCATCTCCGGCTTGCGAACATCTGAAAGAAGCAGGGCATGGGAGGACTGCACC
>JBCBSD010000007.1:0-119725 GCA_039819365.1 Pseudomonadota bacterium
CGCTCGACAATGGCGTCTACAAAATCTGGTTCGCGCGCAACTATCCGGCGCGCCAGCAGAACACGGTGCTGCTCGACAATGCACTCGCCACGATGGGCGCAGGACTGCCCTCGGCCATGGGATCGGCGATGGTCTATCCCGGTCGCAAGGTGATGGCGATCTGCGGCGATGGCGGCTTCATGATGAACAGCCAGGAAATGGAGACCGCCGTTCGCCTCGGCCTGAATATCACGGTGCTGATCCTGCGCGACGACGCTTACGGCATGATCCGCTGGAAACAGGCCAATATGGGCTTCGCGGATTACGGCCTCACCTTCGGCAATCCGGATTTCGTGCAATATGCGGAAAGCTATGGCGCGCACGGGCATCGCGTCGAAAGCGCGGCGCATCTTGCAGAGCTGCTCGACACCTGTCTCGGCAGCGACGGGGTTCATCTGATCGACTGCCCCGTGGATTATTCGGACAATGATCGTATCCTCAATCACGAGATCAAGGAATTAAGCGGAAAATTAACGCTCTAACCGGTGAAATCTTGTTACGGACCGCTTGCCAGAGGCCGTCAGAAAGAACATAAGTCGAGGCAAGACGGGGGTCGCTAATTTCGAACGGATGCGGGTGCGTCCGTCTTGGTCGAAACCACGCCAGGGGAGGGTTATGGCGGGGAAAGCGAAGTGGGCGATTGGACTGGCTGCTCTGGCCGCGCTGGCCGGCATATCGGTCGGTATAGGCCAGTCGAACGACGCCACCGCCGCCGCGGCCCAAACCACATCCAATACGCATGTCGGCGTCGCCACCTGCGGCGGGACGACCTGTCACGGCCGGCAGGAGGCCGACGGCGCGGTCGTCCGGCAGGACGAGATATTGCGCTGGCAGGAACCGTCCAGCGCCACCGGCGCGCACAGCCGGGCCTATGCGGTCCTCACCAACCCCCGTTCGCAGCGCATCGCCAACGAACTCGGCATCGGCAACCCGGCCAGCGCGCCGATGTGCCTGGGCTGTCACAGCGACTATGTGCCGCCGGCCCGGCGCGGTCCGCGTTTCCAGCTCGCCGACGGGGTGAGCTGCGAAAGCTGCCATGGCGGCGCGGGCGGCGGCGATAGCGGCTGGCTCGCCAGCCATTATGCGGTCGGCAACACGCACAGCGCCAATGTCGCGCGCGGCCTCTATCCGCTGGAAAATCCGCGCGCCCGTGCCTCGCTTTGCCTCAACTGCCATTTCGGCAGCACCGGCGAAGGCCAGTTCGTCAACCATCGGATTATGGCGGCCGGTCATCCGCGGCTCGTCTTCGAACTCGATCTCTTCTCGACGCTGCAGCAGCATCATGACGAGGATGGCGATTATGCCCGGCGCAAGGGCCGTACCAACCATATCCGTATGTGGGCCGTCGGCCAGGCGACGGCGCTCGAACGCTCGCTGACGCTGTTCCAGAACCAGCGTCTGGGCACCGAAGGCATGTTCCCGGAATTCTTTTTCTTCGACTGCCATACCTGCCATCGCCGCATCTATGACGATCCGAATGCGCGGCCGACCGGCATCGCCAATCCGTCGCGCCCGATCCCCAATGGTTTCCCGAGTTATCAGGATGAGAATATGATCATGCTGGCGGCGGCCGCCCGCGCCGTTGCGCCGAACCTTGCCGAGCGGTTCGACCGCGACAGCCGCGCTTTCCACGGCGCGATGGCGGAGGGACGCAGCGCGGCCACCGCCGCCGCGGCGCGCCTGCGGGACAGTGCGCGACAACTCGGCAACGCCTTCGCTTCGGCGAGTTTCAACCGGCAACAGAGCTTCGCGATCATCACCACCGTTTCGTCCGACGCGATCCGGCGGCGCTTCACCGATTATGAGGGCAGTGTGCAGGCCGTGATGGCGACCGATACGCTGCTCAACGCGATGGTCAGTCAGGGCATGGTGTCCGAAGCATCAGTCGGCGGCATCCGGGCCGATATCAACGCCGCCTATGCGGCGGTCCGCGAACCCAATGCCTATCGCCCCCTCGAATTCCGCCAGGCGCTCGGCCGCGCATCGGCGGCGATCGGACGGTTGCAGTGAGACGGACAATGCGATTGGCGGCGGCGTTGACGGCCAGCGCACTCGTCCTCGCCTCTTGCGGCGGCGGGGGTGGAGGCGGCGGCGGAACGCCCGGCAATACGCAAGGCAATCCCGCGCCGCCACCACCGCCTCCCCCGCCTCCGGCGGTGACGCAGTATCCGGTGCCGGCGCAGGAATCGCTGTCCGCTGCCGATGTGCGGCAGGTGATTGCGCAGGCTGCCGGCGAGGCCAATGCGCGCGGCCTGCCCGTCGCCATCGCGGTCGTCGACCGGGTCGGCAATGTGCTGGCCGTCTACGCGATGAACGGCGCGGACCTGTCGCTCAGCATCCCGTCCCCGTCGGGGCCCGATTTCGATCTGCAGGGCAGAGCATTGCCCGCGCCGGCCGCCGCGGCCGGCGCGATCGCCAAGGCGATCACCGGCGCGTACCTCTCCTCCGCCGGCAACGCCTTCTCGACCCGGACGGCAAGCGAGATCGTGCAGGAGCATTTCCCGCCCGCACCCGGCGTCACCAACGGGCTGGAAAGCGGCCCGCTATACGGCGTGCAGTTCAGCTCGCTCCCCTGTTCCGATCTCGTCGCGCGCTTCACGGGCGCAATGGGTCCGGGCGCGCTGATCGGGCCGAAGCGATCGCCGCTGGGCCTGTCAGCCGATCCGGGTGGTTTTCCGCTCTATCGCAACGGTGTCGTCATCGGCGGCGTCGGCGTGATGGGCGACGGCGTCTACGGTTTCGATCCCGACCGGCGCGACAATGACAATAGCGACGAGGAAGCGATCGGGCTCGCCGCGACCAACGGTTTCGAACCGCCCGCCTCGATCCGTGCCAACCGCATCCCCGTCGACGGCACGACGCTGAAATACTCCGATGCCGATACCGGCGATTTCGCGAGCAATCCCGATGCGCCGCCGGCTTTCGCATCCATCGCCGGCGCCTTGGTCAGCGTCGCCGGCTATTACGATGCCGCCGGCGGTGTGCTGGCGGGCACGGCCTATGGTACGGAGGCCTCCGGCATTCGCGCATCGACGCCGGCCGACTTTTCGATCCGCGACGCCTTTGTGCTGTCGGACGGATCGGGCGCCAACCGCTTCCCGATCCGCGCGGGCACCGACGGCGCCGACGTGACCACGCCGCTCACGACCGCCGAAGTCACGGCGATCCTCGAAGAGGCCTTTATCGTCATGCGGCGGGCGCGGGCGCAGATTCGGCGACCGCTCGACAGCCGGGCCGAAGTCACGATCTCGGTAGTGGACACGCATGGCGAGATCCTCGGCATCGTCCGCTCGCCCGACGCGCCGCTCTTCGGGACCGATGTATCGCTGCAAAAGGCGCGGACCGCGACCTTCTTCTCCGCCGCGAACGCCGCGACGCTCTTGCTCGGCAACTCGAGCGCGGACGTGCAGTCATTCGTCCAGGCAACGCGCGACTTTCTCGGCGATCCGAATGCTCTGACCGGCGCTTTCGCCTTTTCGGACCGGGCCGGCGGCAACCTCTCGCGGCCCTTTTTCCCCGACGGCGAGGTCGGCCGTCCGCCGGGGCCATTGTCCCGCGCCATCGACAGCTTCAACCCCTTCTCGACCGGCCTGCAATCGGCGCTGATCCTCGATAATGTGCTGACCCATGTCGGCTTCATCTTCGGGATGAACCCCGACACGCCCGCGCGCTGCACGGATACGCCCGACGTCGCGCCCGGCCAGAACCCGCTCGAAAACGGCATCCAGATTTTCCCCGGTTCGGTCCCCATCTATCGCGGCAATGCACTAATCGGCGGGATCGGCGTATCCGGCGACGGCATCGATCAGGACGATATGATCGGCTTTCTCGGCACGCATAATGCCTCGGTACGCGTCGGCGGCATCAACAATGCCGCGCCCGCTATCCGCGCCGACCGGATCGTCGTGAATGTCGGCGGAACCGATGTCCGGCTCCGCTATGTCAATTGCCCGTTCGCGCCGTTCCTCGACACGGCCGAACAGAATGTCTGCCAGGGATTGTAGCGAGATGGCGGTGGCGTCCCTCATCTGCATCGCCGCCGCAGCGCAGGCCCCGGGCGCCTATGGACCGCCGCCCTTCGTATCGACGCTGGCCATGGCGAGCGCGGCAATGGCCGAGCCGCCGGGCAGCCAGATGCCGCGCCGGGTGCCCGGCGAGCCGGAGCCCGGCCTCAACGAAATCCAGATCGAAGACGATATGGAGCCGGGCGATGCCGACGAGACGCTGATCGAGGATCGCCGCCGTCCCGGCGTGCCGCAAAGCAACCTGCCCGATCCCGTGACGCAGGAGAATATCGGCGCGGTGCGCGCCCCGCCGCCGCAGGCCTTTCCGGGCGACCAGTTTCCGGTGCCCGATCGCTGGCGGATCGTCGAAAGTATCGGCGTCAACGAGAATCTGCTCGATCCCTATAACCAGAACACGCTGAAGGGAGACCGGCCGATCCCGCTCGGCGACCTGCCCGACTGGCTGCCGATCAACGGCGACGACTGGTTCTTCGTCGTCAACGCGATCTCCGACACGGTTATCGAGCCGCGCAGCTTCCCGACACCGGTCGGCGTGCAAACGACGACGGAGCCCGACAGTCTCGACGTGTTCGGCCGGGCGGACAGCCTCGTCCTCGCGCAGACCTTCATAACCGGCGTTGCGCTCATCAAGGGATCGACCGCCTATCGGCCGCCGGACGTCGAGTATCGCGTCACCCTCGCCACCCAGTTCAACTATGTCGACGTCAATGAGCGCCGCATCCTGTTCGTCGAACCGAGCCGGCCGAGCCACCGCTTCGACTGGTTTACCGGCGTACAGGAACTGTTTTTCGACTATCATTTTCGCAACACGTCGCGCCGCTACGATTTCGATTCGATCCGCATCGGCATCCAGCCTTTCAACGCCGATTTCCGGGGCTTTCTCTTCCAGGACAACCAGCTCGGCGTGCGGCTGTTCGGCACGCGCGACAATAACCGGCTCCAGTATAATTTCGCCGCCTTCATGCGGCTTGAGAAGGACACGAACTCCGGCCTCAACGACATCTTCGCGACGCCGCGCAGCGATTATGTGTTTCACGCCAATCTCTTCCGGCAGGACCTGCCCGTCCCGGGCCTCACCAGCCAGTTCAGCCTGACCTACAATATGAACCGCGAGCGCACCGATATCGAGATCGACGATAACGGTTTCCCGGTGCGCCCCGCCCTGCTCGGTACGCTGGACGGGCGCAATTACGACGTTCTCTATCTCGGCTATAACGCGGACGGCCGGATCGGGCGGTTCAACCTCTCGGCCTCCGCCTATCTCGCGCTCGGCGAGGACCGGAACAGCTTCTTCACCGACGAGCCCGCCGACATCTTCGCCTATTTCGGGGCCGCCGAGCTCAGCTACGATGTCGACTGGATGCGCTTTCGCCTCTCCGGCCTCTATGCGAGCGGCGACGGCGATCCGTATGACAATACCGAGCGCGGTTTCGACGCGATCTTCGAAAACCCGATCTTCGCGGGCGCGGACACCAGCTACTGGATCCGGCAGGTCATCCCGTTCGCGGGCGGCGGGCGCGCGATCGGCGTCAACGGCCGCAACGGCATCCTCAATTCGCTGCGCAGCTCGAAAGAGCAGGGCCAGTCCAATTTCAACAATCCGGGCACGATCCTGGTCGGTGTCGGCGCGGATTTCGACATCACGCCGGAGATCCGGCTGTCGGCCAATGCCAACCATCTCTGGTTCGAGGACACGGACAGCCTACAGGCGCTGCGCAACGAGGGCAGCATCCCTTCCTCCATCGGCTATGACCTGTCGGCGGCGGCGATCTGGCGGCCCTCGGCAATCCAGAATGTCGTTTTCCGCCTGTCCGGCGCGGTCTTCGAAGCGAGCGACGGGTTTGCCGACCTGTTCGCGCAGGACCGCCGCTCCAGCACCTATTATTCCGTCCTCTTCAACGCGATACTGACCTACTGATGCGCAGGTGGCGGCGATACATCAAGATCCTCCCCGGTACGGGGAGGGGGACCGTCGAAGACGGTGGAGGGGTCATGCGACCGAGACCTGGGGATGCGTTTGGTGACGGCGAAGAACTCGCTTCGCTCGCACCCCTCCCCCATGCTTCGCATGGTCCCCCTCCCCGTACCGGGGAGGATTTCTGGCTCACCCTTCCCCGGCTCGCGATGCTGATCGCCGCCATCGGCATTCTCTTCGCCATCGTCGCGACCCCCGGCGGCGCCGCGGGCGGCGAAACGGCGGTCGAACGCGATTATGCCGCCGCCGGCGTGCTGGCCGATCCCGCCCCGCGCAACCAGAGCCAGGAAGACGCCGATGCCAAGAGCGCGGGCTGCATCACCTGTCACACGGCGTCGGACGAACTGACCATGCATGCCTCGCCCGCCGTCACGCTGGGCTGCACCGATTGCCATGGCGGCAACCCGAATGTCGCGCTGACCGATCCGGACCTCCATTACGAGCATCCCGACTATCTCGATATCCAGTATCGCGCGCATGTGCTGCCGCTCTATCTGGATAGCTGGCATTGGCCCGCGAGCGCCAACAACCATCGCTCCTACACGCTGCTCAACCGCGAGAGCCCGGAATATATCCGCTTCGTCAATCCGTCCGACTATCGCGTGGTGCGCGAGGCGTGCGGCGCCTGCCATATCGAGGTGATCGAAGCTGCCGAACGCTCGCTGATGGCGACGGGCGCGATGCTCTGGGGCGGGGCGTCCTACAATAACGGCATCCTGCCCTACAAAGTCTATATCCTCGGCGAGGCCTATACCCGCGACGGCGAGCCGGCGAGCATCGTCTCGCCCGGCGACCCGCTCGGCACGGTGACGCCCGAACAGGCCGCGCGCGGCGCGCTGCCGTCGCTGGTGCCGCTGCCGACCTGGCATGTGGTGCCACCCGGCGACATCTTTCGCGTCTTCGAGCGCGCCGGACGCAATATCGCCTCGCAATTCCCCGAAATCGGCATCCCCAATATCGGCGGCAATATCCAACGGCTCGAAGAACCGGGCCGGCCGGACCTGCGCCAGTCGAACCGTGGGCCGGGCACGGGTCTGCGGGTCTCGATCCCCGTGCTCAACATTCACAAGACGCGCCTCAACGATCCCTTCACCTGGTTCATGGGCACCAACGACCAGCCCGGCGACTATCGCCATTCGGGCTGCGCGTCCTGCCATGTCGTCTATGCCAATGACCGCGAGCCGCGCCACTCGCTGACCTGGGCGCAATATGGGCGGGACGGCCAGACCGCGACGGTCGACCCGACGATCAATCGCTTGCGGCAGGGCCAGCATAGGACGGATCAGACGCATGAGGAGGGCGAGGTCAACGACGATACCCACGAAGTGGATGTGACGATGGCGCCCGGCCAGTGCGGCGCGGCCTTCGACATGATCGCCGAAAGCCTTCAGCAACAGGGCATTCGCGGTTCAGGCGGGCAGCGGGACGACGCGCATCACGGCGATGACGGGCATGACGGCGTGGGCGGGCCCGACGAAGCGGAGCATCAGTCTGGCCCGGTTCCCTTCGCCGAACGCGAACGCGGCCATCCGGTGCGCCATGCCTTCACCCGCTCGATCCCGACCGCGCAATGCATGAACTGCCACATGCATCAGCCCAACATGTTCCTGAATAGCTATCTCGGTTACACGATGTGGGATTATGAGAGCGACGCGCCGCTGATGTGGCCGCGCGAACAGGTCTACCGCACCGCTGAGCAGATGTTCGCGATCCTCGACCGCAATCCGGAAATGGCAGCGATCCGGGGCTGCTGGGGCGATATCGATTTCCTCCGCAACGTCACCGACCTGATCAACCCGCAGGCGCGCGATACGCAATTTGCCGATTATCACGGCCATGGCTGGAACTTCCGTGCGATTTTCCGCCGCGACCGCGACGGCAACATGCTCGACGAAGACGGCAACATCCTCGACCCCGACGATCCCGAACTGTTCCGGCGCGAGGGCGAAGGCCAGTTTGTCGATATCGGCACCAATCCCGGGCGCGCGGTCCATATGATGGATATCCACGCCGAGGTCGGGATGCAGTGCGCCGACTGCCATTTCGCACAGGACAGCCACGGCAACGGTCTGATCTATGGCGAGGTGGCAAGCGCGGTCGAGATCGGTTGCGTCGATTGCCACGGCACCGCGGACGAATATCCGACATTGCGGACATCCGGACCCGCCGCGCCGCCGACCGGCACCAACCTCACACTGTTGCGCAATCCGGACGGACAGCGCCGGTTCGAATGGATGCGCGACTATTCGGGGCGTCGAATTCTCGTCCAGCGTTCGATCATCGATCCCGACCTCGAATGGGAAGTCAGCCTCGTCCGCGACACGGTCGATCGCTCGCACCCCGATTTCAACGAGGCCTCGGCGCGTTCCAAGCTGATGGGCCGCAGCGGCGCGGAAACCGGCGTGTTCGAATTCGGCCCGGGCATCGCGCCCGAGGACCGCGCGCATCGCGACGAGGAGATGGCCTGTTTCACCTGCCACCTCTCCTGGACGACATCGTGCGGCGGCTGCCACCTGCCGATCGAAGCCAATGCACTGACCTCGAGCCATCATTATGACGGGCTGCAATCGCGCAATTACGCGACCTACAACCCGCAGGTCGCGCGCGACCAGATGTTCCAGCTCGGCCGGCACCAAGATACGCGCGGCAATATCATCGCGCCGGTCCGCTCCAGCTCGGCGCTCGTGCTCAGCTCAACCAATATCAACCGCGAGCGGATTTACGTACAACAGCCGCCGATCGCGGCCTCCGGCTATTCGAGCCAGGCCTTCGCGCCGCATTTCCCGCATACCGTGCGCCTTACCGAAACCAAGCAATGCACCGACTGCCACCTGTCGCAGGCCAATGACAATAATGCGATCATGGCGCAGCTGCTGCTGCAGGGCACGAACTTCGTAAACTTCGTCGGCCTCAATGCCTGGGTCGGCAACGAACAGGGCTTCCAGGCCGTGCGCGTCACCGAATGGGAGGAGCCGCAGGCCGTGTTCGGCTCCTATCTCCATCGCTACGCCTTCCCCGATTATTGGCGGCGGCATGTCGAGGATAATGGCCGCGAGCTGATCGAATATCGGCGTGGGCGGATTTTCGACGATGAGCTGTCCGGCGAAACCCGGGCCATCGAGGAAATCGAGCATATCACGCAACGGACCAACGACGCAGCCCGCTGTCTCCAGCTACGCGGCGAATATATGTTCGTCGCCGAAGGCCGGGGCGGCTTCCAGGTCTACGACGTTGCGAGCGTTGCGAACAAAGGCTTTTCCGAGCGGATCGTGACCGCGCCCTTCTCGCCGCTCGGCCATGACACGCGCGTCGATACCACCAACGCGACCTGCATGGCGCTGCCGACCAACCAGAATATCTCGCCCGATCGGCAGCAATACATGGCCGACACCATCCCCGGCGAAACCGAGGAGGAACGCGAGAACCGGTCCACCTATACCTGCGAAACCGCACCGGACGAGAGCCTGATCCGCGTAAATCGCGAACAGTGCTTCCACCCGATCTACAATTACGCGGCCGTCACGGACAGCGTCGAAGGCCTGATCATGGTCAACGTCAACACCATGGCTGACGGCGAACTCCGCAACAATTTCCTGCGGCGCGCGGAATTCACGAGTGGCGGTAACGCCTGGAACGAAAATGGCGTCTTGAACGGCGCACGCCATATCGTGCTCGGCGGGCATTATGCCTATATCGCCGCCGATGCCGGTATGGTCGTCATCGATCTCGACGATCCGCTTGCTCCGCGCTACGTTAGAACAATCCCGCTCACCGATGCGCGCGCTTCGGCGCTCCAGTTCCGCTATCTCTGGGTGACGACGGCCGAGGGCGTGCAGGTCATCGACGTAACCGATTTCGAAAATCCGCGCCTGATCCCCGGGGCGACCTTCCCGCTCGCCGATGCGCGCCGCCTCTATATCGCGCGGACCTATGCCTATGTGGCGGCCGGGCGCGACGGGCTCGTGATCCTCGATGTGGAAAATCCCGAAGCGCCGAGCGAACATGGGCGCTTCGCGCGCGAGGGTGTGACGCCGGACACAAACGACGTGATCGTCGGCACGACCAACGCTTCGCTGTTCGCCTATGTCGCCGACGGTGTGAACGGCATGCAGGTGCTGCAACTCACCAGCCCGTCGAGCCAGCCCAATTTCTATGGCTTCTCGCCTGCGCCGGTACCCGAGTTGATCGCGTGGATGCGGACCTCATCGCCCGCGCTCGCGCTGTCCAAAGGGTTAGACCGCGACCGCGGCGTCGATGAAACCGGCGGACAGATGGCCGTGTTCGGCCGCCACGGTTCGCGACCCTTTACGCGGAGCGAAATGGAACGGCTTTTCCTGAACAGCCGCCGCGAACCCTATCGCGTGACCGATATGGTGGATATGGACAACTGGGTGGCGACTGCTTTCGCGCGGCGATAGATTTGTCAGACCTTCGCTGCGCTCAGGCGCCGCACCGGCCCGCTCCCCCTCCCGACCTCCCACGAGTGTACCCTGATTGGGAGGTCGGGAGGGGGAGCGGGCCGGTGCGGCGATTTCCCGATAGGGAAATTCTGACCAACTAAGCCCTATCCCCCGCATGCTCGTCGAGCAGATAGCGGACCAGCGGCTGCATCGTCTCGTCATAGCGCGCCAGCTGCACATGATCGTCGGAATTTGTCTGATGCGAGATCAGGCTGCGCCCGTTCCAGTAATGCAGCGCGAATGCGGGCGGATCGGCGACGATCATCGCCCGATTGTCCGGCTTGCCCGGATCGATCGGTCTGAGATCCAGCGCGACTTGGGGCGCGGTGGAGGGCGTCACGGTGAGCGGCAGCCCGGCCCAGCCCGTCGAGATCGGCCGATGGATATGGCCGGCGACCATGCTGACGATGTTATTCGCGGGCGCCAGCGTATCGCGCAGCCGCTTGACCCACTGCGCCTCGGGTTCGGTGGTCATCCAGGGAATGCCGGTTTCGACCGGCGGATGATGGAGGACGATCATCACCGGCTTGTCCGTTTCCTCGGCAAGCCGGTCGCTGAGCCATGCCGCGCGCGTCTCGCAAAAGGCGCCGCCATGGCGGCCCGGCTCCAGCGTGTCGAGCACGATGAGCCGGAGCGGCCAGCGATCCTCGTCGATCACATATTGGACGAAACCGTCGGATTGCGGCACTTCGGGAAAGAGCTTTGAAAAGCCTTCCCGATCGTCATGATTGCCCACAGAGGGCCAGACCGGGAACGGGCAGCGGCCGAACGCGGATTTCAGGCGGCGATAACTGTCCGTATCGCCCTTGTCGGTCAGGTCGCCGGTCGCAAGCAGAAGATCCGGTTGCGGCTCCATCTTGCACAGCCGCTCGAGCACCTGATCGAGCCGCCGCCGGTTGAACTCGGCGGGATCGTCGGGATCGAATCCGAGATGGATGTCCGTGATCTGTGCAATCAGCATGGATTTGGGCAACCCGTTCTTACCACCCGATCATCCCCCTTGTTCGACCCAAGTTCGGCTTAGCGATGCCCGCGCGGATTGATCGCCAGAGTGCCATAATCGCGAACGCTGCGCGGTCTCTGTCCGCGATTGTTCCTGGCACGTACGAGATATGGTGCCGCATCGTCCGCATGGTAGCTGTGACACATAGCACAGGTCGACGCGATTTCGTCGCCGCTCGCGGTTCCGCCCGCATGGCATTCCCGGCATGTTTCGATTCCGGGGAGCAACACGTCGCTCGACTCTTCCGACGCGTCCGCTTCGTGACAGGTGCTGCATTCTTCGGTTTCATGCGCGCCATGATCGAACCAGCCGCTATGCATGTAGCGCGAAATCTGCCGGACCGGCATGATATCGAAGGAGAGCGACGCGCGCGCCGGTGGCCGCTCGACCTCGTGACAATCGAAACAGGCGCCGTCGCGCGAGAAGACCGCCCGGATCGCATCGCTGGCCCGGGCATAGCGGGTGCGCGCCGCGAACTGATAGCGGCCGATTGTCCGGGCGCGGCTATCCTCGCCGGGCCGCCGCCGCTCCATACCGGACAGGTCGATCGGTCGCCGCGGCGCGGTATTGCGATAAAAGGCGCGGATATCGGCGATCACCATTTCCGGTTCGCCATGGCGCAGCGTGCGGATCGTGCCGCCGATGCGATCGAATGCGAGGCTGTGGCACATCTGGCAATTGGCCTCCATCGCGATCGGCTCGAACCGGCTGCGATCGGGCGTCGACACATGGCAATCGGCACAATCCAGCGCCTCTCCAAACCCATATTCCGCGCTCAGCCGCTGGGCCATCCGCGCCACGCCGTTCGTTTCGGACAGGTGCAGCTCGTGCGGGAATTTGAGGCCCGTATTCTCTTCCGGATTATCTTCGATGCTGACGCGGCGATAACGCGCCATGCCGTTTTCGTCGGCCGGCCGCGTCATGATGCGGGGCCGGAATTCGGGGTGATCCTCGCCGAAATCATGTGCGTTGAAGATACCGGTATCGGTCAGCCGCGTATCGAGATCGGTATGGCAGTCGGCGCAGAATTGCTGCGGCGCGGCGGCCATTTCGCCAGCCCCTTCATGCTCGAGATGGCAGGAGGCGCAGCTGCGCTGCGGGCGATTGAACGTCGTGGCGACGGCCCGCAGGAAAGCGCGGCCCGCGCCAAGCTCCGGCTCGGAAATCGCCATCCGGTCCGCCTCGGCATGATCGGGAATATCGGTATGGCATTCCAGACATGCGCTGTCGCGCACGGACACGAAGGCCTCGACGTGACAGGCCTGGCAATCATTGGCAAGATTGGCGTGCGCGTCCGACATCGAACCGCTGATCCAGAGCGTATCGCCGTGGAAAATATCCGCCCGCTCCTCGACGCCCTTGTTCGAGACATAAGAATAGATCGGCCAGGCAAGACAGGCGACGAGGATCAGCGTGACGAACGTCCAGGCGCTAATCCGCTTTCCCGGAATCGTCCGCGCCAGAGAGAATTGGCGATGCGCGCTGATCGGGTCCGGTCCCTCGTCGCGATCGACGGTAATCACGATCGCCCCTTCGTCTTCGCCGTCTCCCATGGCGACGGTGAGCCGATGCGGCCCGATCCGGATCGATCCGCCGCGCAGCGCATTGATATCGGCCCGGGCCGTCGACCGGCCGTTGACGGAGATCGGCAGGTTCTTCTCGCCTTCGACCGAAAGCAGGTTCTTGCCCAGGCTGCGGATGGTGGCGTGATGCAGCGTGACACCGAGATCGGTGAGGACGATATCGCTGTCGGCGCTGCGGCCGACCTTCAACTCGCTCTTGTCGACCGGGTTGGCCCGGACGATCTCCCGGCCTCCGGACGTGCGCGAACGATATTTGACGATAAAGCTCATCGCGCCCCTACCAGTAGAAAAATACGCTGACGATATGCGCCGAAAGCGCGGCAAGCAGCGCGAACGTCACCGGCACATGGATATACAGCCAGATCTGCAGCAGCGCCTTGATCCGCAGATGCTGCCGAATGCGGGACAGCGCAGCCTGTTTGCGTGCGAGCAGCGCTTCCAGCCTGTCATACATCTTGTCGTCCGGGTCGTCGGCCCGCGCCGGTCGCGCGCGAAACTCGGCCAGCGCTTGGGCCGTCGCCCCGCCGCGGGATTTGCCGCCGAGACGCTGCCGGATGCCGCCATCGAACGCGGTTTCGTCGAGCGCCGCCTGCATCATCGCAGCCGGACCGGCATCGAGGGGTTGGGCCGCCTCGAACAGCTGGCGATCGATATCGGACAGCGTTTCCAGCATCTGCGTTTCGGTGGTTTCGTCGCGATTGTCGCTCAGCCGCCGCGGCAAAAGGCCGTAAACGGAAATGCCGAATATGCCCGTCACGATGACGATCATCATGAGCGCCCAGGCCAGCGTGTGGACGTTCCAGCCGAGCTGGAAGCCGGTGTGCAAGGTGCCTATCACCATGAGCGACAGGCCGAGATAGACATGGGCCGAAGTCCAGGCCTTGAGCGACCAGCGGCCGGGCGTCATCGCCCGCTTGCGCACGCCGAGCATCGTCAGCCAGAGGATCAGCAGCACGCCGACCGTGCCCAGCGTATAGCCGAGCCATGTGCCGCCATTATGCCGGGGCTCGACATCGATCAGCAGATAGGCGACGATCAGCGTGATCGAGATACCAAGCGCCATCTTGCCCCAATAGCCGCCGCGATAGCGCAAAAAGCCTTCATGCCTGGCGGCGGTCGATCGCCCCCGCATGCCTGTCTCCGTGCCGCCCAGATCTGCCCCCCGTGTCGCCATCGTCAGACCTGCTCCGTTTCGAGCCGGGACACCGAGAGGAACTCTTCGGGCGCGACGCGGATGGCGGCGCCGGTCGGACATGCGCGCACGCATGCGGCGCCACCCTCGATCCCCGCGCACATGTCGCATTTGATCGCGACCTTGGGCGTTTCGTCCGACACCCGGTCGTCAATCCATTCGCGTTCCGGTTCGCCCGGCCCCGGCCCCGTGCCGAAGAACAGCCAGCTCAGCAGCGATGGCTTGGGCGGCGGCACTTTTTCCATCCGGATCACGCCATAGGGACAGTTCCGCTGACAATTGCCGCAACCGATACAGGTCTCGTCGATAAAGACCTCGCCGTCTTCGCCGCGATGGATGGCGTTGGGCGGGCAATCGGCCATGCAATGCGGATGCTCGCAATGACGGCAGCTCGTCGGCACGTGAAGATGCGCATAGGTGCGTCCCGCCTCGCGATCGAGGCGTGAGAGCCCGTCATGGCTGTCGGCGCAAGCCTTTTCGCAATTGTCGCAGCCGATACAGAGATTTTCATCGATCAGCAGCACATCGGTCGCCTCGCCGATCCCGTTCTCGACGAGGAACGAGGCAACCGCGCTATACATGTCGACAACGGTCGAGAAACTGTCCTTCTTCGCCTCGACGAAATTATTGATATTCTCGCGCGCTTCCATTTCCCGCCGTGCCTGCTCCAACAGCGCCGGCTTGCTCTCGAGCAACGCGCGAAACGCATGGCCGTCGATCCGGATGACTTCCGACTTGATCGCGGCGCGGACGGTCGCGGCACGCGGCTGTTTGTCGATCAACGCCATTTCGCCGACATAGGAGCCGGCCGGAAGGTACGACAGGAAGACCGGTTTTCGTCCGATCGATTTTTCCACGACCATCGATCCGGAACGGATGACGAAGATATCGATGCCCTCATCGCCCTCGTCGATGATCGCCTCACCGGCTTTCACCTGCATGATCTCGGCGGATTTCATGACATCGGCCAAATCCTCGGACTTCAGGCCGGAGCCGAACATCTGGAGCAGCTGCCGCTCGGTCGAGATATAGGTGATCGCGCGCTTGGCCGCCGGGACGGTCGCCATGAGCTTCAGCGTCGACATGCGCGGCATCTCGACCGCGATCACATCCCCGCCCGCCCGGATCGTCGCACCGCGGCGGCGCCCCGATACGAGCCCGACCTCGCCGAATATGCTGCCCTGCTCGATCTCCTGGGTCAGCGACCTGTCGGTATCGCTGAGCTCGACCAGCACGCTCCCCTGCGCGATGCCGAAGATCGAAGAGCCCGGTTCGCTCTTCTCGAAGATCGTCTCGCCCTTGCGGTAATAATGGACGTCGGAATCGAGCATGAATTCGCGCATCTGCAGCGGCGAGAGCTCGTTGAGGATCGATACGCCCGCGCGCAGGAATTCGAGCCACTCATCGACCGACTTGCCGCCGGGCAGCCCTTTGAACTTCGCTTCGAGCAACGGCTCGTCCGCCGGTTTCAGCTCGGTATTGCCGTTGATGAACTCCACAACGTCATAGCCCTGGTTCATGCAGTGTTTTATGAGCGGATAGCCGGCGAGCGCGCCGATTACGAAGACGCCCTTCTTCGTCGATTCGAACGCCGGGGAGAGCGAAGGAAAGGCCTCGCGATCCTCGCTCGAGAATTCGACGCCGCAGCCCTCGACGAAAGCGCGCGGCGGCCTCGCCCCGATCCGCGCGATTATCCGGTCGCAGCGGATTTTGGTCTGGCCGTCACGGGTATCGAGGACGATCTCGCCAGGCCGGATTTCCGCCGTCTCGGTTTCGTTCATGATAGTGATCCGGCCCTGGTCGGCAGCCTCGTTGAGCAGCGCCACATTCGCCGCTTTCGCGCGGGCGAATTCCGGATCGCGGTTCAGGATGGTGACGACGTTGCCCTGTTCGGGATCAGCAGCAAGGCCAAGCGCGTTTTCGATGCCCGCATCGCCGGCGCCGATTACCGTGATATGCTCGTCGACATATTCGCCGGGATCGTCGAGTTGATACTGGACGTGGGGCAGATCGCCGCCCGGGACACGCAGCATATTGGGATTGCCCTGCGTGCCGATCGCCAGCACGACATTTTCCGCGTGGATCGTCTCGCCATCCGCAAGCGCAATCCGGAAGTTGCCGGCTTCGCCCTCGATGGCGTTCACGTCCGAATTCAGCCGGACATTCACGCCCCGCGACGCGGCCTGCTCGTCCCATGTGCCGAGCACGGCCTCGCGTTTGCCGGCATCGAAATCCATGTCCGAGCGCAGCACGAGCTGGCTCGGCGTGGCCATCACATGCTTGCCCTTTTGATATTTGTAGATGGTGTCCGACAGATGGTCGGTCTTTTCGAGCAGGACGTGCGGGATACCGAGTTGCGCCGCGCGTCCCGCAGCACTCAGACCGGCAGGCCCAGAGCCGATTATCGCGATACGATAGGCGTCCGCCACTTAGTCTCCCTGCCCTCCGGCCAGTCTACCAGGCAGGCAGGTTTGCCCTGCTTCCACCTGTTCGTCTGTGCGCCCGATCACCACTCTATCATCTTTGGGAGGACAAGCTAGATAGTAGCGGCAAATTTATGGAAGGCGGAAAGATGGGCGAATCGCAGACATCGCAACGAGATGCACCCAACAATGCAGCACGTTACGCGCTGATTGCTGCCGCGGCGATCGCTACCTTCTCGATCGGTTTCGCGATTGCGCGCGGCGACGATCAGGGCGCCGCCGAATCCGGCGCGCCGGAGGGCACCGTACAGGCCGAAACGATGGACGGTAACGACCTCGCCCGCGCGATCCCGGATCTCGAGGCGCGCGTGGAACAGCGGCCGGACGACGAACAGGGCTGGGCGTTGCTCGGCCTCTCCTATTTCCAGACCGGCCGCTATGCCGATGCCGCCCAGGCCTATGGCCGCGCGAGCGAGCTGAACCCGACCCTGGCCCGCTATCATTCGGCGCGCGGCGAAGCGCTGGCGCTTGCCGCCGAAACCGGCTTTCCGACCGATGCGCGGCAGTCTTTCGCCCGCGCGCTCGAACTCGATCCCTCCGACCCGCGGGCGCGCTATTTCGAAGGCGTCGGCAAGGATATCGACGGCGACCATCAAGGCGCGGTCGACGACTGGATCGCACTGCTGAACGACACACCGGCCGATGCGCCCTGGGAGGCCGATCTGCGCCGCCTGATCGCGCAGGTTTCGGAAGAGCATGGCATCGATGTCAGCGGCCGCGTCCCGCCGCCGGGCACGATCGCGCAAAGCAATGTGCCCGAAGCGGCGACCCAGGCGATACCGGGGCCGAGCGCGGAGGAAATGCGGGCCGCAAGTCAGCTCCCGCAGGGTCAACAGGACATGATGATCGAAAATATGGTGGAAGGGCTGGACCAGCGTCTCTCGCGCAACCCCAACGACGCCAATGGCTGGATCATGCTGATGCGCTCGCGCATGCAATTGGGGCAGACGGATCAAGCGGGGCAGGCCTGGCGGCGCGCGCGCGAGGCCTTTGCCGGCAATTCGGTGCAGCTCGAACGGATCAACGCCTCGGCCCGGGCGCTGGGCGTGCCGGGCGCCTAGGCGCCGCGATCCCAATCGCCGAACCGGTCGACGACGGCGTCGATCAGCGCGGAATCGTTCGGCACCTGACCGGCGAGTACGAGCTGGGCCAGGCCGTGCACCAGTGCCAGCGACTGGATGGTCGCGACCTCCCGATCGCGATCGCTCGCATCGGCCGGAAGCAGGGCCGCGATATTGTCCTTCAGCAACCGGCCAGCGCGATTGTCGCCGACGACCTCGCCGTCCGCGCACTCGCCGGCAAGGTGCATATAGCTGGTCATCAGCCGGAACAGCGCCGGATGGGCGAGCGCGAAATAGACGAACGCCTGACCGATAGCGCGAAAACCCGCATCGCGTTCCTCATGCCGTGCTGCGGCGGCCTCCTGCGCGTCGGCCAGTTTTTCATAACCTACATCGACCAGCGCCGCGAGCAGTGCGTCCTTGTCCGGAAAATGCCGGTAGACGGCGGTGGCGCTGACCCCGGTTTCGCGCGCGACTTCGCGCAGGCCGATCTCGCCGCCCGCTTTCGTTTCCAGCAGCTTGAGACCGGTCGCGATCAAGGCGCTGCGCAGGTCGCCATGATGGTAGTTCTGCTTCTTGGCTCGGGTCTTCGTCTTTTCCATGTTGACACTGTTATCATCGTGCGGTTAACACTGTCAACATAGTGATTCGCCCCGATAGAGGAAACCCGACCCATGGCCAGCGTTATCGAGAAAACCATCCGCAAGACCGTCACCACCGGCATTATCGGCATGTCCAAGGTCAACGCCGCGCTCAAGACGCGCAGCGATGACCATCCCTACCTGACCGGCATTCACACGCCGATGACGGAAGAATTGACGCTGACCGAGCTTTCGGTCGACGGCGAAATCCCGGCCGATCTCGACGGCCGTTATCTGCGGATCGGCCCGAACCCGGTCACGCCGCCCAAGCCCGCCACCTATCACTGGTTCGTCGGCGACGGCATGGCACACGGCCTGCGCATCAAAAACGGCAAGGCCGAATGGTATCGCAATCGCTGGATCCGCTCGGCCGAGGTCAGCGAGGCGCTGGGCGAACCGCCCGTGCCCTGCCCCGACAATCGCGAGCCCGGCAACGCCAACACCAATATCGTCGGGCAAAATGGCCGCACCTGGGCAATCGTCGAAGCCGGGAATTCGCCGGTCGAACTCAACGATGAACTCGAAACGCTCGCCATCAATCCCTTCGACGAGACACTCAAAGGCCCCTTCTCCGCCCATCCGCATCTCGATCCCGAAACCGGCGAAATGCATGCGATCTGCTACAAGTCGGACGCGATGGACACAGTCTGGCATACGGTTGTCGGGCCGGACGGCAGTGTCATTCGCGAAGAGCCGATTACTGTCGAGCACGGCCCGAGCATTCACGACTGCGCGATCACGAAAAATTATGTCGTCGTGATGGACCTGCCCGTCACCTTCTCGATGAAGACGCTGATTGCCGGCCATCCCTTCCCCTATCGCTGGAACCCGGAGCACAAGGCGCGGATCGGCCTGTTGCCGCGCAGCGGCACCAATGCCGATATCGTCTGGCACGATATCGACCCGTGCTACATTTTCCATCCGGCCAACGCGTTCGAGCGCGAGGACGGAACCGTCGTGATGGACGCCGTCGTCCATAATCACATGTTCACCGATGGCCATGACGGCCCGGACGGTTCGAAAAGCGCCTTCGAACGGCTGACGATCGATGCGAAGGGCGGCCGCGTCCAGCGTACCGTCATCGATGACGCCAACCAGGAATTCCCCCGCTTCGACGAGCGGCTGACCGGCAAGCCCTATCGCTACGCCTATTGCATGGCCGCCGAGGGCAGCAACGAAACGCCGGGCCTCATCAACGACACGCGGCTCTACAAATATGATGTGGAGACCGGCGAGCGGCAGATTCACGATTTCGGTCCGAAGCGCCATCCCGGCGAGTTCGTCTTCGTCCCGCGCGGAGAGGGCGAGGAGAACGGATACCTGGTCGGCCTGGTTGTCGACATGAATGACGACAGCACCGATTTCGTGATCCTCGACGCTGCGGACTTTACCGCCGATCCCGTCGCCGCCATCCACCTGCCCCACCGCATCCCGCCGGGCTTTCATGGCAATTGGGTGGACGCCGCCTGACGCGGGATAGACGCCCGCGGACTGCACGACGATGAAACGCCTTCCGGTCCTGATTTACACGCTGATCGCGCTGAGCAGCGTCGTTCTTGGCGCCCTGTACGTCTTCTCGCCGACATTCATGCCCTATCATGGCGTTGCGGTCGGCGCCGAATGGAGCGAAGTCCCGCCCGAATACCGCATCCTGATCGGCGCGCTGCTCGATGTGGCGGGCGGCGGCTGGCTGGCGCTGGCGGCGGCGCTGTTCGCCCTTATCGCCTTCCCGATCCGGCGCGGCGAGCGCTGGGCGCGCTATGCGGCGCCGCTGCTCGTCCTTGTCTTCAACATCCCGACACTCTGGGCGACGCTCAATGTGCTCTGGTACAGCCCCGCAACGCCGCCCTGGTACGCCGTCGCCGGCACCTGCGCGGCTGCGCTCCTCGCATTGGCGATCGACCGCCTGTGGCGAAACGCGCAACCCGCGCGCTGATTGCGATTTCGCAAAGCCAGGATTTCGACCGGACAACCAAAACCCCGTTGCAATCCCTTGTGCAGTGCCGCATGAATCTATCCACAGGTAGAAAAGCAAGCGATTGAGCCGATGACGAAGCCATGGACCCCCGATAGCTGGCGCGATGCCAACGGCATCCAGATGCCCGCCTATGACGATGCGGCGGCGCTCGCCGATGTCGAAAAGACGCTCGCCGATTATCCGCCGCTGATCTTTGCCGGCGAGGCCAAGCAACTGCGCACCGACCTCTCCGAGGTTGCGCTGGGCAAGGCCTTCCTGCTGCAGGGCGGCGATTGCGCGGAAAGCTTCGCCGAATTCAACCCGACCAATATCCGCGACACGTTCCGCGTGATCCTGCAGATGGCGGTCGTCCTCACCTATGCCTCGAAAGTGCCGGTCGTGAAGGTCGGGCGCATGGCCGGGCAGTTCGCCAAGCCGCGCTCCTCGGACGTCGAGGAGCAGGACGGGATCACCCTCCCCTCCTATCGCGGCGATATCGTCAACGATATCGGGTTCGACGAGAAAGCGCGCGTCCCCGATCCGCAGCGTATGGTCCGCGCCTACAGCCAGGCTTCGGCGACGCTCAACCTGCTGCGCGCCTATGCGTCGGGCGGCTATGCCAACCTGCACCAGGTGCATAGCTGGACGCTCGATTTCATGGGCAAGAGCCCCTGGGCGACCAAGTTCGAGGAACTGGCCGGCCGCATCGGCGACGCGCTGCAATTCATGGACGCCTGCGGCATCGATGCCGACCGGGTGCCGCAACTCAACGGCACGCAATTCTACGTCTCGCACGAGGCGTTATTGCTCCCCTACGAGCAGGCGCTGACCCGGCAGGACAGCGCAACGGGCGACTGGTACGACACGTCCGCCCATTTCGTCTGGATCGGCGATCGCACGCGGTTCGAAGACTCCGCTCACGTCGAATATTTCCGCGGCATCGCGAACCCGATCGGCATGAAATGCGGGCCGAGCCTCGACCCGGATGATCTGCTCAAACTGCTCGACACGCTCGATCCCGAGCGTTCACCGGGCCGCATCACGCTGATCAGCCGTTTCGGTCATAACAAGGTCGAAGAAGGCCTCGCCCCGCTCGTCCGCGCGGTGAAAGCCGAGGGCCATCCGGTCATCTGGTCCTGCGATCCCATGCACGGCAACACGATCAAGGCGGCCACCGGCTACAAGACGCGGCCGTTCGACCGCATCCTCGACGAAGTCCGCGGCTTCTTCGCCGTCCACCGCGCCGAGGGCACCTATGGCGGCGGCATCCATTGCGAGATGACCGGCCAGGACGTGACCGAATGCACGGGCGGCGCGATCGACGTGACCGAACAGAATCTGGCCGACCGCTACCACACCCATTGCGACCCGCGCCTCAACGCGGGCCAGAGCATCGAGCTGGCGTTTTTGCTGGCCGAGATGTTGAACGAAGAGAATGGGCGGCGGGAACGCGAGAGCGAAGCCGCCTAACCCGCCTTCGGGTCGACGTTGAAAATCGCTTCCATCATCGCCGCGCCGCGACTGGTGAGCCCGAGCGCCGCGTCCATACCCTCGCCCATCCGATCGATCAGGCCGCCGACGATCAGACGCTGGACGTGGTTTTCCAGAATATCATAGGCGATCATCGTGCTTGTCAGATGCTGCATCGTGACTTCGCGATTGCTCTCATGCGCAACCCAGATCGTCAGCATGATATCCCAGCTCGGTTCGCCGAAATAATTGTCGGGAGCGACCGCATCGCGCCATCGGCGCATGGTAAGCACCTGCCGCGCGTCTGGAATCGCCATGCGAACCTCCCCGTTCCGGGACAGGTCGTCGAATGAATCGGCAACGGGTTTGTGCATCGATATGCACTCCTCAAAAGCAAAAATTGTCGGTTTTTCAGGCGACAGCGATCCATCGCCGCCCGCCATGTCACCGCCGGACATGCCCGATTAGGCATGCGCCGTCATGTCACGGCAACGCGGGACGCGGGTCATGGGCCGGCATTTCGTGACAGAGCCGTATCGATCTGCCAAAATGCATGTCTCGAAAGCTTGTGAGCTGCGACCGGAGCCGAACGATTGGATGAATCGGCAACCATCGATCTGATCAGTGACACGGATGCCGATTTCCTCGACCATCTGTCCGAATTGGATTCGGTCCGTCAGGTTCTCGAAAGCACCCGCAAACAGTTTTCCGGGATCGAGTTGAAACGGCTCAGCTATCACTTCACGCCGCCTTTCCATTCGCAGACATCGGAGCGCGTCATCGTCTTCGCAGACGGCTTTCCCGCAGCCTGGCTCGAGAGATATGCCGACCCGGAATTCCGCGCGTCGGACCCGATCCCCGATTTCATCATGGCCGCGCACCGGCCGATGGCCTGGCGCACCGCGATTGCCGAACATCCCGATCGGCAACGCGCCGACGCCTTCTGGGCGGAGCTGGAAAAATTCGGCCTGGTCAACGGAATCGGCATTCCGCTTTACGGCCCCGGCGGCCGCGACGCCTATTCCTCCATCGCCATCGACCGCCCGTTCGACGAGACCGACAAGCCCTTCGTCCGCCGCATCCGCATCGCGTTCCAAACCGCGCATCTGCGCATTTCCCATCTCGTACTCGAGGAGATCAACGAAGGCGCCCAGCTCTCGATGCGCGAAACCGAAGTGCTGAGCTGGATCATCGCGGGAAAATCGAAAAACGACATTGCGGGGATTCTCGAAATCTCCGCCGCGACCGTCGACACCTATCTGCGCCGCATCTACGCGAAGCTCGAGGTCAACGATCGGGTCAAGGCCAGTCTGGTTGCCTTGTCGCGGGGGCTGGTGCGTCTTTAATTGGCCAACGAGATTGGCGTCTAAGGCTGGTTTTCCGGCACTACCGATGTTCGAATTCGAAACCGCTGGGGAAAACTTGTTTCGTCATCCGGTGAAATCAACATTCTTCCGTTGCGTATCATGTGTTCACAATATTCAACGCTGGACGGAAGGTTTTCGTGGATCTCGTCAGTAGCCATCGTCTCCAGGCGGTGAACTTCGCAATCGACGATGCCACCGTCGCTGTTGGCGGTGATCGTTAAATCGAAATCGTGTGCAAATACCCATTGTATGTCCGAAGAACCGTCCGGTATCTCCCAACGGATCGAACTCGAATATTGACTGGAAATATTCTCTCCCGCGTCATTCTGCGGTGGAATGAACCGGGCTCGCTGAGACAGTAACCGGCAGGTCGTTTCGTTCAACGTCGGAAAGGGAGACGGATCGTCTAAGGAACAACTGCTGACCGCCCCGTTTTCGTCAATTTCGAGCGTGAAGGAAATGATCCCTTCCTCGTCGTTTCGCAGTGATGCGGGCGGGTAATCGCCCGTTTGTATCCATGATCCTGGATAGGTTGCTGGGCATGGCTCGCCCACCAGCGCCTCCGAGCCAAACTCGCATTCTCGGGTGGCTTCCGCATCCGTGGCTTGGCTAACCAGCATGAATATAAGCGAAAAAACCATAGACCCTATCCTCGCCCGTGCGTCTCGTCCTTCATTATGCGCGGCGCGGAGTGATCACAACCGGACCAAAGACTGCCCGCAATCCCGTGCATTTAATGACAAAGCAATCGATATTGGCGATCTTGGAACCGTTCAGTCGCTTGCTACTACGTCTGGAGGCAAACACGGAACGTCAGCGCCAGTCCAGTCTATCTCAAATGTAGCCGGCACAGCGGGCAAGCCTTCACGAGCCGGCAAATTCCGATTGGGAATATAGTAGATCCAGGCCATTGAGTTGTCGAAATCACTCAAGCGGCCATTATCCCGACGGGCACGCGCAGGGCTTATTTCCTGTTCTTCGACGCGCGAACCGCGGATCATTCGGATCGTGCCATCGTCCCGGCGCTCCATCAAACGATAATATATCTTGCCGAACATCATCGTATCGAACATCGAATTGAAGTCCCAGTTCTCCACATCTGTCTCTTCCGGAATCCGGACCGTCGTCACATAACAGCTGTAGCTCCGTGCTGTGTAGAAAGGCGTGTCTGCGTCATTTCCGTCCGATCGCTGCCGCCTGCTTGGTGGACTGAAACCGCCCCCGGGCAGTGATAATCGATATCCATCACCGCCGTGTTCGTCCCAATCAACCGGGCCGCTTCCTGTGATTGTCAGAATACTTGCCTGGGTTTGTCGGTCGTAGCGATAGGTGACGCTTTCGACTTCGTCCCAGATATCCTGGCCTGTAAGCGTGCTGCGAAAGGCTTGCGTCAGCTGTTCGGGCGTCATCGGGGAAAGCTGCACATATTGGGTCAGCCCGGCAATACCACGCGTAATCGACGTATTGATCCGACGCGCAGCATGTTGAAAACCTGCACGGGCGTCGATTTCGACCACGGCCATTTCTTGCGGCAAGGAAAGGGGTTCGTGCTGAATTTGCTCAAGCTCTGTGCCGCTCTCCGACAAGGGGAGAACCCAGCGATACGGAAAAAACGGTGCCAAGCCGGGCTCAATTACGGCCGGCAGGGTTGCGTCCATCCAATATGTAGACCCGCCGATGTCGGCACGAACGAGCACGTGATCGAACAAGACCGGATTGGGCAATCGGGTGTCGGTACCGTCATCCGCTCCGGAATTGTTGACGAGTACAGCCTCTGCTTCGATATCAAGTTCCCTTAACAGAGCCAGCAGCAATGCCGTTTTGCCCTTGCAATCGCCATATCTGCGCTGCCAGGTCTCATCGGCGGTAGCGGGCTCATAATTGCCCCCATCCAGACCGACATAGATGTAGCGAACCTGCTGTTGAACCAGTTCTAACGCCGCTTGGGCCCGTTCGAGGTTCCCCGAATGCGTGCGGGCGATCCGGGCTGCCTCTTCCTTGATGGGCGAGGTTTGCGGGAGCTGCGAAGCCGTTTCGTAAAGAGTGTTGAAACGCTGTGACACGGCGGACCAGGAGGCAAAATCACTATACTCGATAATCCGCTGCCAGCTATACCGTGGCGGCGCGTCCGGCGGCGGGGCCACCATCTCGGGATTTTCGAGACTGAGCGTAAGCGAATCTGGATCACGATTTTCCATACCGGCGATGTCTTCGGTCAGCCGGGTTGTTGGTTCTTGGCCGTCGTCCCAACTCAGGCTGACCCTGTATCGACCGGCTGGCGGAGCCGGCGCAAACATCATCAGCCCAAAGTCGTTGTCCGCTAGCGTCGGGTCATGCGAGGGGCTCGTGAACGCCCATTCCAACTCATCGCCGACACGCAGGTCGGGCACGCGGAGCACTGCCGTAAGATTACCCGTGAGGATCGCCTGTTCAAGTTGCTCCTCGCGGCGAAGCACCTCAAAACTGTTTTCGGCAAGAACATCGATCTCCTCGCCGTCGCGATAGATGCGCAGCATGTGAACCACGGGGGGACCGGTAGCGGGATTCCAGGTCAGCGACAGATTGCCCGCTGCCAGGGCCTGCGGGTGCAGTAATTTCATTCGCTGCCCCTGATATGTATATTGTGCGTCTTCCTCCAGATGCACGATCAGGTCGCTGCGCCGCATGAATACCGTACCCGCGGCATCCGCAGGCACAGGAACAGACTCCGATGCCTCGACCCAAGCCGGTGCTGGACCGACGAGGACCTCCTCGGTTTGTGCCTCGGCGCGATGAAATGTCAGGATCAACGCGACGAACGATGTCAGAACTATAATGCGCATGAACCCATAACTCCCCGGAACATGATGCAATAGAAACGGCCGCGCGCAACCTTTTTCTTTTTAGTGACAAGCGATTGCGGCAACGGTTCGCTTCCGGACTTCCCTGGCAGGCAACACCGATATCGACCGCGCGGTGTCACCGAAACGTAACGCCCTCGAACTCGCCGCTCTTCAGCCACGCAGCTGGATGGGTGAAGCGCACGCGCGCCCACGGGGAAAGCCGAGGAAATATGTGGAGCCGATGACTATGGCCGGGGCGTCGCGCGCATCGTCTATCCCTCCTGATCCGCCAGAAACTCGCGCATCGTTGCGACAAATTTGCGCCAGGCGGGCTCATGCTCGAGCAGCAGATGGTTCTTGCTGTCGAGGGCGACGAAACGGGCGCCGGGAATCTTCTTCGCCATGTAACGCCCGGAATCGAACGGGACCACCGCATCCTCGCGCGAATGGAAGACGGTCGTCGGTACGCTCACCTGGCCGAGCAGATTGCGGACATCGATCCTGCTGAGCGTGTCCTGCAGCCGGATCGCGGCCTCGGGCGAGGCCGAGATTCGTTGCAGCTCGTTGAACCAGTCGGCCTCCTCATGGCTCGCGTCGGGCAGATAGAGCGTCGTGAACATCTGGCGGTAGGCCGGGTTGTCCTGTCCCCAACCCGATCTCGTGAGCGTGATCATCGCCTCGCGCCGCGCGATCTCCTCCGGCTCCGCGCGCACTTTCCAGCCCACCGCATAGCCGCCATGGAGGATCAGGCTTCGGACGCGCTCGGGATGACGCACGGCATAGGCGATCGAAACCGCGCAACCCTGCGATATGCCGAGCAAGTCGAAACGATCGAACCCGGCAGCGTCGACCACGGTTTCGAGGTCCTCGACAAAGGCTTCGAAGCTCATATCCTCGACCTTCCAGTCGGACAGGCCATTGCCGCGCTCGTCATAGCGCAGCAGCCGATGCTCGCGCGAAAGCGCGTGTATCCAGTGCGACCAGATCGGGCTTTCCCATTCATATTCGAGATGGTTGAGCCAGTTCGCCGCCTTGACCAGGGGCGGTCCGTCGCCGACACAGCTATAGGCGAGACCGGTGCCGTCCGGCGCGCTGCAAAACTGCACATGCTGGACGGGACGCGGCGCGCCATCGCCGTGCGCCTCCGTTTGCCCCGCTTCTGCCGACACTTCCTCGACCTCGCCGATGAACCGGAAGCCCTTGCCGCGCACGGTACGGATATAGCGCTGGCGACTGCCGTCATCGTCCAGCAATTGACGCGCCGACTTGATGCGGCTCGTCACCGCCGCATCGGACACGATCCGGCCGTTCCAGACCTTTTCGATCACCTCGTCCTTGCCGACCAGCCGCTCGCGGTTCTCGACCAGCAGGATCAGCAACGAGAGCACCTGCGGCTCGGCCGCGAGCGGTTCGCCCTCCCGGCGCAGCTCGAAGCGCGCGGCATCCAGGGTGAAATGATCGAAGCGATAGATCATCTGCGCTGGCTCCTATTCGTTTTGGCAGCCGGCGAATGCGATGGCGTGTCATCCTCCGTCAAGAAATCGTGCAAATGAGTCTTGAATTTGATCCATGCCGGCTCGCTTTCGAAAAGCAGATGATTGGGACTGTCGAGAGCGACGAAGCGGGCGCCGGGGATCTCCTGGGCCAGCTCGCGGCCGGCCTCGAACGGCACCGCCTTGTTGTCGCGCGAATGGAATATCAGGGTCGGCGCGCGGACCTCGGGCAGCAATGCGCGTACATCGATCTCGGCAATCATGTTTTCATAGCGCTGAACGATTTCCGGAGAGACGGAAATGCGCTGCAACTCGGTGAACCAATCGGCCTGTTCGGTCGACGCGTCCGGGAAATACAAAGATGTGTACATCTGTCGGAAGGCTGAGTTTTCCCGCCCCCAACCGCTTCGCGACAGCGTGAGCAGCGCTTCGCGCGGCGCGATTTCATCCGCCATGCCCCGCAATCGCCAGCCCGTCGCATAGCCGTTGTAGAGCACCAGCCGGCGCACTTTTTCAGGATGCCGGACGCAATAGGCGATCGCCATCGCGCTGCCCTGGGCAGTACCGATCAGGTCGAAACGCGATGCGCCCGCGGCTTCGGCCACGACGCCGATATCGTCGACGAAAGCGTCGAACGAGAGATCGTCGACGTTCCAGTCGGATAACCCGCTCCCGCGGCCATCGAAACGGATCAGCCGATTATGGTCCGACAGAACAGCCGCCATGTGGCGCCAGATCGGGATTTCCCATTCGCAGCCGAGATGATGGAGCCAGTTCGCGGTCTTGACGAGCGGTGGACCCTCGCCGGCGCAACAATAGGCAAGCCCGGTCCCGTCGGCCGCGGTGCAGAACTCGATATCCTGCGGCGAAACCGGCGCGGCGGCAGTGCCGGACGACGACGCGGCGGGCTCGTCCGCTGCCTCCGCATCCGTCTCGACCTCGCCGACGAAGCGGAAGCCCTTGCCGCGCACGGTACGGATATAGCGCTGACGGCTGCCGTCATCGTCCAGCAACTGCCGCGCCGACTTGACCCGGCTCGTCACCGCCGCATCGGACACGATCCGGCCGTTCCAGACCTTGTCGATCACCTCGTCCTTGCCGACCAGCCGCTCGCGGTTCTCGACCAGCAGGATCAGCAGCGAAAGCACCTGCGGCTCGGCCGCGAGCGAATCGCCTCCACGCCGCAATTCGAATTGCGCCGGATCGAGCTCGAATTCGTCGAATCGGTACGTCATCTCCCTTCCCGATAGTCGAAATCCGGCCAATCTACCGCATTTCTCCAGCTCCGCTCCAAGCAGCGCCGAACGGCCGATGCCACAATCATGGCCGTCACTTACCAGGAGCAAGACCATGACTAGCACAATTCGCTTTTACCGCATCGCCGCCACGGCGGCCTGCATCACATCCTTCGGGCTGACCGCCTGCCTGATCGCACTGTTCGACGCGCAGGCAGTGATCGCCTGAACCGGAAGGCGGCCGCCCCCCCGGCCGCCTTCCTGACGCTAATTCCAACAGGAGTTCCAATATGTTGCACAACTACACCTTCGAAGACCTTCTCGCATCGTCGGTCCGCGCGGCCTGGCAGATCGAGGACGTATTGCCCGAGGGCGCCGCCCTCGATTTTTCGCTCTTCCCGATGCCCGAGGGTCTCGCCCGCACCGCAAAGGCGCCGCATGTCGATGCCGAAGAGAAGCGCATCCTCAACCAGATACGCGGCCACGAATATCTCTCGATCTTCGGGCTCGTCGAGGAATTCATCCTGCCCTTCGTGCTCGACCATGCGCGGCCGCAGCTTTCGGGCGACGACGCCCGGGTGCGCGCGCTGCTCAACTTCGCCGGCGAGGAGGCCAAGCATATCGACCTCTTCAAGCGCTTCCATAAGCGCTTCACCGACGGTTTCGGAACCGACTGCATGGTCATCGGCCCGCCCGAGGCGATTGCCGCAAAAGTGCTCGGTCACGATCCGCTCGCCGTTGCGCTCGTCATCCTGCACATCGAATGGATGACGCAGCGGCATTATGTCGAAAGCGTCCGCGACGATGGCGATCTCGATCCGCTGTTCAAAAGCCTTTTGAAGCATCACTGGATGGAGGAAGCCCAGCACGCCAAGCTCGACACGCTCATGGTCGAGGCACTTGCGGAGGGCCGCGACGAGGCGGGCATCGGCCAGGCGATCGACGAATATCTCCAAATCGGGATGTTCCTCGATGACGGCCTCAAAACGCAGACCGGCTTCAACCTGGATGCGTTCGAAACGGCCACCGGCCGCAAACTCGGCGAGGCCGAGCGCGAGCAACTGGCCGAGCAGCAGCACCAGGCGCTGCGCTGGACCTATCTCGGCTCGGCGATGACCCACCCCAAATTCGTCGCGACGCTCGAGGCGCTATCGCCCGCCGCGCGCGACCGAATCGCCGAAGTCGCGCCCGCATTCTGCTGATCACCCCGTCCAAACCCAAGCAAAGGAGACTGACAATGCTGGACACTGCCAAGAAGAATATGATCAACGATATCGATCTCGACGCACTCGGAGAGACGATCGAGGCGATCGAGAAGGATGCCGGCTGCGGCCGGGTCGAATTCGGCGTCACGACCGAATGGACCGGGCAGACCCGCTCGGAATCGACCGTTGACGGCTTCACCTTCGGCGGCGAGCGCATCGAGCGCCGCTTCAAGATCATCGCCGACGAGCCGCCCGAACTGCTCGGCGCCAACAGCGCCCCCAATCCGCAGGAGCTGCTGATGAGCGCGGTCAACGCCTGCATGATGGTCGGTTACGTTGCCCAGGCGTCGATCCGGGACATCACGCTGACGGCCTGCCGGATCGAAACGAAGGGCGAGCTGGACCTGCGCGGCTTTCTCGGCCTCGCGGACAGCGTCCCGCCCGGTTACCGGCGGATCGACTATATGGTCACGATGGAAGGCAACGGCACGCGCGAGCAGTATGAGGAAATTCACAAGGCCGTGCAGGCCACCTCGCCCAATTTCTTCAACATGGCGCAGCCGATCGAGATGAACGGGACGCTCGCCTGAGCGACCGCGATTCCGCATAAGGGCGTCACCTGACGGTGGCGCCCTTTTTGTTGTCAGCTGACGCGCTCTATCGAAACTCGACGCCCTCGAATTTCCCGCTCTTCAACCACGCATCGAGATAGGCGAAATAGGCCTGCGCGCCATGGGGATAGCCGACGAAATATCTGGCCTCCTCGGTCGGCTGGCCTTCGTTGTTGTAATAGCCGGGCGTGCATTCGGTGGAGCCGATGACCATGCCGGGGCCGGTCATCAGCAGCGCAACCCATTGGTCCTGCGCTTCCTTCGTAACTTCGACTTCTTTCGCGCCAGTCTCCCGCGCATGGGCGATCATGGTCGCGATCGCGCGCGCGCATTCCACCAGGTTATGCGGATAGTTGGAAATCAGATGGGCGCCCTGGGCGGACTGGACGAGGAACAGGTTTGGAAAGCCATGGACATGGATGCCGTGTTTCGAGCGCATGCCGTCTTCCCAGGCCTCGGCTAGCGTCAACCCGTCCCGGCCGACCGGATCGAAGCCCGTGCGCCGTTCGAGCGTCGTGCCGACCTCGAAGCCGGTGGCGTAGACAATGCAATCGACTTCATATTCCTCGCCCGCGACGACGACGCCTTTTTCCGTGATCCGCTCGGCGCCCTGGCCGTCCGTATCGACCAGATGCGTGTTCGGATTGTTGAAGGATTGCAGATATTCGTCATGGAAGCAGGGCCGTTTGCAGAGCTGGCGGTACCAGGCTTTCAGATCGTCGGCGGTATCCGGATCGGCGATCAGTTCGTCGACGCGACCGCGGATTTCGGTCATTTTCTGGAGGTCTGCATCCTCCCAGGCGGCGAGCATATTGTCGACCGTCATCTGGTCGGGCGGCAGGTCCTTGATCCGCTCGCGAAAACGGCGCGTGAGATCGGTCCAGCCATCCTGCACAAGATCCTCTTCCGCATGGCCGATGCCCTGGTTGGCCGTGAAATTGTCGAGCCAGCGCTTCTGCCAGCCCTCGGTCGCCATTTCGGAAAACCACTCCGGGTCGATCGGCTCGTTGTTGCGGATGTCGATCGACGAGGGCGTGCGCTGGACGACATATACTTCCTTTGCGGCGCGCGAGAGATGCGGGACGATCTGCACGGCTGTCGCGCCGGTGCCGATAATCGCGACCCGCTTGTCGGCGAGCTTGTCGAGCAGCGCGCCGTCCGGATCGCCGCCGGTATAGTCATAATCCCAGCGGCTCGTGTGGAAGCTATGGCCCTTGAAGCTGTCTATACCGGGAATGCCGGGAAGCTTGGGGACATGGAGCGGGCCTGTGCCAAGCCCCACGAAATCGGCAGTGAAATCGTCGCCACGATCGGTCGTGATGCGCCAGCGCGCATGCTCGCCTTCCCAGACCATCGACTCCACTTTCGTGTGGAAAACCGCCTTGTCGTACAGATCGAAATGTTTGCCGATCCGCTGGCAATGTTCGAGGATTTCGGGCGCATGGACATATTTTTCGCTCGGCATATGCCCGGTTTCTTCGAGCAGCGGCATATAGACCATCGAGGCCGTGTCGCATTGCGCGCCCGGATAGCGGTTCCAATACCAGGTACCGCCGAAATCGCCGCCCTTTTCGAGGATGCGGATGTTGTCGATGCCCGCCTCTTTGAGCCGCGCGCCCGAAACGAGCCCCGAAAAGCCACCGCCGACAAAGGCGTACGTCACGTGATCGGTCAGCGGCTCCCGCTCGGTCCGCTCGGCATAGGGATCCTCGGCATAATGGGCGAGCTGGCCTTTGAGCTCGAGATATTGCTCATTGCCGTCCTCGCGCAGCCGCTTGTCGCGCTCCTCGGCGTATTTGGCCAGGATGGCGGCCTTCTGGTCCGGGTCGATGGTAGCGGCGCTGGCCATGGCTTTCCTCTGACGTAAACGGCAACTGCTCCGTCCTCTTGTGCGCAGCATGCGGCCCGGCGTCAACGCCAAGCCGGTGCATCGCGCACGTGCAATTTGTCCAGAGAGCCTCTACCGCCACATCGAACGGGGTTTTGGAGACGGTTCGGGATGCAGGGGCGCAGCGATTACGGGCAATATGCCGGCGATCTCTATGGCGACGTGCTGCTCGGCGACGACGAAGCCGAACGTCCGGAACGTCAACCGAAACTGCGGCCGCTGCTGCCGGGCCTCGCGATCTGCGCCATTGCGAGCATCGCCGCGGCATGGCTGAGCGACAATTACGGCGTCCCGATCATCCTGATGGGCCTCTTGATCGGGCTGGCGCTGAATTTCGTGGTCACCGATCCGCGCACCCATCCGGGCCTCGATTTCGCCTCACGCACATTCTTGCAGATCGGGATCGCCATCCTCGGGATGCAGGTGACGTTTAGTCAGATCGGCGCGATCGGCCCGATCCCGTTCGTCGCCCTGCTCGTCGTGATGGGGTGCGCGCTCGGCTTCGGCCTGCTGGGTAGCCGCCTCGCCGGACAACCGCTGGCAACCGGCGTGCTCGCCGGCGGCGCGACCGCGATCTGCGGCGCTTCGGCGGCACTGGCGCTCTATGCCGTGCTCGGCCGGGATCGGTTGAACCAGTCGCAATTCACGCTGGCGCTGGTCGGCATCACCTTTGCCAGCGCGATCGCCATGTCCTTCTATCCGATCATCGCGCAGCAGATCGCGCTGACCGACCGCCAGGCCGGTTTCCTGATCGGCGCATCGATCCATGACGTCGCCCAGGCCATCGGCAGCGGCTATGCCTATTCGGACGAGGCGGGCAGCTATGCGACGATCGTGAAGCTGGCCCGGGTCGCGATGCTCGCGCCGTTCGTGGCGCTGGTCGCGCTCGTTCTCGCGCAACGGGGCGGCGCCGAGCGCCAAGGTCCGGTCTGGCGCAAGATCGCCCTGCCCTGGTTCATCGCGGCGTTCCTGATCGTCGTCACGGTCAACTCGCTGACGGCGATGCCCGCGCCGGTTACGGACGCAAGCCTGACCGCATCGAAAGCGCTGCTGCTGCTTGCGGTCACGGCGACGGCCATGCGCTCCCGGCTCGACCTGCTGATGCAGATGGGCTGGCGGGCATTGATGCCGGTGATCTGCGCAACGCTCGCCTCCTTCGCAGCGGCGCTGCTGTTCAGCAAGACCCTGCTCTGACGCTACGGAAATCTGGACAGCGGAACGCTGCCGGGCGGCCCTGCCCCTCGACAATCGACTGAATATGCTTAGCATTCGGGGGGCGGAACAAAGGGGTAGCTGAATGTACAAGGTCGCGCTGACGGAATCGCTGTTTCCGGCGCAAAAGGATACGCCGTTTCGGGCGATGACGATTGCCGAAATGCTGCGCGAACAGGCGCAGGAACGCGGCGGGCAACTGGCGCTGCGGGAACTGCTCGAAGATGGCACTATCGACCGCGAATGGACGTACGCCGAACTGCTCGCCGATTGCGAAAAGCTCGGCCGGGCCTTGGCGAGCCGTCATGCGGAGGGCGAACGCGTGGCGATTTATGCCGCCAACTGCCCCGAATGGGTGCTGACCCAGTTCGGCGCGGCGTTGGCCGGCCTCACGGTCGTCACGGTCAATCCCGCCTTCATCCCCCGCGAACTCCATTATGTGCTCGAACAATCGGGCGCGACGGCGGTGTATCATTCGCCGGTCGTGCGCGGCACGGACTTGAAGGCCATTGTCGATGAAGCCTGCTCCACCCTGCCCGCCGTTAAGCACCGCATCGCGATCACCGATCTCGACGCGCTATTCGCCGGGCACGACGAGGGCAAGCTGCGGGAAACCGATCCCGACCATATCCTGCAGATTCAATATACCTCCGGTACCACCGGCTTTCCGAAGGGCGTGCTGCTCAAACAGGGCGGTATCCTCCAGAACAATACGGACCTGATGCGCCGTTGGGGAGCGACGCCCGGCTCCGTAGACCTGACGCCGACGCCGCTATTCCATGCGGGCGCGTCGGCCTTCATGTTCGGGTGCCTCGTCATGGGCATGACGTTCATTCCGATGCCTGCTTTCGATCCGGCCAACATGATCGCCGTTATCGAACGCGAGAAGATCGAGTTCACCGGCGGCGTGCCGACCATGCTCGTGATGATGGTCGAGGAAGTCCGGCAATCGGGCCGCGATGTGAGTTCGATCAAGGCGCTGATGTCGGGCGCCGCGATGGTCGCACCCGAACTTGCCCGCAAGGCGCGCGACGCCTTTGGCGTCGGCGTACAGGTCATCTACGGGCAGACCGAGGCCTCGCCCGGCATTACACTCGGCTGGGCCGACGATAGCGAAGAGGATCTGACGCAAACCATCGGCCAGCCCCTGCCGCATATGGACGTGGCGATCATCGAACCGGGCAGCAGCCGGATCTGCGCCATCGGTGAACAGGGCGAAATCTGCGTGCGCGGCTACAACGTGATGGCCGGTTATAACGACAATCCGGAGGCCACGGCGGAGACGATCGATGTCGATGGCTGGCTGCATACCGGCGATCTCGGCACGATGGATGCGCGCGGTTATCTGAAGATCACCGGCCGGGTGAAGGAGATGATCATCCGCGGCGGCGAGAATCTGTTCCCCGCCGAAATCGAAAATGCCATGCTCGAGCATCCGGCGCTGGCCGAGGTCGCGGTGGTCGGCGTGCCGGACGAGAAATGGGGCGAGCTTGTCGCCTGCTTCATGCGGTGCGGCGGCGGCGAGAAACCCGAGCCCGCCGACCTCAAGGCCTTTGTCCGCGAGCGATTATCGCCGCAAAAAACGCCGGCTTACTGGGTCTGGGTGGAGGAATGGCCGATGACCGGCTCCGGCAAAATCCAGAAATTCGCGATGGCCGAAGCGTTCGAGCGCGGCGAATATCAGGCGCTGACCGCCTGACCGCGCTTCAGTTCGGCAACTGCCCTTCGGCCTCTTCCGACAAGCGTTCGAAGATCGCTAGTACGTCGCTTTCGCTCGCCCGTTCGAGAGCGCCGTCGACAAGTTCCTCCTGAGTCCACATCCAGGATCGCGCCGGATCGTCGCGCATGGCCCAACTGCCGAAAAGACGGTTTTCTATCGGTTCGCGAACCAGCAACTTGGGCTCGACATGCCGATCGTCGCGGACGATCCGCGCATAGGCGGCATCGACCGCCTCGTCCGGGCCTTCGAGCATCTGCAGATAGATGTCGGCGCGGCAGATCAACGCGCCGGAAATATTGTCGCGCGCATTATGGGCTCTCGCCTTCAACAATATGCCGTTGAGCGTCGCTGCGTCGAACCCGAACGGCTTGGAAGCATAAACGAGATGGATCAGGGCCATGGTCTCAATGCTCCTTCCGAAAAACACAGGCCGGGCTTTCCATCCAGCGCGCGCCGCTTTGTGACAGCTTTGTGCTGGCAGCTCAAACCTTTCCGCTGCTCCATCTCCTAATATTGCCGTGAATTTCGCCGCGATACACACGCCGATCTGGGAATCGCTTCAGGCCAACGATCAGGCACGTTCCCGCAATTTCTACCGGACTGTCCGCGAAGCCGTCGAAGAATGTGGCAAGCCGCCGGAGTCCGAATGACGGCTTGCGGCCGCTAAACGGCTTCCGCGGCTACCTCGGCCTTCGCCACTTCCCTGGCAATATGGCGGAATGCCTTTTCAAAGGTCTCGGGTGGCTGGCCGCCATTGATCACATATTCGCCGTTGACGATGATCGTCGGTACGGACTGGATACCGCGTCCGCGCTGATGGGACTGCGATTGGCGGACATGGCCGGCATAGTCGTCACCGGCCAGTATCGCGCGCGCCCGCGCGCCATCGAGCCCGACGGTTTCGGCGATCTCCGCGAGCGTCTCATGATCGCCCATATTCTTGCCGTCGGTGAAATAGGCCGCGAACAGCGCATGTTTGAGCGCGCGCTGCTTGCCTTCTTCCATCGCCCATTCGAGCAAGCGATGCGCATCGAAAGTGTTGTACACGCGAAAGCCCTCGCCCGTGTTCATGGTGAAGCCCGCTTCTTCGGCGCGCGCGCGGATTTCGCCGCCGCGCTGCTTCGCCTCCTCGGGCGATATCCGGTATTTGCTCGCGAAATAGTCGGCCCGGTCCATGCCCTCGGCCGGCATATCCGGGTTGAGCTCGAACGGCTCGAACCGGATATAGGGTTCGATTTCGTCGCCGATCGCGGCGAGCGCCGTCTCCATGTTGCGCAGCCCGACGACGCACCAGGGGCAGGAGATGTCGGAAATAAAATCGATCTTGAGTTGAGTGGTCATGACAGGCTCCTTGCCAGCGCGGTCCGGCGCGGGACTCGCCGGAAGTTTGGACCATAGCATGATTGCGGTTTGAGTTGACCTCCCGCCATCTCATGCCTAAGTCAGCCGCCCGCAAGCGATGCTTGCCATGGCCCCTTCGTCTAGCGGTTAGGACGCGGCCCTCTCACGGCTGAAACACGGGTTCGATTCCCGTAGGGGTCACCAGCATTTTTCCCGAATGCGATAACGCAGAAATGACCCGAGCGCCGAACCCGCGTCTTTCTTACTGGACGGATGGGCAGGCCCATCCTTTCGGGGTTCGATTCCCCTAGGGGTCACCAGCAGCGATGCCGCGCCATCGCTATCCCCATCCCTGCTTGACCCGTGACTGGCCTGTGCATAGGCCGAGCGCAGGAGGCTATCGCCAATGACCTTTAAAGCGATCAAGGTCGTGATCATCACCGAGAAGATCATTTTCGATCGGGTAGCCGAGATCATCGAAGAGGCCGGCGGCACAGGCTATACGGTCGTCGCGGCGGGCGGCAAAGGCAGCCGCGGCGTGCGTCCCACAAACCGGGCATCGGTGGTCGACGCTTTCCGCAATGTGAAGGTCGAAGTGATTGTCTCCGATCACGATATCGCCGAACAGATCATCGATACGGTCGCGGCGCGCTATTTCGACGACTATTCGGGCATTACCTATCTCGAGGACGTCGAAATTCTCCGCCCGCACAAATTCCACCACTGAGCGCTAGCCCGGACCCGTTCCGAAAATAATCTGCGCCAGCGCAAGATAGAGCGGGATGCCGATCGCGATGGCGACCGGGGTGCCGATACTCGTCGACGAGCCGATATAGGCGGACGGGTTGGCCGAGGGGATCGCGGCGCGCAGCGTCGGCGGCCCGGAAATGTCCGAACTCGAACCCGCCATCACCGCGAGCAGCACGATACCGCCCGGGCTGAAACCGGTTGCGAGATGAAGCAAATAGCCGAGCCCGAAGGCAATCAGGCCATGGGTTAGCGGCGATACAACCGCATAAACCGCATACCAATGCGCAACCTTGCGAATTTCATTGAGCCGCTGATAGGCCTCGATCCCCATGATCAGCATCAGGATCGAGAGCAGCCCGCGGAACAGCGGATCGTAAAAACCTTCGAACACCTGTTCGGGGCGCGTCAGCAGACCGAGCGCCAGGCCCAGGATCAATGCCGAGAGCGCGGACCCGCGCAGGCTGTCCGCGATGATGGCGCCGATCTTGGGTCGCTCGCTCGCCTTCCCGTCGCGCTTGGCGAAATAGAGATTGGCCAGCACGATGGCGAGCACCAGCGCGGGAATGTCCATGAACGGGTAAAGCGCCGGCACCCAGGCCTCGTAGAAGATATCGTCTTCCTCGAGCAGGACCATCGCGGCCGCGAGCGTCGAGGCGCTGACCGCGCCGAACAGGCCGGCTGTGGCGATCGCGTCTTCGGTCTTCACGCCGGGCAGAAAGGCTAGCGTAAAACGCCCGATCAGCACGATGGCGCAACCGATAAAGACCGTCGCTACCGCGGGCAGCAGCATGTCCGCAAAATTCGCCTCGCGGATCTCGAGCCCGCCCTCGATGCCGATCCGCATGAGCAGCATGAAGACCGCGAATTTGTATATCGCATCGGGAATATCGAGCTTGCTGCGGAAAGCGGCGAGCAGCATGCCGCCGATCAGGAAAGCGAGTGCCGGAGACTGGAACTGCGTCACCAGACGCGTCAGGAAATCGACCAGGAGCTCCATTTCGGCTTTCTTATCACCCCATTGCCTGTCTTCGGTCTATCGACGCGGCCATCGGGGGCGTCAAGCTTTGGAAATACCGACCGTACCGACGGGGCGTCCGGCCCAACAAAATCGGCAGAACGGGCCGCACCATCGCTTTTCTGATTAACTCTGACAGAGCCTAGTCATTGGCCCATCACAATGGGTTCCTATATACTGGCGGTAACAACCATCAAAACAGGAGAGAGGACATGGACGCGAAGACAGGCGAAATGAGCGGCGAATGCCCGATGGGATTCGACGGCGGGGTACGCTCGCTGCTCGGCCGGCAGAACCGCGACTGGTGGCCCGACCAGCTACAGCTCGGCATTTTGACGCAGAACGGCAAGTCGCCGAGCCCCGAGGATGAGGATTTCGATTATGCCGAAGCGTTCAAGTCGCTCGACTATGATGCGCTGAAGGCCGACCTCACCGCGCTGATGACCGACAGCCAGCCCTGGTGGCCGGCCGATTACGGACATTATGGCCCCTTCTTCATCCGCATGACCTGGCATGCGGCGGGCACCTATCGCGTGTCCGACGGCCGCGGCGGCGGCGGCGAGGGGCAGCAGCGTTTTGCACCGCTCAACAGCTGGCCGGATAACGGCAATCTCGACAAGGCGCGGCGCCTGCTCTGGCCGATCAAAAAGAAATACGGCAACGCGATCAGCTGGTCCGACCTGCTGCTCCTCACCGGCAATGTAGCGATCGAATCGATGGGCGGGCCGACCTTCGGTTTCGCCGGCGGCCGCCCCGACACCTGGGAGCCTCAGCGCGATATTTACTGGGGCACCGAAGAGCTTTGGGTGAACCAGGGCTCGCCGACGCGCATCAATCCGGACGAGGGCAAGGCGCTCGAAACGCCGCTCGCCGCGATCCAGATGGGCCTCATCTATGTGAACCCGGAAGGCCCGGGCGGCGAACCCGATATCATGGGTTCGGCCCGCGACATTCGCGAAACCTTTAGCCGGATGGCGATGAACGACGAAGAGACCGTCGCGCTGACCGCCGGCGGCCATACCTTCGGCAAGGCGCATGGCGCGGGCGACGCGTCGCTCGTCGGCGCCGATCCTGAGGCGAGTTCTGGAGCGGATATCGCCGCTCAGGGCTTTGGCTGGCACAACCGCCATGGCAGCGGCCTGGGTCCGGATGCAATCACGAGCGGCATCGAAGGCCCCTGGACCAACACGCCGGACACATGGTCGGAAAACTATTTCCGCCTGCTGCTCGATTATGAGTATGAGCTGGTGAAATCGCCGGCCGGCGCCAATCAGTGGCAGCCGATCGACCAGAAGGAAGAGGATATGGCGCCCGATGCGCACGATCCGTCCAAGAAGGTCCCGACGATGATGACCACGGCCGATATGGCGATGAAGACCGATCCGGAATATCTGAAGATATCGGAGCGCTTCCGGGAGGATCATGAAGCCTTCAAGGACGCGTTCGCCCGCGCCTGGTTCAAGCTGCTGCATCGCGATATGGGGCCGAAATCCCGTTATCTCGGGCCGGAGGCGCCGGACGAGGATCTGATCTGGCAGGACAATGTTCCCGCCGGGACGACGCCGTCCGACAGCGATGTCGCCGACTTCAAGAGCGCGATCCTCGATAGCGGGCTGAGCGTCAGCCAGCTCGTCAAGGCGGCCTGGGCCTCGGCTTCGACCTTCCGCGCGTCCGACTATCGCGGCGGTGCCAATGGCGCGCGCGTCCGGCTCGCCCCGCAAAAGGACTGGCCGGTCAACGATCCGGACGAGCTTTCGACCACGCTTACCAAGATCGGCGAGCTGCGCGGCAACCTCTCGATGGCCGACGCCATCGTCCTGGCCGGCAGTGCGGCGGTCGAAAAGGCGGCCAAGGATGCTGGTCACGATGTAACGGTGCCGTTCACCGGCGGCCGCGGCGATGCGACCGAGGAGCAGACCGATGCGGACAGCTTCGACTATCTGGAGCCCAAGGCGGACGCCTTCCGCAACTATCTCTCGGCCAAGCATTCGGTCCCGACCGAAGAGCTGATGCTCGACCGGGCCTCGCTGCTCGACCTGACGATCGCCGAAATGACGGCGCTGGTTGGCGGTCTGCGGGTGCTCGGCGCCAATACGGGCGGCAGCGCGCATGGCGTGTTCACCGACCGGGTCGGCCAGCTGACCAACGATTTCTTCGTGAACCTGCTCGATATGGGTACGGCATGGGAAGTCGTGGACACCAGCGAAGACGAGGAATTCGTCGGCAACGACCGCGCGAGCGGCGAGCAGAAATGGACGGCGACGCGGACCGACCTCGTGTTCGGATCGAACTCGCAGCTCCGGGCGGTGTCGGAGGTCTATGCGGCCGACGATGCGGGCGACAAGTTCGTCAGCGATTTCATCGCGGCCTGGACCAAGGTGATGAACGCGGACCGGTTCGACATCGCCTAGGCGAGACTGCCCGCACTGCATCCAAAATCCCCGCCGCGCCCATCCAGTGCGGCGGGGGTTTTCTTATTGGTGCGAAGTGAATGCGACTCTCCCCGTTAGGGCCGAGCCTGTCGAAGCCAGTTTCTCGGATCGAGAGGTGCCCTTCGACAAGCTCAGGGCTAACGGGGTCGGTGCTAGGCCATCATGCTTTAATAGCCGAGCGCCTGTCCGTCCTTGCGCATTTCGGTCGCGCCCGAATAGACGCCGGTTTCCGGATCTCGGACGATCGCCTGATAGCCGCCGAACATGATGCCGTTCGTGACGACCTCCACATTATGCCCCATCGCGCGCAACTGCTCGACCGTCTCGTCTGCTATACCGGCCTCGACGCTGAGCACGCCCAGCAAGTCCGCGCCTGTGCCCGCCAGATCGTCGGTCGGGCGGCGGCCGCCGTCATGGTTGAGCCGCGCCGCGTCGCCCGCTTCCTGCACGTTCATGCCGTAATCGACCATGTTGATCAGCACCTGCACATGGCCCTGGGGCTGCATGCCGCCGCCCATCAGGCCGAAGCTCATGAACGGCTGATCGTTATGCATCACGAAAGCCGGGATGATCGTCTGGAACGGGCGCTTGCCGGGCGCATAGACATTGGGATGATCGGGATCCAACGAGAACAGCTCGCCGCGGTCCTGGAACATGAAACCGAGGCCATCGGGCACGAGCCCGGAGCCCATGCCGCGATAGTTGGATTGGATGAGAGAAACCATCATGCCGCTGCTATCGGCGACGGTCAGATAGGTCGTATCCCCCTCCCCTTCGATCCGCGGATCGCCGGGCGCGAAAGCAGGATTGGCGCGCGCCGGATCGATCTCGGCGAAACGCCGCTGGCCATATTCCTGCGACAACAGCCCCTCGATGGGAATATCGGAGAATGCCGGGTCGGCGTAGAAGCGCGCGAGATCCTCGAAGGCGAGCCGTTTTGCCTCGGTAATATAATGGAGCACTTCGGCCGAGCCGCGCGGCCATTGCGCGAGATCGACATTGCGCAAAATGTTCACCATCTGCAGCGCGGCAAAGCCCTGGCTGTTGGGCGGCAGCTCGCACAGCTCATAGCCGTCGCGATACTCGACACAGCCGACATCCACCCATTCGCTCTCATGCGCGGCCATGTCTTCATAGCGCAAAGCGCCGCCGATCCGCCGCATATAGGCATCGATGGTGCGCGCGATCTCGCCCTCGTAAAACGCCTCGCGCCCGCCCGCCGCAATCGCGCGATAGGTGCTTGCGAGATCGGGGTTGCGGAAGATATCGCCGGCTTCGGGCGCGCCGTCCGCGAAATAGGTGGCGCGCGCATTGTCGAAATCGCCGATCATCTCGAGCCGCCGCTCGAAGGCGTTGAGGTTGCGCTGGAAATAATGCGCGATGACGGGCGCGACGGGATGGCCGTTTTCGGCATAGGCGATAGACGGCGCGAGGATGTCCGCCATGCCGAGCCGGCCGAACCGGCCATGGAGTTCGAACCAGCCATCGACCGCGCCCGGCACGCTGACCGGCAGATGGCCGAGCGGCGGGATGGATGTCGCATCGCCCAGCGCTTCGCGCAGCGCGTCATAGCTAAGCCCCATCGGGCTGCGGCCTGAGGCGTTCAGACCGTAGAGCTGTTCCGTTTCGGGATCCCAGACGATCGCGAAGAGGTCGCCGCCGATGCCGTTGCCGGTCGGTTCCATCAGGCCGAGCGCGGCGTTGGCCGCAATTGCCGCATCGACGGCACTGCCGCCGGCCTGCAAAATGTCGATGGCGATCTGGCTCGCAAGCGGATGCGCCGTCGCGGCCATGCCGTTCTGCGCATAGACCGGGCTGCGCGACCATGCCGCACCCACGGGCCGCCCGCCCGCGCCGATTGACGCGGTCGCCGCGGCCCCCTCCTCCTGTGCGTATCCGGGACCGGACCCGAGCATAAAGGTTATGGCGGCAAAAAGGGCGAGCATTGATCTGAACATGTCTTTTCCTCTGCTTGATCGCTCATCCTATGTGGTGAGCGATGCCTGCGAAGCTGCCACTAACAAATTTCCTCGAGTCTAACTATTACGGCTTCCATCGCCCGATCGATATGCTCGATGTCAGAAACTTCGTGCGAAACAAATGGGTTCAAATCTCTCATCACATGTAGATCGCTATTTACCCCGTGTACGAAAATCGTACCGACCATGTTGGAAATCTGTGCTGTGTAAGTTCTGTCAGTGCGGTGTTGGTCGTCAGAAAAGAAGTCCAATTCAAAGTCATTCGCGACCTCTTGCAAGGCCGCAGATATGGAATATTCGATCTGACTAATATCACATTCGATATACTTGATTTCCGGTTCGGCAAAGTCGGCAATCTGCCAACACCCACCAACTGAAAACCCAAGCAGCAGAGCTATCCCCGAAGGGTTCAGATTTTTCTGACCGCGCATCACATAGCCTGTTTTGCCTGTCAGCCCGGAATATCGACGACGATCTTGCCGAAATGCTTTTGCGCCGCCTGATGCTGGAATGCGTCGGCGAGTCCTTCCAGCGGGAAATGCGTGTCGATCACGGGCTTGATGCCGTTAGCGTCGATCGCCGCGATCATGGCGCGCTGATCGGCCTGACTGCCCACCGTGATTCCCGTCATCACGAGGTTTTTCTGGAAGAAGAGCGCGGTCGGCACTTCGCCGGACAGCCCGGTGAGGACGCCGATCAATCCGATATGGCCGCCCGTCCGGCAGGCATGGATGGATTGCGTCAACGTGCCCGGCCCGCCGATCTCGACCACGGAATCGACACCGCGCCCGGCCGTCCAGGCGAGCGCGGCTTTGCCCCAGTCGACTTCTTCCTTGTAGTTGATGACATGGTCCGCCCCGAGATCGGTCAGCTTTTCCAGCTTTTCGCCCGATGAGGATGTCGCGATCACGGTCGCGCCCGCAGCCTTGGCGAACTGCAAGGCAAAGATCGAAACCCCGCCCGACCCCTGTACGAGCACGATATCGCCCGGTTTGGTCTGGGCGGAAACGAACAGCGCCCGCCAGGCAGTCAGCGCCGCGCACGGCAAGGTTGCCGCTTCTGCGAAGCTGTAATCCTTCGGCGCCTTTGTGAACGCATGGGCCGGCGCCGCGACATATTCCGCAGCGAAACCATCGGCGTGATCGCCGGGAACGCCGAGGCGTTTTTCATTCTCGCCCGGCCCGTCGGCCCAGCCCGGGAAGAAAACCGACAGCGCATGATCGCCGACGCTCCAACCGGACACACCTTCGCCCACGGCCGCCACTTCGCCCGCGCCGTCCGACATCAGGACACGGCCGTCGACCGTCGGAATGCCGCCCAGCGCCACGACATAGTCATGATAGTTGAGCGAATTGGCCGCGACCTTGACGAGAATTTCACCGGGCCCGGCTTCCGGCTGGTCGCGATCCGCGATCACGATATTGTCCAGCCCGCCGGGTTTTTTGAGCGTTGCGGCTTTCATCTATGCGACATCCTTGAAGTTGCCCGGGCGCTTGGCCATGCCCGCCATCACCGCCTCGATCTGGTTGGGCTTGCCGATAACGCCCGCCTGTTCGCGCGATTCCTCGAGCAGGATTTCCGGCGCATGCTGGTCGCGCGACATGTTGAGCAGCCGTTTGTTCGCGCGGACCGCATCGGGGCTCTTGCTCGCAATCTCGTGCGCCATCGTCATCGCATCGGCATGCGGATCGTCGGACAGCTTCGTCGCAAATCCGTAATCCAGCGCCTCGGTACCATCGAAGATCCGGGCGGTGTAGCAAAGCTCGCGCACCACATCGTCACGGGCGAGGTTCCGCACGATCGGGATGCCCGCCATATCGGGCACGAGGCCCCATTTCATTTCCATGATCGCATGGCGCGTATCGGGCGCGGTGATCCGGATGTCCGCGCCGCAAGCAATCTGGAAGCCGCCGCCGAAAGCCACGCCGTGCACGGCCGCGATCACGGGAACCGGCAGGGTATGCCAGCCCCATGCCGCCTGCTGGAACTTGTTCGCATCGCCATAGGTGCGCGCCATCAGCCCGTCCGACTTGGACCCGTCGTCATCGTCATTCGCGCTGTTCTGCGCCATGCCGGCAAAGCTCGCCATATCGAGCCCGGCGCAAAAGGCCCGTCCTTCGCCCGACAGGACGACGGCGCGCACGCCGGCTTCGCCTTCGAGCCGTTCGATGGCACCGATAATCCCGTCGAACATGGCCGGGTCCAGGGCATTCATTTTGTCGGGGCGGTTGAGACGGACATCGGCGACACCTTGATCGTCGATGGCAATGGTCACGCGCTCGGTCATCGGGGTTCTCCTTTACGTCAACTGTGGCACAGCTCCGAGCGGGCGTGCAACAGGCGCTTGCGCTTTCATCGCAGCCTCGCGCAAAGAGGCGGAATGAAAGGCGAGTTGGACCAGATTATCGCACGGCAGCGGCAATGGCGGGAGGCCCGCCTTGCCGTAGCGACCGTCATCCGGACATGGGGGTCCGCCCCGCGGCCGGCGGGCAGCCATATGCTGATTCACGAAGACGGGCGGTTCGAAGGTTCGGTATCGGGCGGCTGCGTCGAAGGCGATGTATTGCAGGCGGCAAGCGAGGTTATCGCGGATGGCCGGTTCCGCTTGCTGCGCTTCGGCGTGGAGAATGAGAGCGCGTGGCAAGTCGGCCTGCCCTGTGGCGGCGAAATCGAAATCCTCGTGCAGCCGGTCGACGCCGACGGTTTCCCCGACAGCCTGTTCGCCGCCATCGATACTGCCCGCCGCTCCGGCAAAAGCGTGTCGGCAGTAACCGATTTGGACACGGGCGTAACGCGGATTGCGGAGCATGAAGACGAAGCCGGATGGATCAACCGTTACGAACCGCCGCGGCGCTTGCTGATCGTCGGCGCGGTGCAGATTGCGCAATCGCTCGCGCGGATCGCGGCGGAGATCGATATCGCGGCGGTCATCATCGATCCGCGCGCGGCTTTCCTGACCGAAGACCGTTTTCCCGGGATCGAACGCGACGATCGCTGGCCCGACGAGGCGATTGCGGCGCGCGAGCCCGATGCGCGCACGGCTGTTGTCGTGCTCAGCCATGATCCGAAGATCGACGATCCCGCGCTGATCGCCGCGCTGGCTTCGCCCGCCGCCTATATCGCCGCGCTCGGTTCGCGCAAAAGCCAAGCGGCGCGGCTCGACAGGCTGCGCGAAGCCGGAATCGATGACGAAACTCTATCGCGGATTGATGGTCCCGCGGGCCTCGATATCGGCAGCGTCGGCCCGGCCGAGATCGCGCTGTCGATCGCCGCGGGCATGGTGGCGGCTTTCGCTCAGAATTCGCCCTGAACGGACAGGGCATAGCCGTTGGGCCCCGGCGTGAAACCGGCCAGCGCCAGTTGTTCGCGCATCGCATCGTCGACCGCCATGGTCCGGAATTCGGCCGTATAGGCGCCGGTCGCACCGATCCGGATTTCGAGCTGCTCCATCCCGCGCTGGCTGATCAGCGGCAATAGGAGCGCACCCTCGTCGCACTGCGCATTGCCCATGACGAATTCGGGCAGCGAGACACCGCCCAGATTGCCGGCCATGCGCGCCCGCACCAGGCCCTCGGCTATCGCACACAGACCGTTGTCGAAATGCACGGTTACGTCTTCGAGTTCGAGCGCGCTGACCGGGAGCGGCGCGAACAGATCGGCCACGGGCAAGGCCGCCTGCATATCGTCCAGCCCGAATTCGCTGCCCGACACGCTCATCGCCCCGCGAAAGCCGCCGAACTGATCGGCGTCGACGCCGCTGCGCGCCATGGCGACGCGCGCCCGGCCGACGAGCAAGGGAAAGAAACCGAGCCCCGCATCGACATCGCCGACCGCGGCATCGCCGAACTGTGCTTCGACCAAGCGGCCGTTCCAGACGCTGCCCTGCGCCTCGCGCGCCGCAATGCCGCGTTCGTCCATGCCGAGCCAGTCGAGACCGAGCCGCATCGGGATCAGGACGAGCATGGCGAGCACGAAGATGCACAGGAAGAGGACCGTCCGGCCCATGGGCAGCGCGATCCGCATCAGCCCTGCCCTCCGCGCCGGAAGGTGACGTCCACCGAAAGCGTCTCGTCGGCATTGGGGCGCGCCGTCAGCGCGTCGACATCGAGGCCCATGCGGGTTTCGAGATCGGCAACCCAGGCGAAAAATGTCTGCGGGCGCACCGCACCGATGATGACGCGCACGCCGTCGGTGCCGGTGGGTTCGGTCTGCGCCGTGTTGAAACCGACGCGCACGGCCTCTGCCGTTACGATATCGCTGATCCGGCCGGAAACCGCAGGCGGCGGGTTGGCGGCCACCGCTTCGATCGCCGCGAGCCGCGCCTCCACTCGGCCCAGCGCGATCACCGCTGCATCGTGCCGCGCCTTGGCGGATTCGCGCATCAGATCGATCGGGCGGACGATCAGCAGCCAGCTCAGGACGAGCACCGCCAATCCGCCAGCCACGCCGACCAGCCAGCGTTCGCGCGCGCTCAATCCGCCCCACCAGGTCTTCAAGCGATCCGTCATGGCGCCCTCACCACATAATCGGCAATCTGCCGCCCGCCGCCATCGCGCACGCCGCCCGGCGTGACGATGAGACCGGCGGCGGCCATACGCTGTTGCAGCGCCGTCAGCTCCGCCTGCCCGGGCGCGGCGGCGGTCAATTGCAGGCTGTTATCGTCGGCATAGATGATCGATTGCAGTTCGACGCCCGCGGTATCGCGGATCGCCGCAAAGGCGGCATTGGCCAGCTCGCCATAGCCCGGCCCGCCGCCAAGCTCCGACAGCCGTCCGCGCAGCTGCGCATCGGCATCGATAATCTCGACATTCCCCGGAATCGCATCGCGCGCGCGCTCGGTAACTTCGCGCTCAAGCGCATCGGCGGCGAAACTGTAGCGCGCGATCATCGTCAGCTGGATCAGCAGGGTTACGAGCAAGATCGTCGCCGCTAGCAACGCGACCCGCCGAACATAGCTGGCATCGATCGTCCAGCGTCTGCGCTTCGCATAATCGCCCTGGCGCAAATTGAGCGGCGGGTCCGCCAGCACGGCGCCGAAATCGCGCTCCAGATCCTCGGGAGCGATCGGCTCGACAGGCTCCTCGCCGATCAGCAGCGCCGCGATATCAGACTCGGCGGCAAAGGCGCGCTTCGACCCGCGAACAATATCCATGCCCGCCTGCCGCACGGTCCGCACACCGGTTTCCGGCGGCGCGATCAGCAGCGGCTCGGGGATCACGACATCCGGATCGACGCCGAGCGCCTCGGCTTCGGCCAGCCAATCGTCCATCCGCGCGCGCGACACGATTGCGAGGCATCGCTCGCCGTGGTCATCGGCAGGTCCGGTGGCGATATGCTGGGTCTCGAACGGTTCCGCGCTGACCTCGTCCGCCATGATCCGCGCTGCGGCACGTGCCTGTGCCGGGGCGAGCGTTGCGGGTATCTCGGCCCAGTGGAGGGCAACCTCACTGCCGGCCACGACCAGCGTTACCGTCTCCGGTTCGTCGCCGCCATCGTCCGGTTCGGGCAGCGTGTCGAAGCCCGATTGCCGCACGACCGTCCGCCCGTCGGCGATGCGCATCCAGCCCGGTTCCGCGCCGAGGAAAATCAGGAGCTGGCGAGCGCTCATTCGTCGCGTCCCCAGCGGCGGGAGACGACGCGCGCCGGCGCAAAACTCGCGTCGATCAGCGCCGATTGCTGCAATTCGACCTCGCCAAGCTGCACGTCCAGCTCAAGCCGGAAATAGCGGGTGCGGATCTGGGGCTGGCCAATCACCTCGCCTATCGGTTCCTGGTTAGCGAGGACCGGCTGGTTCCAGAAATCGGCGATGCTGTTCCAGCCCGTTTCAGGGCGCGCGGCAATCGCCTGGCTGGCGCCATTGGCATCGAGACGGTTCGGCAAGAGCATGGCGATAAGCGGGGCCTGTTCCGGAAGCAGGGTGTTGACGTTGATCGGCGACAATTCGGTGGTCGGCAGCACGCAGAGCCAGGGACGCATCCGCTCATAATAGGCGGGCGTCACCCCCGCAACCGCGCGCAGCTCGCTGACCTCGGCCAGCATCGTATTTCCGGTGCGGTACGCGGTATCGGCCTGGCTATAGCTGCGATCCTCATTGCCCTGCCGCGCGGGCACGGAATCGGCGTCGATCCAGTCGGCGAGCGACCAGGCGATCCGCTCGGCATCGCCGCGCGGGATCTGCAAGGCGGTCATCAGCGCCGAAAACTGGATCACGCCGACCTGGTCGGTGGTCAGGGCCACCGGGTCTTCGCCGCGCGCCACGCTGTTGAGGTTGAAGCAATTGCCGCCGTCCCAGATCACGGCCAGCGCAACGCCGCCGCCGGGCAGCGGCAGTGCCGTCTCCTGCCCCATCCAGTCGCCGGCCAGGGTCGTCTTGCTGCTGTCGCGCGCCAGCAGATCGTTGATCCGCAGCACCGCCAGCGATTCCGCGCCCGTCGCAAAGGCGCGGGACTGGTCGAGCGCCGAAATATTTCCGGCTAGCCGCGTCGCGAGTTGCAACCGTTCCATCGAGGCCGCCGCCAACGCCGCCATGATCGCGACGAGCAACAGCACGGCGAGCAGCGCCGCGCCCTCTTCGGAGGGTTTGCCGGGCCTCATGTCGCAGGCACCACGGCGCCGGTCTGGAAAAGCTGGCGGACGGGGCCGAGCCCTTCGATGTCCACCGTCAGCTCCACCGCATCGGGAAGGTCGGTCGCCAATGTCGGGTCCCAGCGGTCCCGCCATTCGCCGCCACTGCGGTAACGCAGGGCAATCGCCTCGATACCGGAGACGAGCGCAGCACCCGGCAGCGGTTCGGCTCCGTCGACATAGGGATAGGCGCGCCGTTCGAGTACGCCGTCGACAAGCCGGTAATCGACCTTCTGCAAGGACGAGCGCGCATCCCCGTCATAATTGCTCCAGCCCCGCCGGACGAAGCTGATCAGCAGATCTCCGTCTGCCCCACCGCCGCCGAAAAAGGCGTTCTGCCGAGCGCCGGCCATATCGCGCGCGGGGCGGGGCGCGATCTGCGAAAGGTCGTTGGTCAGCGCCGCATTCATCCGCCGGATGCCGCTCATATCCGCCAATGCCTGCTGCGAGGCGGCCTGTGAATCCACGCTGAAGCGCAACAGGGCAACACCGGCCGCCGACACTATGCCGAAGATGAACAGCGCCACCATCAGCTCGACCAGCGTAAAGCCGTTCGCGGACAGGCGGCGGCCCGTCATTGCGCGGCAAACCGGAAGACGGTGAGATCGGCGGCGCGGTCGCCGCTGGCATCGGTTACCGCAATATCGATCTGGAGGATGCGCGCCTCGGGCGACGGGCCGGTCACCCGCGTCCATTGCCAGTTGCGGCCGCCATTCATTTCCTCGCCATTCTCCGCGCCGATGGCGGGCGGCGTGGGATCGGTCAGCACTTCCACGGCAACGTTACGCGCGACGATCTGGCCGACCGTACGGTCGGCGATACGGCTCGTATTGGTAACGGTTACCGTCTCGAGATTGAGGAGCGCGAGCGCGGCAATGCTGAACACGGCCAGCGCCACCAGCATTTCGAGCAAGGTGAAACCGCTCTCACATTTCCCGTGCTCCTGCGCAGGCAGGAGCCCAGGGCCCGAGACACCATCTTTTGCCGCCCTGGATTCCTGCCTGCGCAGGAATACGAAAGGGCTTTCGGCCCTAACCATCGACCCGGATCGTCCCGTCTGCGCCGATGGCGATGCTGACGCTGTTCTCGTCGCGCGCCAGCGTCACATCGAGCGGCCCGTTCAGTCCGGTCGCGTCGAACACGATGCGCGTGCGGTCGCCATCCGGCTGCGCCACCGTGACCGCTATGCCTTCGGGCCATTGCCGATCCTGAAACGGCGGGCGGCCGATCGGCGTCCAGCCTTCGCCGTCATAGCGTTCGAAGCCGTAACCAGCGGGCGACACCCAGAGCGCGACATCCTGCATCTCGACGATGGCCGTTTCCTGCGCGGCATGCGCGCGCGCCGCAAAGGCTTCGCCCTCGTCGATCAGGCGTCCGCGCGGATCGGGCATGACGAAGACGATCGCCGAGGCCAATATGCCCAGTATCACGAGCACGACCATCAGCTCGGTCAGGGTGAAACCGGTTTCCTCCTTGCGACACGCTAGTGCTCCTGCGGAGGCAGGAGCCCAGGGCCGTTCGCCCCATCGCGTGCGGCTCTGGATTCCTGCCTTCGCAGGAATACGGCACCGGCGCAGCGCCGTGGCGTTATTGCCAGTTGCCGATATCTGCATTTTCCGCCTCGCCGCCCGGCTGGCCATCGGCGCCATAGGTGAAGATATCATACGGCCCGCCGCCCTGCGTGCCCGGTTGACTATACTGATAGGGATTGCCCCAGGGATCGTTCGGCAGGCGGCGGATATAGCCGCCGCTGCGATAGCGCTGCGGCTGTGTCAGATCGCTTGGCGGCGTAACCAGCGCCTCCAGGCCCTGCTCGCTGCGCGGATAGGTCATATTGTCGAGCCGATATTGTTCGAGCGCGGATTCCAGCGTGCTGATATCGGCGCGCACTTTCGTCTGGTTGGCCTGATCGGCCGCGGGCAGGACGTTGATAACGACGACCGTCGCGAGCAGGCCGATAATGACGAGCACGACCATCAGCTCGGTCAGGGTGAAACCGCTCTCACCCGACCGCTCATCGTCATTCCTGCAAAAGCGGGAATCCCGCTGCTTTTGCTCTGCCTGTTCTTCGCCCTCCATCGGAAAAAAACAGTGAGCGGGATTCCCGCTTTTGCGGGAATGATGAGGAAGGGAAATCACGCGCATAACTATGCTCCGACGGCAAGAGTGTTGAGCTGGAGAATGGGCAGCAGGATCGCGAGCACGATCAGCGTCACGATCACGCCCATCACGATGATGATGGCCGGTTCGAGCAGCGAAAGCATCGCGGAGGTGAAGGTGTCGAACTCGCGTTCGAGATAATCGGCGGCGCGTTCGAGCATCACGTCGAGCTGCCCCGACGCTTCGCCGCTCGACGCCATATAGACGAGCAGCGGCGGGAAGATGCCCGCCTTGCGGAGCGCTGCGGACAGGCTTCCGCCCTGCCGCACGGCTTCGGCCACTTCCACGGACGCCTCACGCTGAGCGGCGTTGCGGACGGTCTTCGCGGTAAGCGTAAGCCCTTCGAGCACCGGCAACCGGCTGCCGATCATCGTCGCCAGCGTCCGCGCCATGCGGGCGGCGTGGAGATCGCGGACGAGCCGCCCGATCAGCGGCAGCCGCAATACGCGGCGATCGAAGCGCAACCGGAAATCCGGATTCTGCAACGCGCGCCACAGTCCGAAACCGGCGAGCGCGATCGCGATAAGCAGCGCCCACCACCAATTGGCGAGGAAGTTGGACAGGCCGATCACAATGCGCGTGAGCAAAGGCAGTTCCTGCCCCACGCTGTCAAACTGCTCGACGACCTGCGGCACCACGAAGATCATCAACGCGAAGACGACGGCGATCGCGACGACCGTCAGCATGATCGGATAGGTGAGCGCGGTCAGCACCTTACCGCGCACTTCGGCCTGGCGCTCCTGCAGATCGGCGAGGCGCGCGAGGATGCTCGGCAACGCCCCCGATCCCTCGCCGGCCGCGATCATCGCGCGATAGAGCGGCGGGAAGCTCTTCTTCTCGCGCTCCATGGCGCGGGCGAGCCGCTGGCCTTCGACGACCCCGGCATGAACGGTCTCGAGGACCTTTCGCACGCGCGGTTTTTCGGCCTGCATCGCGATGGTGCGCAGCGCTTCTTCGAGCGGACTGACATCCGCGAGCGTCGAGAGCTGGCGGGTGAAAAGCGTCAGTTCCTTGGACGACAGATGATTGCGCAGCTCGATCGATCGGCTGAGCAGCGGCGCGGTGTCGTTGGCCGCTGCCCGCGACGGGCCGCTGCTGCCGGGCGCGATCCGCACGACATAGAGCCGCCGGGCATCAAGCCGGGCGCGCGCGGCCTCTTCCGTCTCGCCATCGACGGTGCCCCGCTTCTCGCGGCCTGCCGTGTCGAGGGCGAGATATTCGAAACTGGGCATCAGTTACACCGTATTCCTGCGCAGGCAGGAATCCAGGGCGGCAGGCGATGGTGTCTCGGGCTCTGGGCTCCTGCCTGCGCAGGAGCACAAAGGCTAAGCCCAGATGAAATCGCGCTACGCATCGACCGGTTCCGGCTCCTCGATCCGCGAAATCCGGACGGCTTCCTCCGCCGTCGTCACGCCGTCGCGCACAAGTGCGCGCGCCGCGGAGCCGAGATTGGGCGCATGGAGAAAGGCGTGCCGGGCGATCTGCGATTCATCGCCGCCGGCATTGATCATGCGGCGGATATCGTCGTCGATGCGGATGATCTCGAACACGCCCGTCCGGCCCTTATACCCGGTATGGTTGCATTCGGGGCAACCCCGCGCTTCGTAAATCGGTGTACCGGAATCGAAACCGAGCAGTGCGGCGACGGCGTTCGAGGCCTGGACCTGCTCGCGGCAATGGATGCAGAGCTTGCGGACAAGCCGCTGGGCGACGACGGCGCGCAGCGTGGATGCCAGCAGGAACGGTTCAATCTGCATATCGCGCATTCGGGTGATCGCGCCGACCGCGTCGTTGGTATGGACCGTCGAGAGCACGAGATGGCCGGTCAGCGAGGCCTGCACGGCGATTTGGGCTGTTTCGCGGTCGCGGATTTCGCCAACCATCACGACATCGGGATCCTGGCGCAGGATCGCCCGCAGCCCGGTTGCGAAGTCGAGGCCGACCTTGGGGTTCACCTGTGTCTGGCCGACGCCCTCGATCGCATATTCGACCGGGTCTTCGACGGTGAGGATATTGCGCGAGCCATCGTTTAAGAGCCTGAGGCCGCCGTAGAGCGATGTCGTCTTGCCCGAACCGGTCGGGCCGGTGACGAGAATGATGCCGTTCGGCTCGGCGATCGCCTGGCGGAATATCGTATCGACGCGTTCGGGCATGCCGAGTTCGTCCATCCCGATCCCGGCATTGTCCTTGTCGAGGATACGCAGCACGACGCGCTCGCCCGCGCTGCTCGGCAGGGTCGAGACACGCACATCGAGCAGCTTCCCGCCCAGGGTCAGCGAAATGCGCCCGTCCTGCGGAATACGGCGCTCGGCGATGTCGAGCCGCGCCATCACCTTGATCCGGCTGACGATGGTCGAAGCGACATGCGGCGGCATGCGCAGCGTTTCGCGCAGCACGCCGTCCATCCGCATGCGCACGACGAGGCCGGTATCATAGGGTTCGATATGGATATCGGAGACGCCCTGCCGCGCGGCGTCCGCGATGATGCCGTTGATCAGGCGGATGGCGGGGGCATCGTCGGCGCTGTCCAGCAGATCCTCGGCGGTCGGGATATCGCTCGCGAGCATGTCGAGATCGCCTATCCCGCTGGCCGCGTCGGCCGCCGCCTGCCCGTCGACCGCATAGCGTTCGGACAGGATCGTATCGAACCGTTCGGAGGGAACCAGCTCGACATCGAAGGGACGGCTCAGGAATCGGCGCACTTCGAGCAATGCGCGCGGGTCGTCACCCTCGCGCAGCGCAACCCTGAATCGTTTTTCCCCGTCATCGCCGGCATGGAGCAGTACCACGCCGAACTTGCGGGCAAAGCCATAGGGGATGTTCACGTCGAGGCCCGGCAGCGGCTCTGCACCGGTTTCCGAACCCAGCGCGATCGCCGGCTCAGCGGCGGCCTCGCCGGGTTCGATCTCGTCGCCGCGCCGGATGTCGATCATGGCTGTGGCTCCTCCGGCTCGGGCACCTCTACCGGACGGATGGTCGAACTGCTGGTGCTGACTTCGGGAACGATGATGGTCGGGTCGACCGGCGGCGGGTTGGTCGGCGGACGGCCGGGCGGGGCCACGCCCAGATACTGGCGGACCAGCGTGTCGATGCCGGGCTCCCGCTCGGGATCGGCGAGGAACTGGCGCGCGCGGATATAACCATAGCGGCGCTCCATGACCGCGCGGCGATCCTCGGCGCTCGACAGGATGGTCGGACGAATAAAGACCATGAGGTTCGTCTTGGTCCGCGTCCGCGAGCGAGACCGGAACAGCTCGCCGATGATCGGAATATCGCCGAGGATCGGGATGCGCTGGATGGTGCGGCGTTCGTTATCGTCGAGCAGGCCGCCCAGCGCGATGATCTCGCCGTCATTCACGGTCACCGTCGTATCGATTTCGCGCTTGTTGATGATCAGCTCGTTGAAATCGTCGGACACCGGCCCGGCGATCGAGCTGACTTCCTGCCGGATATCGAGCCGGATCGCGCCGCCCGCATTGATCTGCGGCCGCACTTCGAGCTCGATGCCGACATTCTGGCGCTGGATCGTGCGGAAGGCGTTGTCGAAATTGTTGGACAGCGCCTCGCCCGTCGAAACCGGGATTTCCTGGCCGACGAGAATGCTCGCTTCCTGATTGTCGAGCGTCGTGATCGAGGGCGTGGAGAGGATGTTGGAATCGGTATCCTCCTGCACGGCGTTGAGGATCGCCCCGAAGATCAGGTCCGAGCCCAGCTCCGAGGCGAAACCGAGAAAGCCGCCGCGCGCGCCCAAGACCGCGCGCGCCGCATTTTCGCGCAGCAGGTCGCTGACCGAACTGTTCTCGCTCGTTGTCACCACATTGCCGTTGATCACCGTCGTCGTCTGGTCGAGCTCGTCGGCGAGCAGCCCTCCGGCAAGATCGAGAATGCGCGGCTGCACGTTCGAATAGTTAGTCACCGCGAAGGGCGCATCCTCGCCGCCGAACAGGAACTGCACGCCGAGTTCGCGTGCCGCCGCGTCCGAAATCTCGACGATGATCGCCTCGACCAGCACCTGATCGCGGCGGGTGTCCAATTGGCGCACCAACTCGCCCAGCGTGCGCTGCATCTCGGGCGGGGCGGAGATGATGATCGCGTTCGCGCCTTCATAGCCGGTCACGATAACCCGCTGCCCGGGGCGACCGCCCGTTGCCGATCCACCGGCGTTGTCCGAACCGCCTTCGGCCGCATTCGGCGCATCGCCGCCACTCGACGTTTGCGCCGAAACCGCGCCGGTCTGCCCGGTCACGCGCTCCAGCACCGGCAATATCTGGCCTGCATCGGCAAATTCGAGAAAGATGACGCGGATTTCGGTGCCGCTCGCCGCGCGGGCATCAAGTTCGCGCGCCAGCGCCGCCATCCGCGCCACCGTCGCCGGATCGCCGCGCAGCACGAGCGAGTTGGAACTGTCGACCGGCACGACCGAAGCGGGCGACGGCCCCTCCGCGCCCTGCACCAGCCCGGCCAGCGACGCGGCAATTTCGCGCGCACCCGCATTGTCCAGCGCGACAATCTCGCTGGCGCTCGAATCCACATCGACCCTTTCGATCAATGCGCGCATCCGGCGCACATTGTCCGCAAAGTCCGCGATCACGAGCGAATTGCCCGCCGTGTTCGCGGTAATCGAGCCTTCCTGGCTGATCAGCGGCCGCAGCGTTTCCACTGCCGACGCGGCCGGGATGTTCCGCAACCGGAAAATCTCGGTGACGAAAGCGTTATTGCCCGCCCGGCTCGTGCCGACCGCGCCCGGCTGTCCGGCCGCGCTCGCCGTCGACTGGATGCGCAGCGCACCACCCGCCGTCGGCACCGCGACCAGCCCGTTCGCGCGCAGGGTCGAGAGGAAGACCTCGAAATATTCGGACTGGGACAAAGGCCGATCGGTTACCACCGTCACCGTGCCGGCAACCGACGGATCGATCACGAACGTCCGCCCGGTCACACGCGACGCATCCTGGATAAAGGCGCGCACATCGGCATTGCGCAGGTTCAGCACATGCTGGGCGCTGAGCGGCGCAATCGGCGTCGCGATCATCGCGGCAATGGCAAATATCGTTGTTATCTTTTTCATTCACCCACCCTTGCGCGAAACGAGACGGTCTCGCCATTGCGTTCGACTTGCACGAAACCGTCGCCAGTGCCGAGATTATTGGCGAAAGTGACCGCCTGCCCCATTTCCTGAATGCGCTCGCCATTGATCGAGATGATGACATCGCCGGGCTCGAATCCGGCAGCGCGCAAGGCGTCCGCATTGTCGCCGCTGGGCTGCAGCACGATGCCCGTCAGCCGATTGCCCTCGCGGCGCGGCGAGATCTGCGTGCCGGACGCGAGCGCCGACGGCGTGATCGTTTCTCGTGATGGCCGCGGGTTCGCGGCAGCCCGCTGAGGCGCCGGGCGAGTCGGCGCGGCCTGCGCGCTTGCGGTCGGTACCGACGGCGCCGATGCGCTGCCCGACTGATCGAGAAAAATCTGTTCGCTCGATCCGTTGCGCGAGATGGTCACGAAATCGAAATCCACAGCCTCGAGCGTGACGCCCGGCATCACTTCGTCGCCGACCGAGAAACTGTCCTGCTCGCCATCGGGCAGCGCGATAATCGCCGATCCGCGCCCGCTCGCCTGATCCTGCCGAATACCGAACAGCCTGAGATCGAGATCGGTGACCACGACGCGGGCATTGCCTTCGAGCCGGAAGAAGGGATCGAATGTTTCGAACAGCGCCATATCGGGGGCGGACAGAGCCGGGACACCGGCATCGCTACGCCAGTCCCCGACCGGGCCGACCGGCGTCGCAATCGCCCATACGAGCCGCGCGCATTGCACGGCGAGCACGGAGATCAGCACGATCTCGAGCACGGTGAACCAGCTTGTTCGCGGCAGCCGTCTCAGCAAGCGCTGGGCACGGGCATCGAGCGATAGGCGCATGAACATTTCCCCGAAGACTGCGCGCTAGGCGTTGAGTGTTACATTGCGATGACGGCTTTTATGACATTTCGATGACATGCGCGACTCACAGTCCGGGGAAGATCGCTTTCAGCGGCTCTCGCGCCAGCCAGAGCGGCCATGCCACGACCGCCAGAAATGCGCCGAAAGGCAGCCGGTCCGTCGCGGCTACCGCCCTGCCCCGCGCTGCGCCCGCCAGCACGGCGAGGAGGCCGGTCGCGCTCGCCAGCAAAATGACGATGGGGAGCATTTGCCAACCGAGCCACGCGCCGATCGCGGCGAGCAGCTTCGAGTCGCCGCCGCCCAACCCCTCTCGTCCCCGCATGGCACGATAGACGGCAGCGACACTATAGAGCAGCAGAAAACCCGCAGCCGCGCCGATAGCAGCGTCGAGGAGTCTCGGCGATCCGATCAGCCAGGCGGCGCCGATACCGAGCAGGACAAGAGGTACTGTTACGCGATCGGGCAGCCAGAAATGGCGGATATCGAGAATCGCCAAAAGCAGCAGTGCCCAGCCGAACAACGCGCCCGCCAAACCTGTGAGACCCGGATAGACCGCCAGCGATAGCGCGCCGATCGCCGCCGCGCAGCTTTCCATGATCGGGTGGACAGGATCGATCCGCGCGCCGCACCGTCGGCATTTGCCGCGCCAAGCGATGTAAGCGAAAAGCGGTACGAGCTCGAACCACCGCAGCGGTCGCTCGCATCCATCGCAGCGCGAACGGCCATGCGTTGCGGATTCGCCTTTCGGCCAGCGCAAGGCAAGCGTCGCAAGATAGCTGCCGATGATCGCGCCGAGCACAAGGCCTGTCGCGCCGGCCCAGATCGGCAGAAGGGCGCCGAATGATGCCGCGATGCTCACCCTAACCCGTCATTCCCGCGAAAGCGGGAATCCCGCTTCCTGGCTGCATTCTATGCGAACAGGTTATTGAAGGCAGCGCTGATCGAAGGCAGCGGGATTCCCGCTTTCGCGGGAATGACGGAAAGGCGAAGGTCATCCTTGGCTAACTGTCGACGCGTTCATCGTCTTCGACGCCGTAGAGATGGTCCGTTTCGACAAACCCGTTTCGCCCCCGGACATCGATCTCGCACCAGCCCCTGCGACAGGAGCGGATCCGGCCGACGACGCCGGGTTCCGCACGATAGCGGATGCGCGCGCCCGATTGCGGCGCCTCGCGCAGCGGCCGGATATCGCCGATAATCATCGCCGTGCGATCGGCGCTCAGCAGGTTTACGAGCATCCAGCCCTGCGTGCCGTCCGGGTCTTCGATCTTGCGCCAGTTTTCATAGACCTCGACAACGCGCACGGGCAGCCCCGCGCGCTGATAGAGCCAGCTGATCGGAAAATTGCGCCCCGGCCCGGTACGCATCCGCGCCTGCCCCGCCGAAATCGATGCCCAATAGGGCGTTTCGCGCGCCTGTGCCGCTGCGCCTTCCGGCACAGACAGGGCCAGTGCACCCACGATCAGAATCCATACTCGCACTACACCGCTCATCTGTCCGCATCGCCCCTTTTCGATGACCCTTAACCATCTCTAAGCAAAGCGCCACCAAGGCTTCAACCCGCGATCCGCTTGACGCACCGGGGCGCAAGCGGCAATCCACAGCGCGATGCCGCAAATCGAACGCCCGAAAACCATCGTTACGCGCAAGCTTCCCGACCAGGTCGAGGCGCGCATGGCCGAACTGTTCGATGTGGAATTGAACACCGGCGATACGCCGATGACGGCTGAACAGTTAAAAGATGCGGTTGCGCGCGCGCACGTGTTCGTGCCGACGGTGACCGACGATATCACGGCCGATGTGCTGGCGAGCGCGGGGCCGCAATTGAAGCTGATCGCCAATTTCGGGGTCGGCGTCGATCATATCGATCTCGCCGCGGCGCGCGCGCACGACATTCTCGTCACCAATACGCCCGGCGTGTTGACCGAAGACACCGCGGACATGGTGATGGCGCTGATCATCTCCGTACCGCGCCGGCTGGCGGAAGGCGAAAAGCTGGTGCGCGCCGGCGGCTGGCACGGCTGGGGGCCGACCGGCATGCTCGGCCATCGGGTCAACGGCAAGAAGCTCGGCATTATCGGCATGGGCCGGATCGGCCAGGCCGTGGCGCGCCGGGCGCGCGGTTTCGGCATCAAAGTCGACTATCACAACCGCCGCCGCCTGCCCGAAGCCGTCGAACAGACGCTGGAGGCCAATTGGCGCGAAAATCTCGACGATATGCTTGCCGATATCGACATCCTCTCCATCAACTGTCCCTACACGCCGGACACGCATCACCTGCTGAACGAAAAGCGGCTCGGGCTGCTCGGCAAGGATGTCTATGTCATCAATGCCGCGCGGGGCGAGATCATCGACGAAGAGGCGCTGACCGATGCGCTGGAAAGCGGCGCGATCGCGGGCGCGGGACTCGATGTCTATGAAAACGAACCGCATATCGGCGAGCGGCTGCTCGCGCTCGATAATGTGGTGCTGCTGCCGCATCTGGGCTCGGCGACCTTCGAGGGCCGCGAGGCGATGGGGGACAAGGTGATCGCGAATATCCGCATCTGGGCGGACGGCCATCGCCCGCCCGACCAGGTGCTGGAAGGCTGGGTTTGACCCGGCGGATACAGGCTCAGCGGTCACAGGAGGGGAAGCAATAATGAACAGGGTTTTCAGGGCGTTCTTGGCGCTTGTCCTCACATCGAGTATCGCGGGCGCGGCCCATGCGCAGCCCGGCTTTCCCCCTGCCCCGGTCGTCGTCAATTCGGGCGATACGGCCTGGATCCTGACCGCGAGCGCATTGGTGCTCATGATGACGCTGCCGGGGCTTGCGCTGTTTTACGGCGGGCTCGTGCGGACGAAAAACTTTCTCTCGGTGGTCATGCAGATTTTCGGCATCTGCTGCGTGGCCTCGCTGATCTGGGTGACGATCGGCTACAGTCTCGTCTTCAGCGAGGGTAATGGCTTTGTCGGCGGACTGGGCCTCGCCATGTTGTCCGGCCTCGGCGAAGTGTTTCCCGGCACCACGGTTCCGGAATCAGGGATCGTGCTGTTCCAGATGACCTTTGCGATCATCACGCCCGCGCTGATGGTCGGCGCCTGGGTCGAGCGCGCGCGGTTCGGCTGGGTCATGGCCTTTTCCGCGCTATGGCTGCTCGTCGTCTATGTTCCGGTTGCGCACATGATCTGGGGCGGCGGATGGCTCGCCCAGATCGGCGCGCTCGATTTTGCCGGCGGCATCGTCGTTCACACGACGGCCGGCGTCTCGGCCCTTGTTGTTGCGCTGCTGCTCGGGCGGCGCGACGGCTTTCCCAAAAAACTGATCCCGCCCCACAGCGCGGCGCTCACGATGACGGGCGCGGCGCTGCTCTGGGTCGGCTGGTTCGGCTTCAACGGCGGTTCGGGGCTGGTCGCGGATTTCGGGGCCGGATCGGCCATAATCAACACCCATATCGCGGCCAGCACCGCAGCCCTCACATGGGCGATGATCGAGAAGATGCGCTTCGGCAAATCGACCGGCATCGGCGTCGCCACCGGCGTCATCGCGGGGCTCGCGACGATCACGCCCGCGGCCAATGTCGTCGGCGTCGGCGGCGCATTATTGCTCGGCCTCCTCGCCGGGATCATCTGCTTTGCCGCGGTCGGCCTGATCAAGCGCCGCTTCGCCATCGACGACTCGCTCGATGTCTTCGCGGTTCACGGTGTCGGCGGCATGCTCGGTGCGACGATGCTTGCTGTGCTGATGGCGCAGGGTCTCGGCGGAGTGGGCTATCTCCCGGATACGACGATGATGAGCCAGTTGATCAGCCAGCTCACGGCGATCGGCGTCGTCGCGCTCTGGTCGCTGTTCGCAACCGCAGGCCTCGCCTGGGTTGTCGGGCTCGTTTTCCCGATGCGCGCCACGAAAGAGCAGGAGCAGGAAGGGCTCGACCTCTCCCAGCATGGCGAGAAGGCCTGGGATTGGGAGTAGGCGTCAGCCGGCCGCGAAAGCGCGCCACGTGACAAGAGCGAGAAACGGCAGACCGATGAGATCGGCCAGCGCGATCGACCGCAGAGCTTCCGGTTGCCCGACCGTCCAGTAGATCCCGAGAAAGCTGAGCATCGACAGGCCGGCCGCAACCGCGGCCAGGCGTCGGACATTCGGGTCGACCGCTGCCCATACGCATACCAGAAGAACGACTGCGAACAGCGCGGCACGGTGGTGCAATAATGGAAAGACCGTATCGGCAGCCTGCACTCCATAGAGCCGGACGATCAGAGATGGTGCCAATGCCGACAGCGCCGGCATCAGGTGGATGAGCGCCAACACGCCCCAGGCTATCCGATCGATCATGCGCGACACTCCTTCGCCCGCGGCAATCGCCTGCCGACAGCCGCGGATCAATTACCTCGCGGGTAAGTGCTTTCGATCAGTCGCCGGTCTGGATGCGCTCGACGAGCTGCTTCACAGTCGGCACGAAACCATTCGAATAGAAGGGGTCGGTTTTGAAGTTAAAGGCGTTATGGCCGGCGAACATCAGGTTATGCTCCATCGGCCCGCCATGGACGATATCCTGCAGCGTTTTCTGGATGCAGAAGGAGCGCGGATCGGCCAGCCGCCCGGTCGTATGATTGTCCTTATCCTTCCAGGACGAGAATTGGCACTGGCTGAGGCAACCCATGCAATCGGCCTGGTCCTTGCGGATCAGAGCCGCTTCTTCGGCGGTCACGAACACGAGCGTATTGTCCGGCGTCTTGAGCGCCATCGCGAAACCGAGCGCATCCCATTCGCGCGCGCGCAGCAGATCGCCGCGCGTCACCCAGAAATTCTTGCCCTTCACCCCGACATCGAGCTGATATTGATGATCGCCTGCTGCCTCCAGCGAGAAGGCGATCTGGCGTTCAGACCGCGCCTCAAGATTGCGCAGAAACTCGTTGCGAACGGCCGAGGAATAGAATCCTGTCGGCGAAAATTTGTGCAAGAGAATATCGCCCTCGCTCAGGGTCGTCAGCGTATCTTTCCACGCCTGCGGGATCGGGCTTTCCTGGGTCAGAAGCGGCCGTGTGCCATATTGAAAGGCGATCTGGCCAAGCTCCGGATTGTCGATCCAGTGATCCCAATCGCGGAGATACCAGACACCGCCGGCCATCACGATCGGCAGATCGTCCGAAATACCTTCAGCGCGCATCGTATCGCGCAACGCTTTCACGCGCGGATAAGGATCTTCGGGCTTGAGCGGGTCTTCGGCGTTCGACAGACCGTTATGGCCGCCCGCCTTCCACGGATCTTCATAGACCACGGCGCCCAGCCATTCGGCAGCCTTGGAATAGGCGCGTTTCCAGAGCGCCCGGAAGGCGCGCGCCGAGCTGATGATCGGCAAATAATGCACCTGATAGGAGGCCGCGATCTCGGAAAGCTTGTAGGGCATGCCTGCACCGCACGTGACACCTGCGACCAGCCCCTTGGTCTTTTCGAGCACGCCGTGCAGAACCTGCTGCGCGCCGCCCATTTCCCAGAGCACATTGATGTTGATCGCGCCCTTGCCGCTCGCGATCTCGAACGCGCGCTGCACCTGAGCGACGGCGCCGTCGATCGCATATTGGATCAGCTCCTCGTGCCGATCCACGCGCCGATTGCCGTTATATATCTGCGGAATAACGCGCCCGTCCGCATCATAATTGTCGGCATTGACGGCCGACACCGTCCCGATGCCGCCCGCAGCGGCCCAGGCGCCAGAACTGGCGTGATTGGTCGCGGCAACGCCCTTGCCGCCCTCGATCAGAGGCAGGACATCGCGTCCGCCATAGCTGATCCCGTTCAAACCCTTGAACATAGTATCTCCGACCCGTTTACCCGGCATATAGGGTGTTTTGATCGGCTATGCGAATATTTTACTCACGCGGTACGCAAGCGCTCCTGTCCGAGAGCCTCGCCATATAGCCGGTCATAGGCGTCGATCATCGCCGCTTCGTCATAGTCCGCGAGCGCCCGTTCGCGATTGGCCTCCCCAATGTTCCGCCGCAAATCGGCGTCTTCGACCAGCACGGCCAATGCCGGTTCGAGCCCGCCGCGATCCGATTGCAATAGCTCCCGGTTCGGCCCGGCGACCATCGACCAGACATCGCCGACATCGGGCGATGCCACAGGCAGTCCCGCCGCCATGGCTTCGACGACCGAAATCGGAAACTGCTCGCTGCGCGACGACAAGGCGAATATGTCGAAATGACCGCCATAGCGCCACGGCCTGTCGAGGAATCCCGCCAGCAGAACCCGATCCGCAATGCCATCGACCAGGGCTTCGCAATAGATCGTCTCGCGTTCCGGGCCCTCGCCCACGATCACGAGCTTCACATGATCGGGCAACGCGGCGACGGCCCTTACGAGACGCGGCAAATCTTTCACCTCGCGCAAACCGGCTATGGTGCCGATCACGACATCGCCGGACTGGCGCTCGAACCCCGGAATCGCATCGGGCTGCGGTTCCGCCTGATACAGTTGCACCGGGATGCCGTTGGCGATCTGGAGAATGCGGCGCTCAGGCTGCTTCCAGATTTTGCGCGCTATGTCGGCCAGCCGATCCGACGGCACGACAAGCCGGTGCAATGTCGGAAACGCGAACCGGCGATAGAATGTCCGGCTCGTCTTCAGGCCATGCGCCTCATCGGCGTTGAAACCGTCTTCATGATGGATCAGCGGCGGAAGCGCCTTGCGCGCCAGCCGGTGCGCCATCACCGCATCCATCGCCCCCCAATTATAGGTCAGGACGAGATCGAAGCGCCGCATATAGTCCGCAAGCTCCGCCATCCTGCCGGGCGTGGGCTTGCCTGTCAGGCTCGGCGCGTCCGACGGAAAAACGACATCTATGCCTGGCTCGATAGCATCGCGCGCATCCAGCGAGTCGGGCATGGCGCTCACGATGCTGTGCCGGGCACTATCCTCGAACGCGTTCATCAGCCGGGCGGCCCGCGCCTCCTTCCCTCCGAGCGAAAAGGTCGAATGGAGATGGAGAATATGGTGGCGCGCGCTCAAGCCTGCACGCGCTCCAGAAACGCATCGACCGCCGCCTCGGCTTCCGGCTCGTTCAACACCGGCGCATGGCCGACATCCGGCACGGTGGCGACTTGGAGATCGGGCTTGCGGCGCGCCATCTCCTGCGCGGTATCTTCCGAAAGGATTTCCGAATGCCCGCCGCGCACGAGCAGCGTGGGCACATCCTTCAGACCGTCGAATGCCGTCCACATGTCGAAGCCGGATTCACCGCCCGGGACCCGGAAAGGCTCGGCGATCCGCATATCGTAATCATAACCGATCCGGCCCGACGGCTGAACCTTGCACAGCCGCTTGGCCATGGCGAGCCAATCGTCCAGCTCCCATTGCGGATAGGTATCGCCAAAGCCCGCGTTCAGCGCGCGGGCGGCATGTAGCCAGGTCGGATAATTGCCGCCCTTGCCGACATAGCCGCGAATCCGCTCGACGCCAGCTTCCTCGATAACGGGTCCGATATCGTTGAGCAGCGCACCGGCCAGCCGCTCGGGATTGGTGGCCGCCTGCAGCATGGTGATCAGGCCGCCGAGCGAGGTGCCGAACGCGACATAGCGCCTGATATCCGTGGCCTTCAGAAAAGCCTCGACGTCCTGGACATAGGTCAGTGCCACATAGGTCATCGGGTCGGACGCATAGGCGCTTTCGCCGCGGCCGCGCATCTCCAGCACGTAGATCCGCCAGTCGCCCGCCAGCCGCTCGGCCACCGGTTCCCAGTCGCGCGCGTTGCGCGTCAGGCCGTGCAGGCAGATGATCGGCGGTTTCTCGCTCGGGCCGTCATACAGGCGATAATGTAGCCTCAGCCCGTCATTCGACCACCAGACGCCGTCGCTATAGTTCGCCACGCTTGCACACTCCCGTTCGATCCCCCCATATCGGGCCATGACCATTTTGCCGCAAGCTTCAACTTACCGCCCCGAAACGATCATCCACGAACTGGGCGGCGATTTTTACGACGCGGTCGACGCCGCCAAGTTCCCGCAGCACATAGTGCGGTTTCGCAATGACCGCTGGGCGGAGACGGTCGGGCTTGCCGATCTGACCGACGAGCAATGGATCGCCCATTTCGGCCGCTTCGAACCGCTGGACGGCTCGCTCCCACGGCCGCTGGCACTCCGCTATCACGGCCACCAGTTCCGAAGCTACAATCCCGAGATCGGAGACGGGCGCGGTTTTCTCTTCGCCCAGATGCGCGATCACGAGGACCGCCTGATGGATCTCGGCACCAAGGGGTCGGGACAGACGCCCTATAGCCGGTTCGGCGACGGGCGGCTGACGCTTAAAGGCGGGGTACGCGAGATCTTGGCGACGGAAATGCTCGAAGCGCTGGGCGTCGAAACGTCGAAAACCTTTTCCCTGATCGAGACCGGCGAAGCGCTGGAGCGGAATGACGAACCCTCGCCCACGCGATCCTCGGTGATGGTGCGTCTCAGCCATGGCCATATCCGGATCGGCACGTTCCAGAGGCTCGCCACGCTTCGTGAGCCGGAGAATATGGAAAAACTCGTCGCCTATAGCCTCAAACAGTATTTCGGCGAGGAAGCGGGCAGCGATGGCCCCGAGCGCCTGCTCGGCCATGTCGTTGCCGGCGGCGCAAAGCTGGCCGCTTCCTATATGGCCGCCGGTTTCGTTCACGGCGTCCTCAACAGCGACAATATCGGAATTGCGACGGAAAGCTTCGATTACGGCCCGTGGCGCTTCACGCCGCGCTGGGAGCCGGGCTTCACCGCCGCCTATTTCGACCAGACGGGCCTTTACGCCTTCGCCCGCCAGGCCGAGGCGATCCATTGGGATATCGCGCAGCTCGCCGTCTCTTTGCGGTTGATCCAGGACGAGGCAGACCCGCTGATAAAACTGATCGAAGGGTTCGGACCGCTCTACCGCGACGCCTATCTGGAGCGCATGCTCTGGCGGCTCGGCGTAGCGAGCCGGGGTGCGAGCGACGATGTGCGGCTGTTCACGGTCATCGAAAAAGCGCTGCGCGACTCCAATGTCACGATCGACCGTTTCTTCTTCGATTGGCGCGGCGGACAACGGCGCGAGCCTTCGCCCGCGGATACGATCTACGAGAGCGAGGCCTTTGCCGAGGTCGCAGACGCAATGGCCGCCTATGCCACCGAGCGGCCCACCCACGCCTATTGGTCCGACGACGACCCATGTTCGATGCATATCGACGAAGTCGAGGCGATCTGGGCACGGATCGACGAGGCCGACGACTGGACGATGCTGAACGAAAAGGTTGCGGCGATCCGGCGAATGGGTGAGGCTATGCGCGATCGCGCAGGATGACTGTCAGCCGCCCTCGACATTCTTCAGCGTCAGCGGCTGAAGACCGATCGACAACACCTTCCAGCGCCCTGCCTGCCATTGATAGTAGATATCGAACTGGATCGCGATCGGCCGCAGCCCGAAGATACCTTGGAGGCGCAAGATGTCCGGGGCAATCATCAGCGGCGGCTGCGTGAATTCCGGCGCCAACAGCAAGGTCGTCGAAAGGTCGATCTGCTGCTCTCGGAGATAGCGAAAGGTTTCGGCCAGTTGCGCCGCGCTGTTCTGCACCTGGAAATTGGTCGCACCGGTATCGCGGAGAACCGAATAGTTACCGGCGATGTTCGCGTCGTGGATCGACACCATCGTGCCCCATAACAGACGCGATAATGTCAGCCGGTCGGGAATCGGCAAGCTTGCATTCGCGGTCGTGCGCGGATCCTGGGCCTGTGCCGGCGCGACCAGCATCGCCGCAAAGAGCAAGACCATCCATCGCTTAATCATCTGGCAGGTTTCCTTCACCGATACTCGACGGTCCGGAGCATAACGCCCAGTTCCGCGGTTGCCAGAGACTTACGCGTCGTCTCTTCACCAGCCGATCTGGAAACCTGTCCGCGCACCGACCTCGCCGGAATCGAAACCCACACCGAAGCCCGCCGAGAATGACGCATTTTCGCTGATCCGCGCGGATAGCGACGTCGAGGCCGCAAACCGGTTCGCATAGTAACCGATGCCGCTGGACAGCGCGAAATTCATGTCCGGAAGCAGCACCGGCGACTCCATCGAAAGCGCCATGGCGACGCCTTCATTCGCCCTTCGGATATCTTCCCGGTTTTGCGTCGTGAGTTCGAACAGCGTCGTGGTCTGGCCCTGCAGAGCCGCAATTGCCGTGGAATTCGACTGGATGGCGGTGGTGTTGCTCGCGATTGCGGCGCTATTGGTGGCGATTGCGGTCGTATTGGCACTGACCTGAGCCCCGGCATGGGCGGTGAGCGGCTGGCTGAACGCCCCGCTGCCATTTATCGAATTGGTCTGCGACTGCACCGAATTTTCCTGGCGCGCGGCATTCGTAACCATCATGGCATTGTTGCCGCTGGCGGAGGAAGGAAGACCGCCGGTTACCGTTGCCGTTTCCACGCGATTATCACCCGCCGAAACCGCGCCCTCCAAATCCATGCGATTCGCCTGCGGCGCGACACCGCCATTGTCACCCGCGCTCGACGCCAGCAGTTCGAGCCGGCCACGGGATTGTGCGACATCGGGCACCGAGTTGGTCGTCATCATCGTAGCTGATGCCGGCGCCGTCATATTCGAAGGCGCGGCACTCGTCGCCGGGGCTGAGACAGCCGGCGCCGTTGCGACAGCCGTACCCGTCGTTACGGCTGAAGACACAGGAGCGGTTGGCGGCACCGCCGACGCCGGGGCCGAAGCTGGGGCCGATGCCGGCGCAGCCGGAGCGGCAACGGATAGCATGCCCTGATCGTTCACCGTGACCGTGTAGGTTTGACCGGCGGGCACCAAGGCACCCAGGCCGGCGAGCGTATAGGTCGCATTGGCATTGCCGATCGCGATATTGTTCGCGCCCGTGCTCATGGCCCCGAAGCCAAGCGCCACCGCATTGTTGTGCACCGCCATCGCATCGGTTCCCAGCGCCAGCGCCGAGCTACCGCTCGCTATCGTATCCCGCCCCAGCGCCACCGCGCTCGACCCGCTGGCATTTGCCCGCACGCCGAACGCCATCGAGAAGGTGGTGGTCGCCACAGAGTCCCGGCCCAGCGCAATCGCACTGATCCCGTCGGCATCCGCCCGGACACCCAGAGCCATCGACGCCGTACCGCTCGCCTCCGCATCCGGACCCAGCGCAATCGCATCCCTTCCACCGGCCTCGGAGTCCGCCCCGATCGCTATCGCTTCCTCGCCGGAGGCCGTCGCAATCCGGCCGACCGCAACGCTCTGCGCCCCCGTTGCCTGCGAGGCCGATCCCACCGCCGTGGCATTTGCCATATTCGCGGTCGACTGTGCGCCAAGCGCCGTCGCATTGGTGCCCGTCGCCCGCGCCACTCGGCCCAGCGCAACCGAATTCGACCGGATCGCACGCGCATCCGCACCGACCGCAACCGCATCCGCACCGGTCGCCTGAGCGCCGTCTGTATCGGCATCGGAACTGTCACCCCCAATGGCGATCGCCCCGGATTGGGTTGCATCGCTCCTCGTACCCAGCGACAGGCTGTTTGAGCCCGCCGCGGTGGCAAAGCCGCCCAGCGCAATCGCGCCGCTTTGATCGGCAATGCTGGCCCGGCCGAGCGCCATGGCGTCGCCGGCCGAGGCATTGGCCTGTCTACCGAGCGACACAGCTGCCGTGCCGGTCGCCTGCGCATCGGTGCCAACCGCGACTGCGGCGGATGCCGTGGCATCGCTGTTTTGACCGATCGCGAGCGCTTCGCTGGCGCTGGAAATGGCGAGGCGGCCGAAGGCCGTGCCGAAGGCGGCTGCCTGCGCACCCGCGCCGATCGCCGTCGCATCTTCGCCATTCGCCGCCGAATCCCCGCCCAGAGCGGTCGAGTTATTGCCCGAAGCCAATGCGCCTTGCGATCCGCCATCGCCGCCATCGCCGCCGATCGCGACCGAGTTCTCGCCCGTCGCATCGCTGTTGTCGCCGATGGCGATCGCTCTCGATGCCGTTGCTTCGGCGAATCTGCCAATCGCCACAGCCCCGATGAATGTCGCATTGGCGTCATCGCCGATCGCCACCGCGCCGTCGGCACTCGCATCGGTTATATCGCCAATCGCCACCGCGCCATCGGCCGTCGCATCGGCCAAATCGCCGATCGCCACTGCGCCGTTGAACGTGGCCTCGGCGCCATCGCCGATACCCACCGTGCCATCGGCCGTCGCCTGGGCCAAATCGCCGATCGCCACTGCGCCGTTGAACGTGGCATCAGAGTTAACGCCGATCGCCACCGCGCCGATGTTCGTCGCCGTTGCGGATCCGCCGATCGCGATCGCGTCCGCTTGCGTGCCCGTGGTCGAACCCGTGCCGCATTCGAGGCCCGGCGATTCCTCGCACGCCGGACCCGCGCCCTGCGGTTGATCGATCGGCGCGCCAGCGAGCGACAGGCTGCTGCTCGCCAGTGATGATGGAGCGGACAGCGGGGCCGGTGCGGACGCCGGAGCAGCCGGGGCGGCAGCCGATAGCATCCCGGTATCGTTCACGGTCACATTCCATATCTCGCCGCCCGGTACGAGAGCGCCGAGCCCGGCGAGCGTATAGGTCGCATTGGCATTGCCGATCGCGATATTGTTCGCGCCCGTACTCATGGCCCCGAAGCCCAGCGCCACGGCATTGTTGTGCACCGCCATCGCATCGGCACCCAGCGCCAGCGCAGAACTTCCGCTCGCCACCGCATCCGGACCCAGCGCCACGGAATCCGTTCCCTGAGCATCGGCATCCGCACCGATCGCTATCGCTTCCTCGCCAGACGCCATTGCAACCCGGCCGATCGCCACGCTCTGCCCGCCAGTTGCCCGCGAGGCCGATCCTACGGCCGTCGCATTCGCTCTGTTCGCCGTCGATTGCGCGCCAAGCGCCGTCGCATTGGTGCCCGTCGCCCGCGCCACTCGGCCCAGCGCAACCGTGTTCGGCCGGATCGCCCGCGCATCCGCACCGACCGCAACCGCATCCGCACCGGTCGCCTGAGCGCCTGCGGTGTCCCCGTCGGCGGCGTCCCCGCCGATCGCCACCGAACCCGCAGCCGTCGCATCGCTTTGGCCGCCAATGGAAATCGCATTGACCGCGCTAGCGTGGGCTTCCGTCCCCATCGCCAAAGCGTCGGCCGCATCAGCGCGAGCGGAATCACCAAGAGCAATGGCTCTATCGGCCAAAGCCCGGCTCGACATGCCGACCGCCGTAGCCCGGCTCCCAAAGGCTTGCGAAAACGGTCCCACGGACGACGTCCCGAAGCCATTGGCGGAAGCGCTGGTACCAATCGCCATTGCGCCAATCGACCCGAACCCGACATTGGCGTCGGAGCCGAGTGCGAGGCTATTTGCTGACCATGCAATTGCACCGAGAGCATCACCGCCACCGCCATCCGATCCGATCGCAATAGCCGAGGCGCCCTGTACGTTTGAATTCTGTCCGATCGCAATACCATTCGCTCCGGTCGAGGTGACCGCAGCGTTACTACCGATTGCCATTGAGTCTTGGCTTTGCACGTTCGCACTATTGCCGATCGCGATCGCCCGCTCCCCGCCGCTGGCCGCGGCACTGTAGCCAAGTGACACGCTGCCGGCGCTCGTTGCCAAGGCATTGCTGCCCACAGCCGTTGCCCTGTCGACTCCGGCCGTATCCGATCCGGCGCCGCATTCGAGGCTGTTCGCTCCGCTTCCGGCAACGCACGCCGCACCCGCGCCCTGCGGCTGATCGATCGGCGCGCCGGCCAGTTGCGTGCTGCTCGATATTGCAGACGCAGACAGCGACACCTCGGCACCGGTCGATCCATTTTCCGTATAGTCGTCGCATTCCTCGCGCGCATCGGGATCGAGGAGTAGGCCGACCACCTCAGCGTTCGCATCGCATTCCGACACCGTATCCGCCCGGGATGCGTCCATCGGGATGAAAGTCGTGGCGCTGAAGGCGGCGATGGCCAGAAAGACCGTGCCGGGGATGAGACGGAAAATTTTCATGATAGGCCCCCCAAAGCAGCGTTCGAAGCACGATTACCCGGAGCCGATCAGCAACTGGCTGATTGTTCTCAGCGCGACACCGACTCACTCACTGAAGTTGCGCACTGTCAAATCGGCCTTACACGGAGTCAAGCCGAGGGATGCGGCACTATTGTTTCGGCTAGGCATTTCGCGAACCCTTGCCGTCTATTGGCTACGGTTTCCGCGTCCGGCGCTTGACCTTGGCGAGCCGCCGTGTTGGAGGGTGCGGCAAGGGCAAGAGCGTATGACAGACACCATCATTTCCACAAATCCGGCAACGGGCGAAACGATCTGGGAAGCCCCGGTCGGCGATGCCGATGTGGAGGTGAGCGCGGCGCGAGGCGGCTGGGCGAAATGGGCCGCGCAATCCAACAGTTTCCGGATCGAAACACTGCGCCGCTTCGCCAATATCGTGCGAGGAAAACTGGACGAATTTGCCGCCCTGATATCGCGCGAGACCGGCAAGCCCTTGTGGGAAGCGCGCACCGAAGTCGACGCGGTCGTCAACAAGGTCGAGATATCGGCCGAGGCCTATTTCGAACGCACGCCGTCACGCAAAAAAGAAGGCGCGCTCAGCGAGCAGAACTCCCTGCGGCACAAGCCGCATGGCGTGCTGGCGGTGCTCGGCCCGTTCAATTTTCCGGCGCATCTGCCCAACGGCCATATCGTGCCCGCGCTGATCGCCGGCAACGCAGTCGTGTTCAAGCCATCGGAGAAAACGCCGGCGACCGGCGAGTTCCTGGTTTCCTGCTATCACGAGGCCGGCGTTCCCGAAGATGTCGTCCGGTTGCTGATCGGCGGCCCGGAAGAGGGCAAGGCGCTGGCGGCCCATGAGGGGATCGACGGGCTGCTCTTTACCGGCTCCGTCCGTGGCGGCCTGTCGTTGCACAAACAGTTCGGCCCCCGGCCCGACAAGATCCTGGCGCTCGAACTCGGGGGCAACAATCCGCTCGTCGTCTGGGACTCGCCGGATGTCGAAGCGGCCGCGGCGCTTATCGTGCAATCGGCCTATATGACGGCAGGGCAGCGGTGCACGGCCGCGCGCCGTCTGATCGTCAAGGACGGCGAGCATGACGCACTGATCGAAGCGGTCGGGAAGATCATCGACCGGATCATTATCGGTCCGCCCGATGCCGATCCGCAGCCCTTTATGGGATGCGTGATCGACAATCGCTCGGCCGAAGCGGTCACCGACGGCTTTCTCGATCTCATGATGAAGGGCGGCAATCCGATCGCGCACCTGCGGCGCATCGATGACGACAAGCCGTTTCTGACGCCCGGTCTTATCGACGTGACCGGCGTCGAAGACCGCACCGACGAGGAAATTTTCGGACCGTTGCTGCAGGTGATCCGCGTGCCCGATTTTGCGAGCGCATTGGCGGAGGCCAACAATACGCGCTTCGGCCTGTCGGCATCTTTGCTCAGCGGCTCGCCCGAACTCTATAATCGCTTCTGGGCGAACAGCCGGGCCGGCATCGTCAACTGGAACAAACCCACGAACGGCGCATCCTCGGCATCGCCGTTCGGCGGCATCGGCCTGTCCGGCAATCACCGGCCCAGCGCCTATTATGCCGCCGATTATTGCGCCTATCCGGTCGCATCGGCCGAGGCACCGTCGGCGCGCGCATCGATCGGTATCGGGCTCAAGGACCCGCCGGCGGAAAAGGACTTCGACGAGTCCAAACTATCCGAGCCGAAAAGCTGAACTAAAGGCCGTCCAAGCAAGGATGCTTTGTGCGCTGCCGCGCCTTCGCCCATCTATTCTGCATGGAAAACACGTCTCACCATGGCCGCGTGATGCTCGTTGGTGCAGGGCCCGGCGACCCCGACCTGCTAACGATGCGCGCATTCAACGCGATCCGCACCGCGGATATCGTTGTGCATGACGGGCTTGTCGATCAGCGCATCCTGAAGCTTATTCCCGCCGACACGCCGCGCATTTCGGTCGCGAAAAAGCGCAGCCGCCATACGGTGCCGCAGCCCGGCATCAACGCGCTCCTCGTCGAGAAGGCGAGCGAAGGGCTGACCGTCCTACGCTTGAAAGGCGGGGACCCATTCATTTTCGGACGAGGCGGCGAAGAGGCCGAATCGCTCCGCAAGGCCGGGATCGATGTCGAAATCGTCCCCGGCATATCAGCCGCGCTCGGCGCTGCCGCGGAGGCAGTGCTCCCCCTCACCCACCGCGAGGCGTCGAGTGCGGTCACTTTCGTGGCCGGTCAGTGCAAGGGCCTGTCGGACCAGAACTGGTCGGGCCTTGCCGGCACCGGCCGGACGCTCGTCATCTATATGGGCGTCGCTACGGCGGCGGATATCGCCGACAAGCTGATCGCCGACGGCGTATCGCCGTCCATGCCCGTAGCCGTTGTCGAACGCGCGACCCTGCCCGGCGCGCGCGCCATGCGCAGCCTGCTCGCCGATCTCGGCGGGCTGGTCGAACGCGAAAATATCGAAAGCCCGGCGGTGATCATCGTCGGCGATGTCGTCGACCGGTCGCTGGCCGAAGACCGGTTGGTCTCGCTCGCCGAAAATGCGGAGAAGATGGCATGAAAATCCTCACCGGAAACGATCTCAGGACCGGCGATGTCGTCTGGTGGACAGGCTATGACTGGTCCCGCCACGTTTCCGATGCCGCCGAAATGGGCGACAATGCGCCCGATGTCATGGCGCGCGAAGTCGCCAAGCGCGTGGTGAACGACTGCTATCTGGTCGATGCCGAGCGCACCGAAAACGGCGTCCTCCCGGTTCACATCAAGGAAAAGGTGCGCGCGACCGGCCCCACCGTCCGCCCCGATCTCAAAATCGCGCCGCCGGACCCGGCCGCCGGAAACTGGGTAATCTGACATGTACAAGTATGACACTTACGATCAGGAAATGGTCGATACCCGCGTCGCGGAATTCCGCGACCAGGTGGAACGCCGCCTCGCGGGCAAGCTCGCCGAGGAACAGTTCCGGCCTATGCGGCTCAAGAACGGCCTCTATCAGCAGCTGCACGCCTATATGCTGCGCGTCGCCATTCCCTACGGCACGCTGAATGGCCGGCAGATGCGCATGCTCGCGGAAATCGCGCGGAAATACGACCGCGACTACGGCCATTTCACGACCCGGCAGAACATCCAGTATAACTGGATCAAGCTGGAAGATATGGCGGACCTGCTCGGCGATCTTGCCTCGGTCGAGATGCACGCGATCCAGACCAGCGGCAATTGCATCCGCAACATCAGTTCGGACCAGTTTGCAGGCGCCGCTGCGGACGAAGTGGCCGATCCTCGCCCCTATGCCGAATTGCTACGGCAATGGTCGAGCTTCCACCCGGAATTTTCCTTCCTCCCGCGCAAGTTCAAGATCGCCGTGATCGCATCCGACGAGGACCGCGCGGCGATGCGCTTGCATGACATCGGCATCCAGATCGTCCGCAACGATCAGGGCGAGATTGGCGCGCGCTATTATGCGGGCGGCGGCATGGGCCGGACACCGATGATCGCACCGCTGATCCGGGACTTTGTGCCGATCGGCGAGCTGGTAAGCTATGCCGAGGCGATCATGCGCGTCTACAATCGCTACGGACGGCGCGACAACAAGTACAAGGCGCGCATCAAGATCCTCGTCCACGAAATGGGCGCGGAAAAGTTCATCGAGGAAGTCGAAGCCGAATTCGACCATCTTCAGGGTCACAACATCGACGCCCCGGCGGCCGAACTCGAGCGGATCGTCGGATATTTCGAAGACCCGTCCTATGAGACCGGCCTGAGCGACGAGATCGACCGGTCGGACCCCGATTTTGCGGTCTGGGTCGATCAGAATGTCCATGCGCACAAACAGCCCGGCTATGCGATCGCGACGATCAGCCTGAAGCCCGTCGGCGGCATTCCGGGCGATGCCAGTTCCGCGCAGATGGACGTGATGGCCGAACTGATGGAGCAATACAGCTTCGACGAGTGCCGGGTCACCCATGCGCAGAACATCGTCCTGCCGCATATCCGCAAGCAGGACCTGTACGCCGTCTGGCAGAAGCTGGCCGACGCCGATCTCGCTTCGCCCAATCTCGACCTCATCAGCGATATTATCGCATGCCCCGGTCTCGATTATTGCAGCCTCGCCAATGCGCGCTCGATCCCCGTTGCGCAGAAGATCGCAAAGCGCTTCGCCGATATCGATCGGCAGAAGGAGCTGGGCGAGCTCAAGCTCAAGATTTCGGGCTGCATCAACGCCTGCGGCCATCATCATGCCGGCCATATCGGCATTCTCGGCGTCGACCGGAAAGGCGTCGAAAATTACCAGTTGCTGCTCGGCGGATCGGGCGCGGAGGATGTGAGCCTCGCCAAGATTACCGGCCCGGGTTTCGACGAGGACGGCATTGTCGATGCGATCGAGACCGTGACCGATGTCTATGTCGCCGAACGCGAGGATGGCGAACGCTTCGTCGATACCTATCGCCGGCTCGGCATGGATCGCTTCAAGGAGGCGCTTTATGGCTGATGTCCTGCGTTTCCGCGACGACGAGCCACATGAGGAACCGGCCGTCACGCTCGACGGATTTCTCGATCAGTCGAACGCCACCGCCGTACGGCTCGAGGATGGCGAGGATGCCCGCCAGCTCATCCCCTATCTCGATCGGCTCGCCCTGATCGAAATCGGCTTCTCGACCTTTGGCGACGGTCGCGGTTACTCGGCCGCCCGGATCCTGCGCGAACATGGCTATCAGGGTGAATTGCGCGCCCAGGGCGATGTGCTCGTCGACCAACTCGATTTCATGCGGCGCTGCGGGTTCGACAGTTTTGCGCCGGAGCAGCCGCTCGATCCCGCGGACACCGAAATCGCGCTGACCCGCTGGAAGCATGTGTATCAGGAGGCGGCCGATGACAGACAACCCATCTGGAGCAAACGACATGGCTAGTTCCGCCGCCCGCGTGCTGGACGTCATCGACGCCCGCCCCCAATTCACACAGGCCGATGCCGATGCGCTGAACGCCCGGTTCGAGGGTGTGGATGCGCTGACGATGCTGCGCGCGCTGTTCGCCGAGGACGAGTTGGGCGAAATTGCTGTGGTATCCTCTTTCGGCACCGAAAGCGCGGTACTGCTGCATCTCGTCGCCAAGGCCGATCCGGCGATCCCGGTGATTTTCGTCGACACGCTAAAAATGTTTCCCGAAACGCTCGATTATCGCGACACGCTGATTGATGCATTCGGCATCAAGAACGCATCGGTCGTGACGCCGAATCCCGAAACGCTGGCGGAGAAGGACGAGAATGAACTGCGCTGGTCGTTCGATCCGGACGGCTGCTGCGCAATCCGCAAAGTCGAGCCGCTGGCGCGCGCGAAAGCCGGGCTGGATGCCTGGATTTCAGGCCGCAAGGCATTCCAGTCGGTCACCCGCGAAAATATCGCCCGCTTCGAAGTCGAAGATGGCCGCCTAAAGCTCAATCCGATCGGCGACTGGGTGAAGGCGGATCTCGACGCCTATTTCGACGAACATGACCTGCCCCGCCATCCGCTCGAAGCCGAAGGATATCTTTCGGTCGGCTGCGCGCCTTGCACCAGCAAGGTGCTGCCCGGCGAAGACCCGCGCGCGGGCCGCTGGCGCGGCTGGGACAAGACGGAATGCGGCATCCACGAGCCGGTCGACGGCGCGGATGACGACGAGGCGAACCAGCCGGTTTTCTAGGAAAAGCTCAGGCGGGTTTTACGATTTGCCCGAGACGCGGGAAGTGGACGTTCACCTCGCCGGTGCGTTCATGCTCGCGCGATAGCACAATCCGGCTGTTGTCGAGCCCGACAAGCGCGCCTTCGACTGCGGCCGGGTCTGGCGACTCAGTCGTGACCGACACCGTCTGACCGGCAGCGAAACCGCTATCCTCCGCCACGGACCAGCCGCCTACGGGATTGCTCTCGCCAGCATGCTCGATCGCCTGATCGGCGGACCAGCTTTCGCGGTTGCCATCGCCGAGCGCCGCGACGCGATCGAACCAGTCGGCCACATCCGCCCCGAAATCGCCGGGTTGGACGCCCGAAAACTCGACGAACTTGATGTTTACGTAGAGCGCGAAATCCGCATGGCCGGGATCGTCGCCGCCGATAAAGGCGCGGCCGTCGGCCAGCGTGTCCTCGAGGACCTGCGCGCCCGCGCGGAACTGGCCCTGCAGATGCGGCACCATCGGCAGGAAAGTCTCGCGCTGCATGCCGAAACGGCGGCCGCGATCTTCCCAGAAGGCATCGGGCAAGGCATCCGGGTTGGTGCCCAGCGCCGTGCCGACCGCCGGCATGAACCACGCACCGCCCGACCATAGCGCGATCATCTTCGCCGCCACGCCGAGCGGTTCGGGATAGAGGCTCGGTTCAGGCATATGCGCTTCGAGCGCCGCGGTGATGATCGCCGTATCGCAATAGATATCCGCGCCGATCTGCAGCACGGGAATGCGCTCATAACCTCCGGTCAGCACGCTGAGATCGGGCTTGGGCGTTACGACCGGCGCCTCGACCGATTTCCAGGCGAGCCGCTTGTGCGCGAGGCACAGCCGGATGATCTGCCCGAACGGCGAGTTATCGTAATGATGGAGGATGACGTGCGGCATCAGCTTAGCGCCTTTCTCAGCAGCTCATTGACGACCTTGGGATTGGCCTTGCCACCCATCGCCTTCATCGTTTGCCCGATAAAGAAGCCGAACAGCTTGTCCTTGCCGCCCTTATATTCCTCGACCTTCTCCGCATTGGCCGCGAGCACGTCCGCGATCACCTTTTCGATCTCGCCGGTATCGGAGGTTTGCTTCAGCCCCTTTTCCTCGACGATTTGTTCCGGGTCATCGCCGGTCTCGAACATGATTTCGAACACCTGTTTGGCGAGCGGGCCGGACAGCGTGCCATCGGCAACGAGGGCCAGCAATTCGGCACCCTGCGCCGCGCTGATCGGCGATTCCTCGAGCGATACGCCCGCCTTGTTGAGCCCCCCGAACAGGTCGGAGATCAGCCAGTTCGATGCGGCCTTCGCAACATCGGCTTCGGGCTTGGACTGTTTGAGTGCGCTTTCGGCAAGCAGCGCCTCGAACCAGCGCGCGGTCTCCGCCTCGGCTGTCAGCACCGCGGCGTTATAGGCGCTGAGGCCCAACTCATTCTCATAGCGATGGCGCTTGGCGTCGGGCAGCTCGGGCAGGCTCTGCCGCGCGTCCGCGACGAATTCTTCGGACAGCTCGATCGGGAGCAGGTCGGGATCGGGAAAGTACCGATAATCGTGCGCATCTTCCTTGGAGCGCATCGAGCGGGTTTCCCCCCGACCGCTATTGCCATCCGGATCGAACAGCCGGGTTTCCTGCACGACCGTCCCGCCATCCTCGATCAGATCGACCTGACGGCGCGCCTCGGTCTCGACGACCTGCTGGATGAAGCGAATCGAATTGACGTTCTTCGTCTCGGTCCGCGTCCCGAATTCATCCCCAGGCTTGCGCACCGAAACATTCACATCGGCGCGCATCGAGCCCTGTTCCATATTGCCGTCGCACGAGCCAACATATCTCAGTATCGATCTCAACTTCCGCACATAAGCGCCTGCTTCAACGGGCGATCGCATGTCCGGCCGTGAGACGATTTCCATCAGCGCCACGCCCGACCGGTTGAGATCGACGTAACTCATCGTCGGATGCTGGTCATGCATCAGCTTGCCCGCATCCTGCTCGACATGGATGCGTTCGATGCCGATCGTCTTGACCGTGCCTTCGGGATCCTTCTCGTCGAGCGACACCTCGATCTCGCCCTCGCCGACGATCGGGTGGAAAAGCTGCGAAATCTGGTAGCCCTGCGGCAGATCGGCGTAGAAATAATTCTTCCGGTCGAAGCGCGACCAGCGGTTGATCTGCGCATTGAGCGCCAGCCCCGTGCGCACCGCCTGCCGGATGCATTCGCCGTTCACGACCGGCAGCATCCCCGGCATCGCCGCATCGACGAGCGACACGTTGGAATTGGGCTCGTTGCCGAACTCGGTCGACGCGCCGGAAAAGAGTTTGGCGTTGGACGTGATCTGCGCATGGACCTCGAGGCCGATCACAACCTCCCATTCTCCGGTTGCGCCCTGGATGCGATAGTTGCTCACCACCACTTCTCCGCACGGTGCGTAAAGCCCGCGCGTTCCTCCAGCGCCAGCCCCGCATTCATCACGCCCTGCTCGTCCAGCGCTTTACCGATAACCTGAAGCCCGAGCGGCAGCCCTTGCTTGTCGAGCCCGCCCGGCACGGCGATGGCAGGCAGTCCGGCGAGCGAACTCGGCACGGTGAAGACGTCGTTGAGGTACATCGCAATCGGATCGTCGCTGAGATCGCCGAGCCCGAAGGCGGCGGACGGCGCGGTCGGGGTCAACAGGTAATCGCAGCTTTCCCATGCCGCATCGAAATCCTGCGCGATCAGCGTCCGCACCTTCGCAGCCTGCGTATAATAGGCATCGTAGAAACCGGCGCTCAGCACATAGGTGCCGATCATGATGCGCCGTTTCACCTCGTCGCCGAACCCGGCAGCACGGGTCGCAGCGTACATTTCCTGCAGGTTCGCGCCCTCGGGCGTTTCGCGCAGTCCGTAGCGCACGCCATCATAGCGCGCGAGATTGGCGGACGCCTCGGCGGGGGCGATGATGTAATAGGCGGGCAGCGCGTACTTCGTATGCGGCAGCGAAACATCGACGATCTCGGCGCCCGCGTCGCGCAGCCATTCGACGCCCTGTTTCCACAGCGCATCGATCTCTTCCGGCATATCGTCGACGCGATATTCCTTGGGGATACCGATTTTCTTGCCGGTCAGATCGCCGCTCAGGCCCGCTTCCCAGTTCGGCACGGGCTCGTCCAGCGATGTCGCGTCATGCGGATCGTATCCCGCCATGGCTTCGAGCAGGATCGCGCAATCCTTCACGCTGCGCGCCATCGGCCCGGCCTGATCGAGCGACGAGGCGAAAGCGACGATGCCGAAGCGCGAGCAGCGGCCATAGGTGGGCTTCATCCCGACGATACCGGTAAAGGCGGCGGGCTGGCGGATCGAGCCGCCGGTGTCCGTTCCCGTCGCGGCGGGCACGATGTGCGCGGCGATGGCCGCCGATGTGCCGCCCGAACTGCCACCCGGCGACAGCGGAGCATTGCCGCCATCCTTGCGTTTCCAGGGCGAGATCACATTGCCGAAATGGCTCGTCTCGTTGGACGAGCCCATCGCAAACTGGTCCATGTTGAGCTTGCCGAGCATGCCCGCGCCGGCGCCGAGCAGTTTGCCCGACACTGTCGATTCATAAGGCGGCACGAAGCCTTCGAGAATATGGCTCGCCGCGGACGACTGGACACCTTTCGTGCAGAACAGATCCTTGATGCCGAGCGGCACACCGGCGAGCGGCGCGACCTCGCCCGACGCCAGCGCGCGATCGGCCTCTTCGGCCGCCTCCACGGCCTTTTCCGGCGTCGTCACGATGAAGCAGTTGAGCACCTCCGCGCCAGCCACGGCATCGTTGAACGCATCGGCCACTTCGCGCGCAGAAAATTCCCCGCCGCGAAACCCGTCGCGAATGTCCGCAACGCCCAGATCGGTGATGTCGGTCATGCGCGTGCTCCTGCGGAGATAGGAGCCCAGGGCCGTAAATGACGCCGCCTGCCACCCCGGATTCCCGCCTTCGGGTTTCCCGGAAAGTGGTACTTTTCGAGGTGCCCCTGCGCGGGGATGATCGAATGCAATCCTGCGGTCATCATTCGATCACCTTCGGCACGGCGAAAAAGCCATGCTCGGCCATCGGCGCATTGGCGAGGATATCGTCACGCTTGTCGCCGTCGGTCACCACATCCTCGCGCATACGCGTGTGGTTCTCGATAACGATCGACAGCGGCTCGACGCCGGACGTATCGACTTCGCCCAACTGCTCGACAAAGCCGAGGATATCGTTGAGATCGGGCTTGAGGCGCTCGGCCTCTTCTTCGCTCATCGCAATGCGGGCGAGGCTCGCGATGCGGAGCACGGTTTCGGTATCGACGGACATGGCCGCGCGGCTAGCATCGCCCCGCCCCTGCTGCAAGCGCGTATGGCGCATCCGTCACGGCCCGACATTGGCCTTTCGGACAGCTTGGCCTATGGCGCGCGCCGAAGCATGTGAAAGTACCCGAATGGCCGCCCGAATATTCCTCTATCTGATCGCGATCGTCGTCGTGCTGATCCTGATGGCCGGCATCGCCTGGTCGCTGTTTCAGGACGAGTTGCTGGAAATGGCGCTGGTCCCCAGCGAAGACGTCGAAATCCTCGAGGAAGTCGAGGAGAGCGCCTATGCGGACCGGGCGATGTGGCTGATCCGGCCGGACATCGCAAACCCGCCGAGCGACTGGCTGCCCGAAGGCTATAGCGAAGCGCCAGCCGAAGATGCGAACGACGAGTTGGCAATCGTCGAAGACGCAAGCATGGGCGATACCGCTCCACCGCCGCCTGCTGAGTCCGCCGCAGAAGAGGCGGATATCGACCGCATCCCGGTCTTCTACGTCCTGCCGACCACCTATCTGAACCGGGACCGCTGGAACGCGCCGATCGACAGCCCTGCCGCGCGCCCGCGCCAGGAACTGTTCGCCGCCAGCCAGGCAAGTGTCTTCAACGGTATCGGCGAGATCTGGGCGCCGCTTTATCGCCAGGCCGTGATCGGCGCCTTCCTCACGGAGCATCGCAATGCCGAGGTGGCGCTCCGCTATGCGTATCAGGACGTCGAGGCGGCGTTCGATTATTTCCTGTCCGAGATCGGCGAGGACCAGCCGTTTATCCTCGCGGGCCATAGCCAGGGCGGGCTGCACGTCACCACGCTGCTGCATGAGCGGATCGCCGGAACGGAGCTGACGGAGCGGATCGCGGCGGCCTATATTGTCGGCTGGCCGATCTCGATCGATGCGGACCTTCCCGCCCTGCCCCTGCAACCGTGCACCGAGGCGGATACGGCTAACTGCATCATCGCGTTCCAGAGCTTCGGCGTACCCGCCGAGCCGCATCAGATTACGCGCATCTACGATGTCAGTACCGGCTATACCGGCGAAAGTCGCGCCGATACCGCGATGCTCTGCGTCAACCCGTTGACCGGCGGCCGCGACGGCGAAGCGGCGGCGGATGCCAATCTGGGTACGCTGGTCCCCAACGAGGATATGAACGACGCATCGCTGACCACCGGCCTGATCCCGGCGCGCTGCAACGCACAGGGATTGCTGGAGGTCGGCCAGCCGCCCGAGGAATTCGGCCGCTATGTCCTGCCCGGCAACAATTATCACGTCTTCGATTTCATGCTGTTCTGGAGCAATTTGCGCGCGGATGTGGAGCGGCGTGTCGCGGCTTATCGGACTGGCGCAGATTGATCGGCATGGAAACGGTCTCGCGGTATTCACCCGTGTTCCCCTCCCCTCGATGGGGAGGGGTTAGGGGTGGGGTGATCCATCGGCTAGGAAATCCGTTACGGATAGCGCACCCCCACCCAACCCTCCCCCATCGAGGGGGAGGGCTACGTGCGGGACGAGAGAAAGTGGAATATTCCCGATGATCGCCGCCTCCCCCGCCGATTTCCGCGCGGCACTGCCCGATGGCGGGCGGCTCGCCGGACTCGATGTCGGCAGCAAGACGATCGGCGTGGCGCTGTGCGATGCCGAATGGACCTTCGCCAGCGCCGCGGAAACGGTGAAACGCCGCAAATTCTCGCAGGACCTCGAACGGCTGAAAACGATCTTCGCCGCGCAACAGATTGTCGGCCTCGTCATCGGGCTGCCCCTGAACCTTGACGGCACGGACAGCCCGCAAACCCAATCCACCCGCGCCTTTGCCCGCAACCTCGACGCCGCGCTCGACCTGCCCATCCTGCTCTGGGACGAACGCTGGTCGACGCAAGCCGTCGAACGCGCGATGATCGATGCTGACGTGACACGCAAAAAACGGGCCGAGCGCGTCGATGCGGCAGCAGCCGGGTTTATTTTGCAGGGCGCGATTGATGCACTCGTCGCCCACTGACCCGTATCGGCCGCGCATCGCATGACGCTTGCCCGCCAGCCGCAAACGCCATAGCAACGACCGAATACGGGGGACATCATGGCGATATACGGGCGATCGACAACGGCAGTGGTGGCCACCGGCCTGATCGGTGCATTCCTGGCGCTGGCGCCTGCACCGGCCCAGACACCCGCCCTTCCGACGCTCGACGAGCGGCCCTATCCCGACTGCCGGCTCGACTATCGCGAACGCAATCTCGCCGTTTCGCGCGCGCAGGAAGCCACGGCCTGCATCGAACGGATCGACGCCTATTATGCTGACGTGCTGGCGCCATTCGAGACGGCGATGACCGCCTATCTGCAAGCTGTCGGCGATGAACCGGTCTCCGAAACAGGCGATGGCCCGTTCACCGCCTATCGCGCGGCCGAGGCCCGGTATCGTGACGACCGCGCTTTTCTCGAGGAACGCTTCTGCCGTTACGCGGAATGCGCGGACTACCAACCCAGCGCGATCAGTGCCGAGCGCGACGCGGCGGACGGCATGCAGCAATGCGGCGACGAACCCGGCAACACCATGTTCGTCGAAGGCCTGCTCGGCATCATCGTCAATCGGGTGCGGGATATCGATACCGGCACGAATTTCACGGGCATGATGGTGGAATTCGCCTGCCGGTTGCGGCCCGAGGAGCGGCAGCTGGCCGGCGCCGCTTCGGACGAGGTGATCGCCCGGGAGGAGGTCGGCGCAACCGCCGGGTGGATCAGCCCAACACGGCCCGAAGTTTCCGGCTCGTCGACGGTCACGGCAATGAACTCGGAACCTGCAGGCGCAACCTGCCTCGATATCACCGATGTGATCATCATCGAGGGCGAAGAAGCGCGCCGGACCCGAACCATGTGCCGTGAGCCGGGCGAAGCGCGCTATGTCCTCCGGGCCTGAACCCGGTCCCGCCCGTCGGCCGGTCGGTCGATGACCCGGGCATCACACCATATTGCCCCGTTCCGCTCCCGGGTCTAAGAGGCCCCTTTAATGCAAAGCGCGATTCCCACCGCTGCGGCCACACCCGAAGGCGCGCATCCGTTTCCGCACAGGCATCTCACCGGTATTTTCGGGCTCCAGCCCTGGGAGATCACCTTTCTCCTCGACGAGGCCGAGCAATGGGTGGACCTCAACCGCCAATCGTCCAAGCATGACGACCGGCTGGCCGGGCTTACCCAGATGAACGCTTTTTTCGAAGCGTCGACGCGCACGCTGCTGTCGTTCGAAATTGCGGGCAAGCGGCTCGGCGCGGATGTCGTCAACATGCATGCGGCGCAATCGAGCGTGAAGAAGGGCGAGACGCTGATCGATACCGCGGTGACGCTCAACGCGATGCGCGCCGATGTCATAGTCATACGCCATCAGGCCTCGGGCGCGGTGCAGCTGATCGCCGACAAGGTCGATTGCCCGGTGCTCAACGCCGGGGACGGCTGGCACGAGCATCCCACGCAAGCGCTGCTCGACGCGCTGACGATCCGGCGGCGGCGCGGTGCGTTCGAAAAGCTGCGTGTCGCGATCTGCGGCGATATCCTGCACAGCCGCGTCGCCCGTTCCAACATCCTCGCACTGACGGCGCTGGGAGCCGAGGTGAACGTCATCGCCCCGCCGACCCTGATGCCGCCCGCGATCGACCGGCTGGGCGTCACGCCCTTCACCGATTTCGATGCCGGGTTGGACGGCGCGGATGTCGTCATGATGCTCCGCCTCCAGAATGAGCGGATGCAGGGCGGCTTTATCCCCTCGCCGCGCGAATATTTTGCGCTTTACGGGCTGACCCGCGAGCGGCTCGAACGGGCCGCGCCCGACGCGCTCGTCATGCATCCGGGCCCGATGAATCGCGGGGTCGAGATCGCCAGCGATATCGCCGACGATCTGGAGCGCTCGGCGATCACCGAACAGGTGGAAATGGGCGTCGCGGTCCGCATGGCCTGCCTCGATGTCTTGACCCGCAAGCAGCGCGGCGTGGAGGGCTGGGCATGAGCGCGCTCACCATCGCTGGCGGAACGGTGATCGATCCGGCGAACGGTTCGGCGAATGAGCGCGATATCGCGTGCGCCAACGGCGTGATCGCGGATGCACCCGCCGACGGCGCGGCCTCCATAGATGCAAGCGGCCTTCATGTCGCGCCGGGGATCGTCGATCTCGGCGTTTTCGCGGTCGATATCCCGGCATTCATTGCGGGCGGCATTACGCGGGTCGCGCTGATGCCCGATCAATCGCCGGTGGTCGACGAGCCCGCCATGGTCCAGCATGCGGCCGCCGCGGGGAAGCCCTCGGTCTGGGTCCATCCCCTCGCGGCTGCGACGCAAGGGCTTGGCGGTGAAGAGCTGACCGAGCTCGGCCTCATGCAGCGCGCGGGAGCCGTCGCCGTATCCACGGGCCGTACGCGGATTACCGATGCCGGGATCATGCTACGCCTGCTCCGCTATGCCAAGGCGCTCGGCCTGCCCGTAATCGCCCATGCCGAAGACGAGGGGCTGTCCGGCCACGCCGTCGCGACCGATGGCGAAACCGCCACCCGGCTCGGCCTCGCCAGCGCGCCCGCCATTTCGGAGGCGATGGCGATCGCCCGCGATATCATGCTCGCCGAGGAATCGGGGGGGCATGTCCATTTCCGAACCGTGACCACGGCGAAAGGCTTCGACCTGATCCGTGACGCCAAGGCGCGCGGGATTGCGGTAACGTGCGGCACGACGCCCGCCCATCTGCTGCTCTGCGATGTCGATATCGGGCCCTACCGCACCTTCGCCAAACTCTCCCCGCCGCTGCGCAGTGCCGAAGATCGCGATGCGGCGCTCGCCGCGCTCGCCGACGGCACGATCGACGTCATCTGCTCCGGCCACGATCCACAAGGCCCGGAAGCAAAACGCCTGCCCTATGCCGATGCCGAACCGGGCATGTCGGGTGCCGAAACGCTGCTGACGCTCTCGCTCAACCTCGTGCGCGAGGGCCATATCGATATGCCCCGGCTGTTTGCGCTGCTATCGGCCAATCCGGCGAAACTGCTGGGCGTGGGCGGCGGATCGCTTGCGCCGGGTTCGGCCGCCGATCTGATCGTCTTCGATCCCGATGCGCCGTGGCGCATCGATACCGACAGCATGGCGTCGAGCGCGGGCAACACGCCGTTCGACGAACTGCCCGTACAGGGCAAGGTCATGCACACTATAAAGGGCGGCCAATCTCTCGATCGACCGCCCTCCTGATATCGGATTAGTGCGTCTCTAGCGTAGCGCGGCGACTCCGGCCCCGCCGCGGGCGGCCATCTGCAGCGGCGCGTCGCCCGCACGGGTCCGCACAAAGCATTCCTGGCCGCGCGACCGGAGCGTCCGGCACATGCGGGCCGCATCACGCCGGTTTTCGAAACCGCCGAACGAGAGGCGATAGAGGGTGCGGCCCTGTTCGAAGGTCGCTTGCGAGGGCGTATAGTCCGCCAGCGCGCCATGACGGCGCACCGCGCGGTCCCAGGCGACTTCCACATTGGAGCGCGTCGCAAAAGCACCAAGCTGGATGACATAGCGGCCATCACTATTATGGGCGTTGCGGGCCGGCGCCGCGGATCGCGATGCGGCAGGCGCTTCGGGCTGCGCAACCGGTGCGACCGCCTGGACCGTCCGTTCGGGTGCACGCGCTGCGCGCAGAACGGCAAGCCAGCTTTCCTCGGCCGGAGCCTCGGCAGCAATCACGGGCGCGGTCATCGCAACGATGACCTCTTCCGAAGGCGCTGCAGCCGCGGCAATCGCCTCGTCGGCCTCAACGGCTTCGAAACTATCTTCTTCCTCGACGATAAACGCGTCGGCAGCCGGCGCGGCATAATCTTCGGTTTCGGCGACGGCGACGCGCATCGGTTCGTCGTCGGCCTCGATAACCGGCGGATTTTCGGTTTCGGCAGGCGCGGCAAAGGCAACCACAACCTCTTCTTCCACAGCGGCATCGGCGACAGGCGCTTCAACCGGCGCCTCGGCCACCGCAACAGGCGCCGGGTTCGTCACGAGAGCCAGCCGCATCGGCTGACCCGGATCGCTACTGTCGGCCGTTACGCCAAGCAGGTTCGCGACCTGGTCCGATTCATGCTGGGGCGAAGCGAACTGGCTCCAGTCCTGCATCCGCGCATCCAGATCGGCCATGCTGATGTCCTGTGCCGCCGTTACCCGGGCTTCGGCCCAGCGGCCGGCGATGGCATAGGTCAGCGCAAGGTTCTGGCGCGCCCGCGGATCGCCGCCATTTGCGCGCGCGGCCTGCTGCAGAATTTCGATAGCCCGGTCATGATTGCCAGCAAGCGCCATGGCGAGCCCGAGATCCGAAGCGCCCATCCGCCCTTCGAGATTGTTGAGCTCGACCATCGCATCGGCGCGGTCGCCCTGGGCGATCTGCGCCAGCGCGAGATTGAAGGCCGTGCGGTTCAGGTCCGGATTGATCGTAAGCGCATCCTGAAAGCTCGTTTCCGCCGACGCGAAACGCCCGGCAGCGAGATAGGCCCGGCCCAGCAGGTGCCGATATTCGGCGCTGTTGGGCACATGTCCCACGGCGCGTTCGGCGTGGCGGATCGCCGCGAAGCTATCGTTGGCGCCGAGTGCGGCGCGCGCGTCGGAAGCAGCGCTCGCAGCGGCCTGCGCAGAGCGGCTGTCCACCTCGGTCGCCCCTGTCGAGTAGGCGCCGTTAGCAAGCGGCGTAAAACCGGCAATCGATGCGCCGACGGCAAGCGTCGATGCGGCGAGTTTGATGATGCTAGGCTTCATTATTCCCCTCCTCAATCAGTGCGTCTTGCCGTCGGCCGACTGGCCGGCGATGGACTGCACGTCAGGATGCTCTTCGAGAAACCGGTCGAGCGCTTCGGTAACGAGGCGCTGGGCCGACTGATTGGTGATCGCCGAAGCGAGCCGCAATTTGAGATGCCGTTCCTTGTCGAGACGCAGCGTAAACGCGACCTTTTCCCGTGCCGGAATCTTGTCCGCTTCGGGTTTCCTGCCAGGCTTGGGCTGCTCGCCCTCAGGCGTCTGCGCAGCGACCGGCGCCGTCGATTTGCTCGACAAGGGCGACTCGCCGTGCGGTACCACCCCGTCCGGTGCCTCGGCGGCGATCTCGGCTTCTTGCGTTTCTTCGCCGACCGCCTGACCGTCGTCGACGGACTGGATGTCATCCTCCTCGCGACGATCGCCTTCCGCTTCGTCAGGCTCCATCGGAGTCAGGCCGGTCTTGCCGTTGGATTCGTACGGTTCGAAGGCGTGATGCTCGACCATATGGTCGGCAATGTCCGGATATTCGCCGTCTTCGGTCTCGACCGACTCTTCGGACGACTCGTTCAGGCCCTTTTCAAGCTCCTGGCGTTGCTTGCGCACTTCGGGAAGCGGCGCTTCGCCATGATGTCCGTCGCCGTTGACCGGCTGCGGCGCCTCGAGGCCCATATCGTTCCAGCCGAGATCTTCGGTGACGTCACCCTGCGGATTGATGAAGCCCTGGCGTCGCATGGCGGGCTTGGCTGCACCTTTACGCGCGAGCAGACCCGAAGATAGCGACGCGAATTTTTCTTCGCCCATCATGTCGCTCCTACTGGCCTGTCACCCGGCGGCCGAAACCGCCTGCGGCCGGGCGCTGCACGGTGCGCGGCTGGGTTGTGAATTTGGGACTGCTGAACACAGTGCGCCGGAAATTCTTTTCGAGGCGATCGGATATATAGGCCCAGAGTTCCTGGACTTCCGCTGCGGATTTGCCGTCGGGATCGATCTCCATAACGGTACGGCCATCGATCATCGAGGCGGCGAAATCGGTGCGGTGATGCAGCGTGACCGGGGCGACCGTGCCATGCTGCGACAGCGCGACCGCTGCCTCATAGGTGATTTTCGCTTTGGGCGTCGCCGCGTTGACGACGAAGATCAGGGGCTTGCCGGCGCGTTCGCACAGATCGACCGTCGCGCCGACGGCGCGCAGATCGTGCGGGCTCGGGCGGGTCGGAATGACGATGAGTTCGGCGACCTGGATTACGCTCTGGATCGCCATCGTGATGGCCGGCGGCGTGTCGAGAATGGCGAGTTTGAAGCCCTGCTGCCGCAAGACTTCGAGATCGGCGGCCAGGCGGGCGACGGTGGTCTGCGCAAAGGCAGGCATATCGTCTTCGCGCTCGTTCCACCAATCGGCAAGCGAACCCTGGGGATCGATGTCGATCAACACCACCGGTCCCGCGCCGCTGCGCTGCGCCTCTACGGCAAGGTGCCCGGAAAGCGTCGTCTTGCCCGAGCCGCCCTTCTGCGATGCTAATGCCAGTACCCGCATGATATCCCCTTTGATGGCGGTATTTCATGGAGGGCATTGCCACTCGGGTGACTAAAATCTGGTTAACGGCGGGCGTTAAAAATTGATTGATGTCCCGGAAATGGACGGTCCATCTTTGCTAATCCGGCTTTAACCCTGCTATTATTCGCGATAGTAAAATCGGCGTATTCGTAGGGAGATGGGTAGATGGCGATCAGGCATGGCGCAGCGATTGCAGCAGCATTGGCCGTGGCGGCATTGCCCTGGCCAGCCAGTGCCGACGTTCAGGACGGCGTCGAAGCCTGGCGCGGCGGCGATTATGCCCGCGCGGTCGCCGAGTGGCAGCCGCTTGCCGAAACCGGCGATCCGGACGCCCAGTTCAATCTCGGGCAGGCCTATAAACTCGGCCGCGGCGTTCCGCAGGATATGGAGCGCGCGCGAGACCTGTTCGGTCAGGCGGCCCGTCGCGGTCATCTCCAGGCGGAAGCGAATTACGGGCTGATCCTGTTCCAGGACGGCAATCGCGAGGACGCGATGCCCTATATCATCCGCGCCGCGAACCGCGGCGAACCGAGGGCGCAGTATATTTACGGCACGGCCATGTTTAACGGCGATCATGCCCCGCGGGACTGGCCGCGGGCCTATGCGATGATGACGAATGCGGCGGCAGCCGGGCTCCCCCAGGCTACGGCCAGTCTCGAACAGATGGACAGTTTCATTCCGCTCGACCAGCGCCAAGAGGGCACGGCGATGGCGGAGCGGATGGCGGCCGACAGCGCGGCAACGCAGGTGGCCGTTGCAAGCCCGCCGCCCGCGACACCGGCGCCGACCGGCACCTTCACCCCGGTTCCGGTACCGGCGCCCGCCACCAATCCGCCATCTTCGCCGCCAGCATCCTCGCCACCACCGGCATCGCCGCCCCAGACACAAGCCGCGCCGACGGTGACCGCAGCGGCCCCGCCGCCTTCACCGCCGCCCGCTCCCGCTCCGGCGGCCCGTAGCGGCGACTGGCGCATCCAGCTCGGTTCGTTCCGCGAGCGCTCCCGCGCAGAGACATTGTGGCGGAATGTCAGCGGCCGATCTTCGACGCTGGCGAGCCTGCAGCCCTATCTCGTGCGCGCCGGGCCCTATACGCGGCTTCAGGCCGGCCCTTTCCAGACCCGCGCCGAAGCGCAGCGGGCCTGCGGGGCGGCGAGCCGCGCCGGATCGGAATGTATCACCGTCCGGCGGCGCTAGGTTAGGGCCGTTTAACCGAATTTTTGCCGATGGCGTCTAATTGCTCTCCCCAACAGGGAGTGAACATGCCGGGCCGCTATCGGATACAGAATACGGGATCGATGGCGTCGCCATGGCGCCGACGGCGGATGTGCGTCATCCATGGCGACGCTCCGGCCCCGGCCGCACTGGATAGCGTATCCGGGCGCGGAGCGATCATACGCAGCAACATGAATGCCGAATGCGGCGCGCGCGTCACTCTGGCGCATCCGTCCGCGGGCGAAATTGCCGCCGAAGTCCATGCGGTATCGGATTCCGGTATCGAACTGCGCTTTGCCGGAGATGAGGATGCCGTCGCTTTCGCGCTGACGGCCATCGCCTCGGACATGACCCGATCCAGCTAGGCGTCGACCCACTGCGCACGCGCATAGCCCTGCGCATAGAGCAAAGCGGTCAAGTCGGCATGATCGACATTCGCATCGGCACCCTCGCGCAACGTCGGCTTGCCGCGATAGGCGATGCCGAGCCCGGCGCTTTCGACCATAGCGCGGTCGTTCGCGCCGTCGCCGATCGCCAGCGTTTCCAATAGCTGCAAACCGCGCTCTTCGCTCTGATCCCGCAATATCCGCTCTTTCATGGCGCCGTCGACGATCGGGCGGAGCACATGACCGGTGAGCCTGCCGCTCTCGATTTCCAGCCTGTTGGCGACCGCGCGGTCGAAGCCGATCTCCGCCGCGACCCGGTCCGCAAACAGCGTAAATCCACCGGAAACAAGCACGCAGTGGGTTCCCTGTGCCCGCATTGTCCGCACCAGCGTGGTCGCGCCCGGCGAAAGTGCGACACGCTCTTCATGGCAGCGGGTCACGATCTCGGCGTCCATATCGGCGAGCAGCGCCACGCGCTCGTCCAGTGCTTCGACAAAATCCAGCTCGCCGCGCATCGCCCGTTCGGTGATCGCGGAAACACGATCCTTGAACCCCGCATAATCGGCAAGCTCGTCCAGGCATTCGACGGTGATCATGGTCGAATCCATATCCGCCACGAACAGCGATTTCCGGCGCCCGGATTCGGGCTGCGCGATCGCATCGATAGCACCGTCTAAAGCCGCCAATGCGTGCCGGGCATCATCGAGGTCGCCCGAAAAGCGAATATCGGCCGCCTTGTCCGCATCGATCCAGTCCCAGCCGGCGACGTCGCAGCCGGCGGACGCGAGGCGATCCGAAGCGTGCGAAATATCGCCTGCGGACAGCCGATCTGCTGCTATGAGCGTAGCAATGAGCATGCGGGGTGACTCCAAGGACAAACTGCGCGGCGCCAAGGTCGCGCTTATTGCCGGGCCGACGGCCAGCGGCAAGTCGTCTCTCGCGATGCGCATCGCCGAACGGACGAACGGCGTTGTGATCAATGCCGATAGCGCGCAGGTCTATCGCGATCTCAGGGTCGTGACGGCCCGGCCCAGCGCGGAAGACGAAGCTACCCTGCCGCATCGCCTGTTCGGCTATATCGACGGGGCGGAGGCCTGTTCGGCCGCGCGCTGGGCGGATGACGCCAAGACGGCAATTGCCGAGGCCCATGGCGCAGGGCGGACCGCAATACTGGTCGGCGGCACGGGCCTGTATCATCGCGCGCTGCTCGAAGGTCTGGCGCCGATCCCCGAGATCGACGCCGAAATCCGCGCGGACCTCCGCGCCAGGTCGGTCGCGGAGAATTACGCGGCGCTCGAACGCGAAGATCCGGTATCGGCGGAGCGCCTGAATGCGACCGATACGACCCGGATTGCCCGCGCGCTCGAAGTGATCCGATCGACCGGGCGCGCGATCGACGCGTGGCAAAAGGAGAAACGCGGCGGAATTGCGCAGGAAATAGCGCTTGCGCCGCTCATCCTGTTGCCGGACCGCGACTGGCTTTACGCCCGGTGCGATGCGCGCTTCGCCGAGATGTTCGACACCGGCGCGGTGGACGAAGTCCGCGCTCTGTTGCGACGCAAGCTCGATCCGTCGCTTCCGATCATGCGCGCCATCGGCGTACCGGAAATCGCCGCATTTCTATCCGGCGAGCTCGACCGCGCCGAAGCCATTGCCGCGGCGGCACAGGCCACACGCCGCTACGCCAAACGCCAATATACATGGTTCGCCAACCAGCCTTCTGCCGATTGGCCACGCGGTAATGAATCACAATATGAGCAATATCAAAAGGAAATTGTAATTAAATTGCGTTAGTATCAGTTGACATGCAATATCTCCCTGTCTAGCAGCCCGGTTCCCGCGCTGCTATTGCAGCGCAACACGGGTAATGGATGAAGATCATGGCAAGCGAAAAAGCCGGAGCGGATATATTGGTCGAAGCGTTGCTGGATTGCGGCGTGGACGTCATTTTCGGCTATCCGGGCGGTGCGGTGCTGCCGATCTACGATTCCCTCTTCAAACAGAAGCGCATCCGCCACATTCTGTGCCGTCACGAACAGGGCGCGGCTCATGCCGCCGAGGGCTATGCGCGCGCGACGGGCAAACCCGGCGTCGTCCTCGTCACCTCCGGCCCTGGCGCGACCAACGCCGTTACCGGGATCACCGATGCGCTGATGGATTCGATCCCGATGGTCGTCATCACCGGGCAGGTCCCCTCGACGCTGATCGGCACCGACGCCTTCCAGGAAGCCGATACGGTCGGCATCACCCGCCACTGCACCAAGCATAATTATCTCGTCAAAGACCCGGACGCTCTGGGCAGCGTGATGCAGGAAGCCTTTTTCATCGCGACGACCGGCCGTCCCGGCCCCGTCGTCGTCGATATCCCCAAGGACGTGCAGGTCGCGACCGGGCGCTATCGCAAATCGGGCCCGATGCCGCACAAAGCCTATGTTCCGCGCGACAAACCGGACCCGAAAAATGTCGAAGCGGCGGCGGAAATGATCGCGGCGGCCGAGCGGCCGGTACTCTACACCGGCGGCGGCGTCATCAATTCAGGGCCCGGCGCGAGCATGATCCTGCGCGAGCTGGCGCGGATCACGGGCGCACCGGTCACCTCGACGCTGATGGGCCTCGGCGCCTTTCCGGCCTCGAACGAGCAATGGCTCGGCATGCTCGGCATGCACGGCACCTTCGAGGCCAATATGGCGATGAACAAGGCGGACCTGATCATCGCGATCGGGGCGCGGTTCGACGACCGCGTAACCGGCCGCCTCGACGCCTTTTCGCCCAACTCGAGAAAAATCCATATCGATATCGACCGCAGCTCGATCAACAAGATCGTGCCCGTCGACCTTGCGATCAACGCCGATGCGGGCCGCGCGATGGAGGATATCGTCAAGATCTGGAAGGCGCGGCAGCATAAAAAGGCCGATCTGCAGGACTGGTGGGCGCGGATCGACGGGTGGCGGGCCACCAAATGCCTCGCATTCCCCGAGAACAAAAAAGAGATCATGCCGCAGGCTGCTGTCCAGGCACTGTGGCAGGCGACGCAGGCGCGCGATCCGATCATCACCACCGAAGTCGGCCAGCATCAGATGTGGGCGGCCCAGCATTATGGGTTCGAACAGCCCAATAAATGGCTGACATCCGGCGGCCTCGGCACGATGGGCTACGGCCTGCCCGCGGCGATCGGCGCGCAGATCGGCAATCCCAATGCGCTGGTGATCGACATTGCCGGCGAAGCCTCGATCCAGATGAACATCCAGGAACTGGGTACGGCGAGCCAGTATCGTCTCCCGGTCAAGGTCTTCGTACTCAACAACGAATATATGGGCATGGTTCGCCAATGGCAGGAATTGACCTATTCTGGTCGTTATTCTGAAAGTTACAGCGATTCCCTGCCAGACTTTGTGAAGTTGGCGGAGGCCTATGGCTGGAAAGGCATCCGGATCGAGAAGCCGGGCGATCTGGAGAGCGGTATCGAGGCGATGCTCGCCCATGACGGGCCGGTGTTCGTCGATTGCTGCGTCGCCAAGCTCGCCAATTGCTTCCCGATGATCCCCAGCGGAGCGGCGCATACCGATATGATCCTCGAATCCGACACCGTTTCGGGCACGATGGACGATGAAGCCAAGGCGCTCGTCTGATGAAAATCCATACCGAAGCGGCCGAGCGCCACACGCTCTCCGTACTTGTCGATAACGAGCCGGGAATTTTGGCGCGCATCGCCGGCATGTTCACGGCGCGCGGCTATAATATCGAAAGCCTGACCGTGACCGATGTCAGCGAAGACGAGGCGATCAGCCGGATCACGATCGTCACCAACGGTTCGGCGCGGGTCATCGACCAGATTATCGCGCAGACCGAGCGCATGCCGCCGGTGTACAAGGTCACCGACCTTACCGAGATCGGCCCGCATGTCGAACGCGACATGGCGCTCGTGAAAGTCGCGGGCACCGGGGATCACCGCATCGAAGCACTGCGCCTCGCGGACGTCTATCGCGCCCGTGTCGTGGATTCGACGACCGGCAGTTTCGTGTTCGAGGTCACGGGCAACAGCGAGAAGGTCGACAGCTTTATCGACCTGATGCGCGAGGTCGGGCTGGTCGAAGTCGCCCGGACCGGCGTCGTCGCCATTGGCCGTGGCAAGGAAGCAAGCTAGAACCCGCCGCGATGCGCGAAATCATCAGCATATCGGCGATCATCATCGCCTTTTTCTACTTCCTGGCGTTCGGCTCGGCCGTGTTCATGGCGCTCGAAAACGAGATGCACTGGATTCTCGCGGCCTTCGCGATGGCCTGGATCATCATTTTGCGGCTCTGGCCGGCGCTGCCCGTCCTCGCCGTTATCGGCGCGGTCAATGTCTGGGGTTGGGACTGGTATCGCGGCATAGCGCTGGGCCTGCCGGTCTCCATTTACGTGGTTTCCTATTATTGGACGCGGATCTTCGATTATTTCCGCCGTCCCGCACAAAAACAGGGAGTTTGATACATGCGCGTCTATTACGATGCCGATGCCGATCTGGGCCTGGTCACGGGCAAGAAGATCGCGATTATCGGCTATGGCAGCCAGGGCCATGCCCATGCCCAGAATCTGCGTGACAGCGGCGTCGCCGACGTCGCGATCGCACTCCGCGATGGCTCGGCGACGCGCAAAAAGGCGGAGGCCGCGGGCTTCCAGGTCATGACCAATGCCGAGGCGGCTGGCTGGGCCGATATCGTGATGATGCTCGCGCCCGACGAGCATCAGGCGGCGATCTATGCCGAGGATCTTGCGTCGAACATGAAGGACGGCGCCGCCCTCGCCTTCGCGCACGGTCTCAACGTCCATTTCGGCCTGATCGAGCCGCGCGCCGATCTCGACGTCATCATGGTCGCGCCCAAGGGCCCGGGTCACACCGTCCGCTCCGAATATGAGCGGGGCGGCGGCGTGCCCTGCCTGATGGCGATCGCGCAGGATGCGACCGGCAATGCGCATGACGTCACGCTCGCCTATGCGAGCGGCGTCGGCGGCGGGCGCTCAGGCATTATCGAAACGACCTTCCGCGAAGAATGCGAAACCGATCTATTCGGCGAGCAGGCCGTGCTCTGCGGTGGCCTGACCAGCCTGGTCATGGCCGGGTTCGAGACGCTGACCGAAGCGGGCTATGCGCCCGAAATGGCCTATTTCGAGTGCCTGCATGAGGTGAAACTGATCGTCGATCTCATGTATGAGGGCGGCATCGCCAATATGCGCTATTCGATCTCGAACACGGCGGAATATGGCGATTATCACACCGGGCCGCGCGTGATCACCGAAGAGACCAAGGCCGAGATGAAGCGCGTGCTCGACGATATCCAGCGCGGCAAGTTCGTCCAGCGCTTCATCGCCGACAATCGCGCGGGCAACCCCGAGATGAAAGCGGCCCGCAAGCTGCAAGCCGAGCATCCGATCGAGAAGACGGGCGCGGAACTCCGGGCGATGATGCCCTGGATCGGCGCCAACAAGCTCGTCGATAAAGAGAAGAATTAGGCGGCCGCCGCCACCCCGTCCGGGATGGCGGCGACGCCATGCGCCTAACCGATGGAATCGCCCTCGGTCGCGTCGGCGGCGAATTGCGGATAATTCTCGTCCGCGCTTTCGATGAAGCCCGGGATATCCTGCTCCCAGCGGGTCTGGATCAGCCCGTTAAAGTTCAGATAGAGCCGGCCATCGACGATCCGGTAGTTTTCCGGGTTGCCGGCGGCAAGATCGCCGCGGGCGGCAGCCCAGGCGCAAAAGCCGCCATAAGCGGGAACGTAACGCGCCGGATCGGCCTGGAAGGTTTCCGCGTTTTCGCTGCTGGCGAAATGATATTGCACCCCGTTATAGCTGACGGCGAATTCTTCATTGCCCGGTTGCGGCGTGCCGTCACCGACCTGGTAGGACACGGCGTCATAGCCGCTGAGGCCGATATTGCGGCCCGAGCTCAGATAGACCGGGCCGCTGGCCTCGTCATTCACTTCAGCAAGCAGTTCGTCCTGCGCGACCTCTTCGGTCACGGTTTCAGGCGCGCTGCATGCGGCCGGAATGAGAGCGGCGGCGGCAAGCGCGAGAGCAATAGTGCGCATGGTATAATCTCCTGTTGATCGTCATGCCGGCCGCCCGAATGCGGGCGCTTGATCGAACCGTCATGGTCGCGAGGAGCTTCGTGCGGTCCGCCCGATCGGTTACGGCAAGGAAAATTTCGCCGGCGCAAGATTATCTTTTTCACTGGGTCGCTCTGGACTTGTTAACCATTTGGCTGCACATGTTGCGGCCATGACAGCGCACCGCGCCCTGCTTATTCTTCGACTTACACGCCCTTAGGCGTGCCTTTCGTGCTGCCCACAGCACACACGGCCTAAGGGCTTCTCTCCAAAATCCAGACACAACCGAAGAAAACAGGCTCTCGTCATGCCCATGCTCAGCGAACCGTCGCACAAATACCGGCCCTTTCCGCAGATCGACCTGCCCGACCGCCAATGGCCGTCGCAAACGATCACCGCCCCGCCGCGCTGGCTCTCGACCGATCTGCGCGACGGCAACCAGGCGCTGATCGATCCGATGGACAGCGAGAAGAAGCGCCGCTTCTTCGATCTGTTGGTCAAGATCGGTCTCAAAGAGATCGAAGTCGGCTTTCCCGCCTCCGGCGCAACCGATTTCGATTTCATCCGCGGCCTCGTCGAAAGCGATGCGATCCCCGACGATGTCGTCATCCAGGGCCTGACCCAGTCCCGGCGCGATCTCATCGAAACCACCTTCGCCAGCATGGCCGGCGCGAAACGGGCGATCGTCCATCTCTACAACGCGATCTCGCCCGCGTGGCGCAAGATCGTGTTCCAGATGGACGAAGAGGGCGTGATCGATATCGCCAAACAGGGCGCAAACATCCTGATGGAACAGGCGGCGAAATATCCGGAGACCGACTGGCATTTCGAATATTCGCCCGAGACCTTCAGCACCGCCGAAATCGATCTCAGCGTGCGGATCTGCGACGCGGTGATCGCCATCGTCGATCCGACACCCGACAAGCCGCTGATCCTCAACTTGCCCGCCACGGTCGAGGCGGCGACGCCCAATATCTATGCCGACCAGATCGAATATTTCGGCCGCCACATCTCGCGCCGCGACAGCGTCGTCATCTCGCTGCACACGCATAACGACCGGGGCACCGGGATCGCGGCGGCCGAGCTCGGACTGATGGCGGGCGCGGACCGGATCGAGGGCTGCATGTTTGGCAATGGCGAGCGCACCGGCAATTGCGATCTCGTGACCATGGGCCTCAACATGTACAGCCAGGGCGTGCATCCCGGCCTCGATTTCTCGAACATCGAAGAGATCAAGTCGACGGTGGAATATTGCAACCAGCTCCCCGTCCATCCGCGCCATCCCTATGGCGGCGAACTGGTGTTCACGGCGTTTTCCGGATCGCATCAGGACGCGATCAAGAAAGGTTTTGCCGCGCAGGAATCCCGCAACGACGCGCTCTGGGAGGTGCCCTATCTGCCGCTCGATCCGCGCGATATCGGCAGCGATTACGAGGCGGTGATCCGCGTGAACTCACAATCCGGCAAGGGCGGTGTCGCCTGGGTGCTCGAACAGGATCAGGGGCTTAAACTGCCGAAAAGGCTGCAAGCCCATTTCAGCCTCGTCGTGCAGGAACTGGCGGACAAGACCAGCCGCGAACTCAACGCCGAGGATATCTGGCAGGCGTTCCAGGGACGCTACGGCCTCACCGGCGATCAGCGGTTCGAACTGATCGGTTATGAGGAAGGCCGTGCCGGCAGCGATCGTATCTTTACCGGGACGATCGGCCATGACGGCGAAGAACGCTCGGTTAGCGGCCGGGGCAACGGCCTGATCTCGTCCGTGATCGCGGCGCTGCACGACGAATGGGGCATTGAGCTGGATGTCGTCAATTACAACGAACACGCCATCGGCCACGGCTCGGACGCGCAGGCGGCCGCCTACATCGAATGCGTGGACGGCAGCGGCAACACGGTGTTCGGCGTCGGCATCAGCCGCGACGTCGCGACCGCAAGCGTGCGGGCCGTGCTAAGCGCGGCGAATGGAGTGCAATAAACCCTCTCCCCTTGTGGGAGAGGGATGCCGAGTTCTTAGCAAGGCAGCAGCTTAGAACGAGCTGGGTGAGGGGTCGTACCTCGTCTGTATCGAAAATACCCCTCATCCAACTCCGACTAGCCTCCTTCGTCGGCAAATCTCCATATCCTTCTCCCACAAGGGGAGAAGGTTTAGACAGGCTCCAACGCCCGCTGATCGCCATCGGGCAACGTAACGGCAATCGCATCCCCGGCGCGCACGTCCCCGCCGTCCAGAACCACGGCCATAACACCGGCCTTGCGAACCAGCGCGCCATTATCGTCGCGGTCGAGCACCGCGCTCATCAGCCCCGGCGTATGGCCGTTCAGCTGCTTGCAGGGATTGCGCAATCCCGTGATCCGAATGCGCGCGCTTTCGCCCAGCACCAATTCCGTACCCGCAGGCAATGCGAGTAAATCCAAGCCCTGCGTCGTGATATTCTCGCCCATATCGCCCGGCGCCACGGCAAACCCCTTCCCCGCCAATTCATCGAAAAGCTCGGCGTGGATCAGATGCACCTGGCGCAAATTGGGTTGATCCGGATTCTGCGCCACGCGGGATCGATGCTGCACAGTCGTGCCGCAATGCGCATCGCCTTCGACGCCATGACCGGCGACCAGGCGGATCGAATCGACATTGAGCTTGGCGATGCCGTGCGCGGCCTTTCGGCTGACGGCGATGACTTTCATGCGGGAGCGCCTTTGGCCGGGAGAACGCCGATACCCGACATCTTCGCTTCCGGTTTGCGGGCTGCTTGCGTTAACCTGCCGATCATTGGCGCGCGGCTATCGCAGTGCACCCGAGGAGCAGGACCATATGATACGGCTGATCGCGGCATTGCTGGCCTTATGCACATTTTCCGGCACCGTGCATGCGCAGTCCGCCGGCGCAATGTCGGCGCGTGAGACCATTGTGCTGGAGGAAATGAACCGCATCCGGGCCGATCCCGCGGCCTATGCCGATATTCTGCGCGAATATCGCACCTATTTCGAAGGCAGGGTCATGCGGCGTCCCGGCGACCGTGCCGGCATATTGACGAGCGAAGGCGTCTCGGCCGTCGACGAGGCCATCGCCTTTCTCGAGCGGCAAGATCCCCTGCCGCCCTTCGCCGCGAGCTGGCTCCTTGCGCGGGCCGCCGACGATCATGTGGACGAACAGGGTCCGCGCGGCGCGCTCGGCCATGCCTCTGATGACGGCGCGCGCGCTGGTGACCGGGCGCAGCGGCGCGGCGGCGGCCGCTATGTCGCCGAAGCGATATCCTATGGCCCGTCCGACAGGCGCGAAGTCGTCCGCCAGCTCATCGTCGACGACGGCGTGCCAGATCGCGGTCATCGCGACCTGATCTTCACTTCCGAATTCCGCTATGCAGGCGTCGGCTGCGGCGATCACGCGCGGTTCGAGCATATGTGTTCGATCAGTTTCGGAACGACAGCGACCGGACATTATCGGGCGAGCGCGCCGGATTAGCGGACAGGATCACTTCCGCCCGAACAGCTTCTCGATATCGCCATGGCCGAGCTTCACCCAGGTCGGGCGGCCGTGATTGCATTGGCCGCTATGCGGCGTCACCTCCATTTCGCGAAGCAGTGCGTTCATTTCGGCGACATTTAGGACCCGCCCCGCCCGCACCGATCCGTGGCAGGCCATGGTTGCGGCGACATGGTCGAGCTTTTCCTTGAGACTCAGATGCTGGTCATAGGCGGCGATTTCGTCGGCGAGGTCGGTGATCAACCCTTTGACATCGCCCGCGCCGAGCATCGCGGGCGTCGCGCGAACCAGCATCGCCTTGGGGCCGAACCGTTCGAGTTCCAGGCCGAGTTCGACGAGTTCGCCGATCCGCTCCTCCAGCGCATCGCAGGCGCTTTCGTCGAGCTCGACGACTTCGGGCACGAGCAGGCCCTGCGACGCGACCCCGCCCTCGGCCATCGCGCGGTTCATGCGTTCGAGCACCAGCCGCTCATGCGCGGCATGCTGGTCGACAATCACGAGCCCGTCCTCGGCCTCGGCGACGATATAGGTTTCCGAAACCTGGCCGCGCGCGATACCGAGTGGATGGTCCGCAGCCTCGGGCACCGGCGCCTCGGCCATTTCAGCGCGGCCTTCAGGCGCCGGCTGGTAATCGGGCGATCGGTCCCAAACGCTGGCCTGATCGGAGCCGGGCGGCGGCGTGAAAAAGGCTCCGCCCTGTCCATAATTCTGTTGATAGGTCTGTGGATAAGCGGTGGAATCCTGTCCCGGCGACGCCCCTACAGGTTCGGTCTGCCAATTGCCCAGCGCCCCTGCCGACGGCCGCTGCACGCTCCGGAAACCGGCTTCGTCGAGCGCGTGGCGCAGGCCGCCGACGATCAGCCCGCGAATATTGCCGGGCTCGCGAAACCGTACTTCGGTCTTCGCCGGATGGACGTTTACATCGACTTCGCCGGGCGGCACCGTCAGGAACAATGCAAGCACCGGATGCCGATCCCGCGCGAGCAAGTCCTGATACGCCCCGCGCACCGCGCCGATCAGCAAGCGGTCCTTCACCGGGCGGCCGTTCACGAACAGATATTGGTGATCCGCAACACCGCGGTTGAAGGTCGGCAGGCTCGCCACGCCTTCGAGCTTCGCCGTGCCGCGCTGATAATCGACGGCGACGCTGTTTTCGGTCAGCTGTCGGTCGGTCAACGCTGCCACCCGCTCCGCGCGAGTTTCACCGGGCTGGACGGAAATATTGCGCCGCCCGTCATGCTCAAGCGTGAAACCGATATCGGGCCGCGCCATCGCGAGCCGCCGGATCGTATCGGCCGCCGCGCCATATTCGGAACGCGGCGTGCGCAGGAATTTGCGTCGGGCTGGCACCTTGGCGAAGAGCGTATCGACGACGACGCGGGTACCGGGCGGCAGCGCCGCCGGCCCCTCCTCGACCAGCTCGCCATTATCGACGATTTTCGACCAGCCCTCCGCGCCCCGCACCCGACTTTCGAGCGTCAGCCGCGCCACGCTGGCTATCGACGGCAGCGCTTCGCCCCGAAAACCGAGCGTTTCGACGCCCTCGATATCGTCGTCCGGCAGCTTGGATGTCGCATGCCGCTCCAGCGCCAGCGCCATCTCTTCCGGCGACATGCCGCAGCCATCGTCGATGACCTCGACCCGGTCGATACCGCCCGACGATAGCCGCACCGTTATGCGCGTCGCCCCCGCATCCACGGCGTTTTCGACCAGTTCCTTGAGCGCGCTCGCCGGACGTTCGACGACTTCGCCCGCCGCAATGCGGTTGACCAGATGTTCGGGGAGACGGCGAATTGGCATGGACACGTCTTTATCGCATGTCCCGACACCGCACGAGCGGACGATCCACAGCGATTCGCGGAAAATATTAGTGCAAAAGCACCGATAAGCGCTATGGGGGTGTCAAGGCCTGTCAAGCGCCGATTCCCCTAGCTCCAAACCCTTTTGCACGAGACAGTTCCAAACATGTGGTTCCAACGCTTTTTCAAGATCATGTCCCATGACATGGCGATCGACCTGGGTACGGCGAATACCGTCGTCTATGTCCGCGGACGCGGCGTCGTTCTCAACGAGCCTTCTGTGGTCGCCATAGAGACGATCAACGGCATTCAGCGTGTCCGCGCCGTCGGCGAAGATGCCAAGGTGATGATGGGCAAGACGCCTGACGCAATCGAGGCGATCCGGCCGCTGCGCGACGGCGTGATCGCCGACATCGATGTGGCCGAACAGATGATCAAGCACTTCATCCAGAAAGTGCATGGCACACGCCGCTTTCCGCGTTGGCCGCAGATCGTGATCTGCGTGCCGTCCGGATCGACCAAGGTGGAACGCCGCGCGATCCGCGACGCGGCCTCCAATGCCGGCGCCAGCCAGGTGTTCCTGATCGAGGAGCCGATGGCAGCCGCGATCGGTGCCGACATGCCGGTAACCGAACCGATCGGATCGATGGTCGTCGATATCGGCGGCGGCACGACCGAAGTCGCCGTGCTCTCGCTGCGCGGGCTTGCTTACACGACTTCGGTCCGCACCGGCGGCGACAAGATGGACGAAGCGATAAGCTCCTATGTCAGACGTAACCACAACCTGCTGATTGGCGAAGCGACGGCCGAGCGAATCAAGAAGGAGGTCGGCGTCGCGCTGATGCCCGCCGACGGCAAGGGGCAGACGATCCATATCAAGGGTCGCGACCTGGTGAACGGCGTGCCTAAGGAAATCTCGATCAACCAGGGCCAGCTCGCCGAAGCACTCTCGGAACCCGTCGGCACGATCGTCGAGGGCGTGCGCATCGCGCTCGAGAATACAGCGCCCGAACTGGCCGCCGATATCGTCGATCAGGGCATCGTCCTCACCGGTGGCGGCGCGCTGCTCGAGGGCATCGACGAGGTGTTGCGGCGCGAAACCGGTCTTCCCGTCACCATTGCCGAAGACCCGCTGACCTGTGTTGCACTCGGCACGGGCCGCGCACTCGAAGAGGAAATCTTCCGCGGCGTTCTCAGCACCGGATAATCGGGCCGGATAAGCCAAGGGAGACGGCCAGTGGCCTCACAAGGATCGAAGCGCCCCGGTTTTTCCCGCCGCGCGCGCTTCGGCCTGTTCGCCGGCTATGTCGTCGCGATCACCGGCGCGCTTATCGGCGCAGGCCTTATCATCATCGCGATATTCGACCCGCAGGGTTTCGCCTCGATCCGCGGTGCCGTCAGCACCGTCACGGCGCCCGTCTCCGCATCCGGGCGCGGCGCGGTACAGAGCGGCGGGCGGATCGACGATTATATCGCCAACTGGTGGAATGCCGGCCGACAGAATGCCGAACTGCGCGCCGAACTGGATGTCGCACGGCGGCAGCTGATCGAGGCGCGAGCGACCGCGCTGGAGAACCGCCGCCTGCGGCAACTCGTCAATCTGATCGAGGGCGAAAGCGAAATCATCGTCACCGCGCGGCTCGTCAATTCCAGCCTGACCAGCGTCCGCCGCACCGCCACCTTGTTCGCCGGTCGCAATCAGGGCGTGCAGTCGGGCCAGCCGGTGAGTGCCGCCGACGGCTTGGTCGGCCGGATCATCGACAGCGGCAGCTCCGCCTCGCGCGTGCTGCTGCTCACCGACCGGTCCAATATCGTGCCGGTGCGGCTGACGCGCGACGGTACGCCCGCTTTTACGACCGGACGCGGCGACGGGCAGGTCGAGGTGCGCGCGCTCGAAGCGGGCCGCAGCCCCTTCGAACAGGGCGATGTGCTGATCACCAGCGGCACGGGCGGCATCTATCCACCCAACGTGCCGGTCGCGGTGATTATCGAAGTGTTCGGAGACTCGGCGCTTGCGACACCGCTCGCCAACCCGGCCTCGCTCGACTTTGCGATCGTCCAGCCGGCGTATGAGCCGACTGTCGAAGAAGAAGAGCCTGCGGAAACCGACAGCGATGGGGACGAAACGGCAACGCCCGGATTTTCAGAAACGCCATGAGCCGGTTGCGCGCAGCGGATGAAAATCTGGCGCTGGTCCGGGCGCAACTCAGCCTGATCCCGGCTGCCAGCGTAATCGCCGGCTCCCTGCTCTGCCTGGTCCCGCTCATCGCACAAGCGCCGCTTTTGCCGCCTTTCGCGCTTATGATCTTTCTGGCCTGGCGTTTCCTGCGGCCCGAGATCTGGCCAATCTGGGCGGGTCTGCCCTTCGGCCTGTTCGACGACCTGCTCTCGGGAAACCCCATCGGCAGCGGCATGCTGCTCTGGACCGCGATACTGCTCGCGCTCGAATTCGCGGAGAACCGGGCGATGTGGCGCGATTACTGGATTGACTGGCTGGTCGCGACAGGCGCGCTGACTTCCTATATCATGGGTGTCATGGTGTTGAATGCGTTGACAGGCGGCGGCTGGATTTTCTGGCCGCTGCTGCCCCAGATTGCTGCGACGATATTGCTCTTCCCGCTCGTGCTGCGCCTGTGCGCCCGGCTCGACCGGCGGAGACTGATGCTGTGAAGCGCCGCCGGCCGTCCCTCTCGATCAACGATAACATGCGCAGGACCATGTATTCCCGCCGCGCGATGCTGCTCGGCGGCGCGCAGCTCGGCGTGGCCGGATTGCTCGGCGCGCGGATGGCCTGGATTTCGATCGCCGAGAATGAGCAATGGCAATTATTGTCCGAAAGCAATCGCGTACAGCTGAGCCTTATCCCGCCCCGGCGCGGCTGGATTGTCGATCGCGCAGGGCAACCCATCGCGATGAACCGCTCCGACTTTCGCGTCGACCTGATCCCGGACAGGTTGCATGACCGCGAGCCCGTACTCGCCGCGCTGACGGAGTTGCTTGACCTTCCCAGCGAAGAGATCGAGCGCATCAATGAAGAACTCGACACCGTTCCCGGGGCGCAGCCCGTACAGGTGTCCGCCGGTCTGGAGTGGGAGCAGTTCGCCGCCGTCAACGTCCGCCTGCCCGACCTGCCCGGTGTCGCACCGGTGCAAGGCTTTGCACGTTATTATCCGGCGGGCGCAGCCGTCGGCCATCTGGTCGGCTATGTCGGCGCGCCGACACGTGAGCAATATCTGGAAGAAGGCGAAGATCCGCTCCTCCTGTTCCCGGGCTTCAAAGTCGGCAAGGACGGCCTGGAAAAAACGTTCGAGGATCGCCTGCGCGGCGAGCCCGGCGCCCGGCGCGCCGAGGTTACCGCGCGCGGCCAGCTGGTTCGCGAACTCGATACGCGGCCCGACCGGCCGGGAGAAACGCTGCAACTGACGGTCGATGCCGGGCTGCAGCAATATGTGGGGCGCCGGCTCGGCGATGAATCGGGCGCAGCGATCGTGATGAACTGCCGCACCGGCGATGTGCTGGCGATGGCGAGCATGCCCTGTTTCGATCCCAACAGTTTTTCCGACGGCATCAGCCATCCCGAATATAACATGCTGTCGGAAGACGAGCGGGTGCCGCTGCGCAACAAATCCCTGCTCGGCATGTATCCGCCCGGATCGACCTTCAAGCCGGTCGCCGCGCTCGCCGCGCTGGAAGCCGGCGTCGATCCAGAGGAGATCGTCTATTGCAATGGCGGCTATCGGCTCGGCAATCGCAGATTCGGCTGTCTCGGCGTGCACGGCCCGGTCAATCTTCACCGGGCCATCGCGCGCAGCTGCAACACCTATTTCTATACCATGGGCCGCCGCATCGGCATCCAGCAGATCGCCGAAGTTTCGCGAAAACTGGGCCTTGGCGCGGAATATCCGATTCCCGTCGCCAACCAGAATTACGGCACGGTTCCGGACGACGAATGGGTCGTCCGCCGGCACAACCGTGAATGGACCGACGCCGATACGCTCAACACGTCGATTGGCCAAGGCTACCTGCTCACCACGCCGCTGCAACTGACCGTCATGTCCGCGCGGATCGCATCGGGACGCGACGTGAGCCCCCGGTTCGTGCAGGACAGGGCCGCACAGCCCAGCGCCCTGACGGGCATCGCGGAAGAAAATCTGCAGCTCGTCCGTGCCGGTATGGACGAGGTGGTAAACGGCGCGGGCACGGCCCCCCGCGCCCGCCTCCCGCTCGACGATGTGCGGCTCGCCGGGAAAACCGGGACGGCACAGGTGGTCAACCTCTCGGCCGGTCGCGGCGGACGCGGCGTGCCCTGGCGGTTCCGCGATCATGGCCTGTTCGTGTCCTTCGCGCCGGCCGACGATCCGCTCTATGCATGCGCGGTGGTCGTCGAGCACGGCATGTCCGGTGGCCGGGCCGCCTCGCCCGTCGCCCGCGATGCGATCACCTATCTCTACGATCCCGATCGCGCGAACGAAGAGCTGGAGCGGCTGGAGGCTGGCTGGGGCGGCGACATTTTCGCTCGCATGGCGCGGCAGGAAGCCGAGTATCGCCGGGATCAGGGGCTCCCGGCACGCGAAGGATTGCCCGTCGTTCCCGCGCGCGCCGAGAGCGATGACGATGATGACGAGCAGGCTCCCTGATGGCGTCCAATCCCGACTCCCTCGTCCCCGAGCCGTTGGCGCAGCTGCCCTGGAAGCTCATCCTGCTTGTGCTCGCCATATTCGGCCTCGGCCTCGCCGTGTTGTATTCAGCGGCAGGCGGTCAGCTTCAGCCCTGGGCTTTGAACCACGCCATTCGGTTCATGCTGTTTTTCGCCGTTGCGATCATGCTGTCCCATTTTCGCGAGGAGCATTGGAAATTCTTCGCCTTTCCGCTGTACGGCGCGACCCTGCTCAGCCTGCTCGGTGTCGAGATTATGGGCCAGGTCGGCGGCGGCAGCCAGAGATGGCTGGACCTCGGTTTCATGCGCATCCAGCCGTCGGAGATCATGAAGCCGGTGCTGATACTCGCGCTGGCGAAATTCTACGATACGCTCCCCTCGGGCGAACTGCGCCGCTTCGTCGCGATCTGGCCGGCATTGCTGATTATCGCGCTGCCCGCCGCGCTCGTCGTCATCCAGCCCGATCTTGGGACGACGCTCGTCCTGGTCGCCGCCGGCGTCACCGTTATGTTTCTGGCCGGCCTTCCGGTGCGGCTGTTCGTCGGCGGCGCGGCCGCGATGGCAGCGGCGATCCCCCTCGCCTTCCAGTTCCTGCTCCAGCCCTATCAGCAGAACCGCGTGCTCACCTTTCTCAGTCCCGAGAACGATCCGCTCGGCACCGGCTATCATATCACGCAATCCAAGATCGCGATCGGGTCGGGCGGCCTGTTCGGCAAAGGGTTCCTCAATGGCACCCAGAGCCACCTCGCCTATCTGCCGGAAGGCCATACCGATTTCGTGTTTGCGACCATGGCCGAGGAATTCGGGCTGTTAGGCGGCTTGCTCCTGATCCTCGGTTTTGCGCTGTTGATCCGCTGGGGCATTCGGGTCGGGCGCCGGGCCGAATCCACTTTTGCGAAACTGACCGCGGCCGGCCTGTCGACGACGATCTTCTTCTATTTCGCGATCAACCTGATGATGGTGATGGGGCTCGCGCCGGTCGTCGGCATTCCGCTGCCGCTGGTATCCTATGGCGGTTCGGCGATGCTGACCGTGCTGATCTGCATCGGCATCCTGATGTCGATCGACCGCGAAAACCGGATGCGCCGCCGGTAAGAGCCGGAGCCTTCGCGCTTGCGGAACTGCAAGCACCATGCTAACCGCCCCGCCTTCCCGACAGGCACCGGCCGTGCGGGACGCCAAAATGGAATGGACGCATAGCTCAGTTGGCAGAGCAGCTGACTCTTAATCAGCGGGTCCCAGGTTCGAGCCCTGGTGCGTCCACCATCCTTCCATCCATCCGGTGCTGACGATCCGGCTCTTATCCGTTATGCCTGCCTTTTTTGGCAGGGGACACGAATATGCGGATTTCAGCTTTTTCCAAATATCTCCTGGGACCGGCGCTCGTGGCGTTCGCAACGACGGCGGCTTCGGCGCAGGACGAGGGAGGCGCATCGGCCGAGGAGATCGGCGAAGCTGTGGGCGAAGTCGCGCTCACGCCGCTCAGCGATCTCAATCTGCGCGCCGAACGGGTGCCCGAAGTGCTTATCGATCTCGATTCCCCCTATCAGCCCATCGCGCGGCGGCGATGCTCCGCGATCGGCGAGGAAGTCGCCCTGCTCGATGCCGCGCTCGGCCCGGACGCCGACATGCCCCGACCCGATGACGACGATACGCTCGAGCGCGTCCAGAGTGGTGCATCCTCGATCGTCGGCGGGCTGATCCCGTTTCGCAGCCTGGTGCGCGAGTTATCCGGCGCCGAGGACCGGGAAAGGCGCCTGCTCGAACTGCACATTCGCGGCGTTGCCCGGCGCGCCTATCTGAAAGGCGTGGCGTCGGCCCTGGGATGCAATCCGCCGGCAGCCCCACGCCCCTATGTCGCGCCAGAGGCGGAATAGCCCAGCGCCATGTTTGCCCAGATTGCCGTCGGCTCGATTCTAATCGCATTGACGATCCTGGTGACTGCGGGCTTTATCGGCATCGCAATCGCGGCCGGGAATCGCGTTGGCGATCGGTTATTGGTAGGGCACCGGACGCTGCGGCTCATCGTCTTCCTCACCGCCATGACCTTGTGGATGGTTGCGGCACTGAGCATCGCAGTCTGGTTATGGGCGGCCGGATTCATGATCCTGGGCGTGTTCACGACACCGGAGGACGCGCTCTATTTCTCGGCCGTGTCCTTCACGACGCTCGGGTTCGGAGACGTGTTGCTGGAAAAGCCGTGGCGATTGCTGTCGGGCTTTATCGCCGCAAACGGGCTTATCCTGTTCAGCCTTGCCACCGCGTTCCTGATCGAAGCCATTCGGCGCGTATATCAGGCGCACGAATAGGCGATAGATCTAGCTACGCGCCGCCCGGATCATCGGCGTTACGACGGGCGAACCGCCATGCCGGATCTCGCCCATCACCTCGTAACCATGGCGCTCATAGAGCGAGATATTCCGCGGGTTGGACGATTCCAGATAGGCGGGCAGCCCGTCCTCATCGACTCGGCGCAGCGCATGTTTCATCAACATGCCGCCCAGCCCGCGTCCCAACCAGGCGGGGTCCGCGGCGATCAGCGGCAGATACCAGCACGGCTCGTCATGGGGATGGTACGCGTCCATCTCCTCGAATACCGCGCCGACCTCATCGAGCATGTCAGGCGCGATATTTTCTCCCATCAGGCGCTCCATCCGCTCCTCGTCGGGCATCTCTCCGGGCGGCAGCCACAAGGCGACCGCGCACCCCCCGTCCGCCATATAGGCTGAGCCGGCCGCAATCGCGCCGCCGCCGAAAGCATCGACCATCTGCGGAAATGTCCGCAAATAGGATTCGGCATCAGGCAGCATCCAGCGCACCAGCGGGTCGTTGGCGAAACCGAGCGTTATCGTGTCGACCGCCCGCGCGCGATCGTCATTCCCCGCGATACGGATTTCCGGCATAGACACTAAAGCTGTCCCCTCTTCTTCGGCGCGCTCAGTTTATGAGCCCGAACCGACGCCACAGCAAGCGCGCCGAGCATGGAGCGTGCGGCTTATCGGCGCGCAGAGCTGATGGCGTACAAGTCACGCATCGGGCCATTGCCGTCCGCAATGGTTATCATCTGCCGGTGGATATCGATCTGAAGGCGCACGTCGCGGGACGCGTCATAGAGATAGGCCGACCAATCGTCGCGATTGCGCTCCTGGAACCGGAACGTCCGGCCATCGTCGGTCACTTCCAACCATTCCATACCGTTCGTCGACTGAAAGAGACCCCCATCATAATCGGCCCTTATAACGTTTCGGCCGGTGATGCCGCTGTCGACCAACGGGTTTCCCGTGACCGCGCCAGCTGCGGATCCGGTTATCGCATAGATATCGATGCGCTCGGCGTCGCCGGTTCCAGCCGAGATCATGTTGCGATGGATGTCGATCTGGAGCCAGACATTGCGGGAGCCATCATACATATAGACAGACCATTCATCGCGGTTGCGTTCCTCGAAGGTGAAAGTCGCGCCGCTATCGTGGAACTCGGTCCATTGGTCAGGCGAGGTCCGTTGGAAAAGCCCGCTGTCATGGGTCGCACGGACCACATTCCAGCCATTCACCTCCTGCACAGGCATTGCGGCAGTGTTTGGCTGAGCATTGGCAGGCTGCACACTGGCAGTGGCCAGCAGACCATAGACCATTGCCTTGACCAATATGGCCGGCCCGAATGTTTTTCGCATTTCCATTTTCCCCCTGATCAGCGCGCAGGGTGCGCGCTTCCGATCAGGCTATGAGGGCGTACCAGCCCCATAGCAAGCGGGCCGCGACGTAGAGGATCAGCACCGCTGTCAGCCTTTTGACCAGCAGCGGGGGGATTCGGGTGCTTCCCAGCCGCGAGCCGATTTGCCCGCCGATCAACACGGCCGGGAACAGCAGCCAATAGTCGCGCAGCACATCCATCGCGCTGGTCACACCATATTCGGCCTCCAGCTTCATCAGCTGCCCCGCTAGACCGGCCAGCGAATTCACGAGGATAAAGAGACTCGCGGTCCCGGCAATCTCTCGCGGCCCGCCCCAGCGCAACAGATAGAGGACAGGCGCGAGGAATATTCCGCCACCGATCCCGACCATGCCGGAAAGGAACCCTATGCCGCCGCCCGCCGCATAGCTGACCGGCCGCGCGACATGGCGCGTTTGGCCTTCTTCGACCGCCCTTTTTCGCTCAAAAGCGAGCTGTAAACCCGCGACGAGCAGCGATCCGCCGAGTAGTCCGACAAACAGCGTCTCCGAAACGGCCAACCGGCCGCCCAGCCAGGCCGCGGGCACCGAGAGCACGATCCAGGGCAGTATCCGCGCGAGGCTGACATGCCCGGCCTGCCAGAAACGCCAGCTCCCGCCCGCCACCACGATCACGTTGCAGATCAGCGCAATCGCCGGAAGGATGCGGTAGTCGGTGCCGTTGAGCACGAGCAGCGCATTATAGGTCGATCCCCCGCCGAATCCGACCGACGCGTAGAGCAATGCGGTTAGCGCAAAGAGGGCGGCGAGTTGCGGCATGCTTCCCGCCTAACCGCTTTCGCGCAGCGCGGGAATGACATGAACCACAAAACCCTGTCCCAAATATCGGGTGGACAGACCAATAGGTTGCGCTAGGAAACCGAAATGACTTTACCCAGCCCCCTTTTCGATACGCTGCGCCTGCCGCTGGTCGGCGCGCCCCTCTTCATCATTTCGGGTCCGGAACTCGTGATCGCGCAATGCAAGGCGGGGATCGTCGGCTCTTTTCCCGCGCTCAACGCCCGGCCCCAGCCACAGCTCGACGAGTGGCTGCATCAGATCACCGAAGAACTGGCCGCGCATAATCGCGACAATCCGGACCGCCCGGCGGCGCCCTACGCGGTTAATCAGATCGTGCACAAATCCAACAATCGCCTCGAAGAGGATCTGGCGACCTGCGAAAAGTGGCAGGTGCCGATCACAATCACCTCCCTGGGCGCGCGGGTCGAGCTCAACGACGCGGTGCATAATTGGGGCGGGATCACCCTGCACGACATCATCAACGACCGCTTTGCACGCAAGGCGGTCGAAAAAGGCGCGGACGGGATTATCGCGGTCGCAGCGGGCGCGGGCGGCCATGCCGGCACGATCTCGCCTTTCGCGCTCGTATCCGAAATCCGCGAATGGTTCGATGGGCCGTTGCTGCTATCGGGATCGATGGCGACGGGTGGCACGATCCTCGGCGCACAGGCGATGGGCGCCGATCTCGCCTATATCGGCTCCGCCTTTATCGCGACCGAGGAGGCCAACGCCGTAGACAGTTACAAGAAGGGCGTCGTCGAGGGCCGCGCCGCCGATATCGTCTATTCGGACCTGTTTACCGGTGTGAAAGGCAATTATCTGCGCCAGTCGATCGAAAATGCCGGGCTCGACCCCGACAATCTTCCCGAGGGCGATATCTCGACGATGAATTTCGGTTCCGGCGGCAATCAGGACAAGAAAGCCTGGAAGGATATCTGGGGCGCGGGCCAGGGCGTCGGCGCGGTCGAAAAGGTCGAAAGCATTGCCGAGCGCGTCGACCGGCTCGAAGCCGAATATCGCGCGGCAAAAGAGAGCTTGCTGGAGCGTTTATACTAGTTCGTCAGACTCAGCCCATCGGTTGAGCGCAAGACCGGCCCTGAGGCGAAGCCGAAGGTCTGAAGAAGGCTAAAACGCGCGTTCGAGCCGGCCGAGCAGACTGCGCGCCGGGCTCGGTTCGGCCTGTTCGGGCGGGTCAAGCAGGTCGCGCTCGAGGCGGCTGACCCGCTTGTACAATTCTTCGCTTGCCGCGATCAGTTTTTGCGCGCCTTCGGGCAATTGTTCGACCACGGCCCTGTCGCTCTTCCTGGTGAGCCCGAGCCGCCGATCCGGATGCTTGGCCGCTTGCGCCGTGATCTCGCCCTTGGCCTCGCCGCGCCAGGTCAGCAGCCAGGCGATCACGTGCATCATCCGCGTGGTAACCTTGAGCGATTCGACGGCGTAACCGACGCGCAGCGACGGTTCCAGGCCGTCCCGCGCTTCGACGCCATGATCTTCGAAATAGGCGCGGGCCTCGTCCGCCAGCACCATCGCCTCCACATACAGCGAATCCACGAGCTTTCGGGCAAGTCCCTCTTGGGTGACGATAGTCGACATAATTTCCTTCTGCCGGCTCCCTTGGCACAGCCTCTGCACGGCGAAAAGCGCAAACAGGGTGAGCAGTGCTGGTTAACCGCCAATGTCCCGATCCGGGCCGGTCTGCCCCCTTGAAAAAGGACAATGAAATCCCATTTTATTCGTGTCGAAACCGTCGCCATTTTCGGGGCGGTCGAGACGGGCTGCGCGGGCGATCCGCGGGCCGGAAACCACTCTTAAATCGCTTACTGAAAGGATTTTTGACAATGCGTACTATCGATTTCACCCCCCTTCTTCGCTCCTCGGTCGGATTCGAGAATCTGAACCGCCTGATGGACACGGCGACCCGTGGCGAAGGCAATGCCTATCCGCCCTATAATATCGAAAAGCTGGGCGAAGACGCCTATCGGATTTCGATGGCGGTTGCCGGCTTCGCCGAAGACGAGCTCGACGTGACGGTGCACGAAAATGTGCTGATCATCAGCGGGCGCGTCGCAGAGCGCGAGGACGACGAAACGCGTGAATTCCTCCATCGCGGGATCGGCACGCGCGCATTCGAGCGCCGGTTCGAACTCGCCGACACCATCAAGGTGACCGGTGCGGATTATGCGCACGGACTGCTCAATATCGAGCTCGCGCGCGAGATCCCCGAAGAGAAGAAGCCGCGCAAGATTGCGATCGGCGGCGGTGACGCCCCGAAAACGATCGACGCGCATAATGACGAGGATCGCGAAGCCGCGTAAGCGCGTCGAAGGTCTCGAATAAAGGGGTCGGTCCGGATATCCGGGCCGGCCCTTTTTGTGTTCGGTCGGCACATCGTCAGGCGATGATGTCGGGCAGCAGCCTGTCTTCGATGTCCGTAATCTCGTCCTTGAGACGCAACTTGCGCTTTTTCAGCCGGGCGAGCTGGAGCTGGTCCTTGGCCGGCGCCTCGAGCAGCGCGTCGATCGCACCGTCGAGATCGCGATGCTCGGACTTGAGCGCCGCCAGTTTCACTCTCAATATCACCTCTTCCATAGCGCTATCCGATGTCATCAACGCCTTATAGTTGCAAGGCCACGATCCGCCGCGCCTTCCCAACTAGGGGGCAGACAAATGGCGTCGAAACAGGTAGCTTTGCTCCCGCAAGATAAGGAGAGAGTGATGGATAATGCTCATGAGTCCGCCCTTGAAGCCAAGCATGCCGGCCTGGATGCGAAGATAGCAGCGGAAATGCAGCGCCCCTCACCCGACCAGATCAAGATCGCCGAGCTGAAAAAACAGAAATTGAAGATCAAGGAGCGGCTCGTCACGCACTAGCGCGCTCGACGAGCCAGGCGGTCACTCGTCGCGGGTAGTCCGCTCATTGCGTTCATGGCGCTCCTGCGCCTCGATGGTCATCGTGGCGATGGGCCTGGCATCGAGCCGGGCCAGAGAGATCGGCTCGCCGGTAACGACGCAGTAACCGAATTCGCCATTGTCGAGCCGGCGCAACGCCGAGTCGATCTTGGCAACCAGTTTGCGCTGCCGATCGCGGCGGCGCAGTTCGATCGACCAGTCGGTTTCGCTCGATGCACGGTCGGTAGCGTCGGGTTCGCGGATAGGGCCTTCGCGTAACTGTTCGCGCGTCCCGTCGACATCGCGCACGATGCTCGCCTTCCAGTCAATCAGCTTTTCGCGGAAATAGGCCTGATGCGCCTCGCCCATGAACGGCGCGTCGTGATCGAGTTCACGGTCGATGCGCGGCGGCGTATCGGAGTCGGACGGCCGGCCTTTTCCGGGGTCGCGCTTTTTTGGTGCTTGCGCGGCTGTTGCCATGTGACGTTCCCCCACCAGACCGATTCCAAGTATCGCGGCGCAAAAACGCTTTCGAATCAATAGGCGATCCGGCGTCCTGCCATGGCGCGGGCCTATACTCACAGGCCGCCGTCGGCACAAGCGCGATTCGACGATATCGCCACACTGCCGACGCCGGATGGCGCGACATCCGCCCCGCATCCGACATGCGACCCGCAACGATTAACCGTCAAAACTGTCCCTCAATGGGTCATTAACCGCGAATGTTCGCAATGGGCTGCCGCAAATCACTGATTAACCATCGTAAACATGGTTAACGATATTGCGATTAATTTTTCGTTGATGCCTTGTACCGCCGTTGAGCACCGGATTTTGCGCTCGGACGGCGTCGAACCGGGGTTCCGAACAACAGGAAAGAGAAAGCCAATGTCTGTCAGAATGGCTCTAGCAAAATTATCGGCCTGTGCATGCGGAGGGGCGATCGTCGGTGGCGGGGCGGTCCATGTCGCCGAAGCGCCTGCCGGCGGTCCGACGGAAGTGCGCACCGAACAGCCGCGGATCGCGGCGCGCAACATCGGCAACCGGCCGCGCGTGCATCGTAAAGCGCGCCCCGTGCGCGCGGTGCACAGGGCGACCTGTGCTCCGGCGCCGACCGTCGTCACGGTGACGAATCAAGTCGCGACGCCCGCACCGGCCGTCTATGAAGTTCCCCCGCCGATCATCAACGAAATTCCGGCCTTTGGCGGCGGCGGCGATGTCGGCTTGATCGGCGGCGGCGGATTCATCGGCGGTGGCGGCTTTGTCGGTGGGTTCTTCGGCGGCGGCAGCTCGTCAGGCGGCGGCGGATTCTTCGTCCGCGAAGGCGATATCGTCATCAAGAACGAGAATAGCAGCTCGACATCGAGCGGCGGCTCGGGCGGCAGCTCGACCTCCACATCGACCGGCGGAATCAGCAGCACCTCGACATCGTCCACCGGCGGTTCGTCCAGCTCTTCGAGCTCCAGCTCAAGCTCGAGTTCATCCAGTTCGAGTTCGTCCAGTTCGTCGGGCGGCAGCAGTAGCCGCGGCAGCAGCAGTCATGGCAGCAGTAGCCACGGAAGCAGCAGTCACGGTAGCAGCAGTCACGGCAGCTCCAACGGATCGAGCGGATCAAGCGGTTCTTCAGGATCGAGCGGTTCGTCGTCCTCGACATCGTCGGGCGCGACCGGCGGATCGAGCAGCTTCGGCAGCAGCGGTTCGTCGAGCGGCAGTTCGAGCTCCAGCTCGTCCAGCAGTTCCTCCTCGTCTTCGAGCGGCGGTTCTTCGTCGTCGACCGGCGGCACGGAAGTCCCCGCTCCGCCGATGCTCCTGCTCTTCGGCGGCGGCGTAGCGGCGCTGGTCGCCCGGCGGCGTTGGAAAAAGAAGAAACAGGCAGCAGCCTGAGTATTACGTCTGACAGACGGGAAACGGCGCGATCCAGCCCCTTGGATCGCGCCGTTTCTGTTTACGGGCCAGATGACCCCAGCCGCCCCTAGCCGGCCGAGCTGATAATCTTTTCTATATCTTCGATCGTATGGCCGGTCAGATCCTTGTCGATCTCTCCGATCAGCTTGTCCTTCACCGTCTGGTGGTAGTTTTTACGAAGCTCGCCCAGCGTTCTGGGCGGCGCTACGATGATCAGATCCTCGAAATCGCCGTCATGGGCGCGGCGATAGAGCAGCTTCGCCGTTTCCTCGGCAAAGCGATCCTCCTCCAGCTGGTGAAAGTCGGTTTCCGCCATCTTGCTGCGGCCCGGCCCCGCGCTGCTGAAGCTGCGCCCCGCTTCGTCGGTCTTGTGCTCGCGATTGGGCGGGTTTTCCTGCTTGCGCTTTCGTTCCAGCTCCAGCTGCGGATATTCGGAATCGCCCTCGTTGCGGAAGAACAGCATCTTCCGGCCATCGGCCACTACGACGAAAGCATTATTCGGCATCTTCATGAACGGTTTCTCCTCTTGCTACCCCTATAACACACGAGCCGGGTTGAGGGTTGCGCAGAAAGACTGTGCCAGCCATAGCGCCGGACCATGCACGATCTGAAACAGATACGCGAAAATCCGGATGCATTCGACGCCGCCATGGCGAAGCGCGGCGACGAACCCGTTGCCCGGGAAATTCTTGCGCTCGACGAGCGAAATCGCGCGCTGCTGACCGAAGTCCAAACCGGTCAGGCGCGGCGCAACGAGGCCTCGAAAGCGATCGGACAGGCGAAGGCACAGGGCGACGAAGATACCGCGCAGGCGCTGATGGCCGAAGTCGGCGAGCTCAAGAAAAGCCTGCCGGAACTCGAAGAGCGGCAGAAGGCGCTCGCCGCCGAAATAGAGGTCCGCCTCTCCGGCCTGCCCAACATTCCGGCCGACGATGTGCCGATCGGCGAAGACGAGGACGATAATGTCGAGTTGAAGCGGATCGGCGAACCGCCCTCGTTCGATTTCGACGTCAAGGACCATGCCGATCTCGGCCCGCCGCTTGGTCTCGATTTCGAGACCGGCGCGAAAATTTCGGGCGCGCGTTTCACGCTGGTGCGCGGCGCGGTCGCGAAACTGCATCGCGCGCTCGGCCAGTTCGGCCTGGATATCCTGACGCGCGAATATGGCTATGAGGAGATCTTTCCACCGATGCTCGTCAACGACGAGACCATGTACGGCGCAGACAAGCTACCCAAATTCGCCGACGATCTGTTCCGGACGACCGACGATCGCTGGCTGATCCCGACGGCCGAAGTCAGCCTCGCCAATATCGTGCGCGGCGATATCCTCGCCGAAGCCGAGCTGCCGATGCGCTTTGTCGCGCTGACCTCCTGTTTCCGGTCGGAAGCCGGCGCGGCGGGCAAGGATACGCGCGGCTATATCCGCCAGCATCAGTTCGAAAAGGTCGAGATGGTGTCGATCACGACGCCCGAAACCTCCGAAGCCGAGCATGAACGCATGACCGATTGCGCAGAGGATGTTTTGACCCGGCTCGATCTGCCCTTCCGGCGGATGAACCTGTCGACCGGCGATCTCGGTTTCGGTGCGGCGAGAACCTACGATATCGAAGTCTGGCTGCCCGGTCAGGATACCTATCGCGAGATTTCCAGCTGTTCGACATGCCGGGATTTCCAGGCGCGGCGGATGAATGCGCGCTATCGCCCGGACGGCGAGACCAAGGGGACCCGTTTCGTCCATACGCTGAACGGGTCCGGGCTCGTCGTCGGGCGGACGCTCGTCGCGATCCTCGAAAATTATCAGCAGGCCGACGGGTCCGTCATCGTTCCCGACGCATTGCGTCCCTATATGAACGGCATGGACCGACTGGAGCCCGCACGCTGATGCGCATCTTGCTGACCAATGACGATGGCATCAACGCCCCCGGTTTCGCGATTCTCGAAGAGATCGCAGCGACGCTGAGCGACGATATCTGGGTCGTGGCACCCGCCGAGGAACAATCGGGCGCAGGCCATTCGCTTACTCTCACCGTGCCGCTCAGGCTGCGCGAACATAATGACCGCCGCTTTTCGGTCACCGGCACGCCGACCGATGCGGTGATGATGGGGATCAACCGGGTCATGATAGACAATCCGCCCGATCTACTGCTCTCGGGTGTCAATCGCGGCGCGAACCTCGCCGAAGACGTGACCTATTCGGGCACGGTTTCCGCGGCGATGGAGGGCGCGCTTGCCGGCGTGCCGTCGATCGCGCTGAGCCAGACCTACGGTCCAGACGCCAAGGGCGACGACGTGCCCTTCGCCGCTGCGCGGGAATGGGGCGGCAAGGTGCTCGAACAGCTCCTCGCCTATGATTTTCCGGCGCGCACGCTCGTGAACATCAACTTCCCGGCACGGACGCCCGACCGCGTGGAGGGTATCCGGACCGTCAGCCAGGGCATGCGCGATTACGGGCGGCTGCAGATCATCGAGAATAAGGACCCACGCGGCTATCCCTATTACTGGTTCGGCCTCGGCCCGATGGTCGGCACGCCTGAACATTCGACGGACCTGGAGGCCATCGCGGACGGCTACATTGCCGTCTCTCCGCTGCATCTCGACATGACCCATCATGAATCCCTGAAAGCGCTCAGTGCCATTTTCGACTAGTTTGCCTGCCGGAAGTTGTTCTATCCTTGCCCGCGCTGGACGCTGGAAACCCCTGTATTTCATGGTAAGAGCGCTGCATGCGCGCGCAACGCCCATGGATGCGGCCCCCCGTCTTGGCGGCCACCCTTTCGGCGCTCATGCTTAGCGCCTGCATTCCCGCACCGTCCGGCCCACGAAGCGCGCCGCAACCGGCAGTCGCGCGTCCGGCACCGCCGCCGACGCAA
>JBCBSD010000008.1:0-115037 GCA_039819365.1 Pseudomonadota bacterium
CAAATTCCGGATCGACATGCACATGGCAGGTCGCGCAGGAACAGCAGCCGCCGCACAAAGCGAGGAGTTCGTCGAAGCCATTGTCCCGGATCACTTCCATCACGGTGAGGCCGTTATCCGCATCGACGGCGGTTTCCTCGCTTTGTGCGGCGGCTGCTGTTCCTGCGCGACCTGCCATGTGCATGTCGATCCGGAATTTGCGTCCAAACTGCCCGAGATGGACGAGGACGAGAATGATCTGCTCGACAGCTCCGACCATCGCAACGAACATTCGCGCCTGTCCTGCCAGATTCCGTTCGAGGATGCGCTGGACGGTCTCAAGGTCACGATCGCCCAGGAAGACTAGGGCGCAGGGCTAGCGTTCGAGTTGGATGATCGCTTCCGGTCGCTCGCCGGGCGGATCGTCCGAAGACCAGCGGATAATCATCTCGCCCGCATTGTCGCCTTCGCTGACCGTGCCATTGGTGCTGACGATCGGCGCGGTGGTGACGAGCGTGAACGTGCCGTTGCCGATCGTTTCTATCGGGCCGGGTTCCGCCTGACCGTCGTCATTGGGTTCCGGCATCAGCGCCAGGATCGTGATGCGCACCGTGCCGTCGTCCCGCGGAACCGCGGCGACCATCGGGAAGTTGAGGATGAAATCGGGAACCACCGGGAACAGGAAATCGCGATCCAGCGTGCCCGATGTCGCGAAGTCGACATCGAATAGTCCTTCGCCCCGATAGTCGACACTGTTCCATCCGCGCCGGGCCTCGAGCCGTTCCGCGAATGCGACGACTGTTTCTTCGTTGTTCGGGTTGAGACCTCCCATAAAGGCGGCGACCGCCTCTTCGAACTGAGGATCCACCGACCCGGATTCGGGTGCATCGCCGCGCGCGCCGCCGTCTCCGGACGGCGCAACCGCGCCCCGATTTTCGTCGCCCCCGATGCGCACCTCGCCGCGATAGGCAAAATCGAACGCCCCGTCGGCCGCGATCGTCATTTCGGCTTCGAACTGGCCGGGCACCAACAGACAGCCGGTGAGCAGAAGCGCGAGGAGAGGCGCCAGTGCTGCGCGTATGATCGTCATGATTGTCCCTTCTCCCGGTTTGCGTAGAGCGCGATGGCGGCCGCATTGGAAACGTTGAGGCTTTCGATCCGGTCGCTGATCGGCAGGCGCGCAAGCGCGTCGCAATGGCTCGCGACATTGGGCCGCATCCCGGCGCCTTCCGCGCCGAGCACCAGCGCCACGCGCTTGCCGCCCAGCGCCTCGGCCAATTCCACGTCTCCATCGCCGGCGAGCCCGATCCGCCAGAAACCGGCATCGGCGATCTGGTCTAGCGCGCGCGCAAGGTTCACGACGCGGCACCAGGGCAGGATTTCGAGCGCGCCCGACGCCGCCTTGGCCAGCGCGCCGGATTCAGGCGGCGCATGCCGGTCCTGCGTTACGAGACCCAGCGCGTTAAAGGCGAGGGCGGAGCGCATGATCGCGCCGGCATTGTGCGGATCGGTGACCTGATCGAGGATGACGAGCGGGCGCCCGTCCTCGGCATCGGCCAGCAGATCTTCGATTCCGATATCGGGCAGCGGCTCGACTTCGATCACCAGCCCCTGATGCGGGGCGTCTTGCGGCACGAGCCTGCCGAGATCGGCGACGCCCGCCATTTCCACCTGCAGATTCGACGGCAGATCGAGGCCCGCAACCCCGTCATGCGTCGCCCATAATTTGCGGATCGTGCGCCGCGGGTTGTCGAGCGCCGCCGACACCGCATGCCGCCCCCAGAAACGCGGTGCGCGGCTCTCGCGCTGTTTCGCTTTGCGTCGTTTCGCCATGGCGACACGCTTTCCAACAACCGGCGTTGACAGGCAAGCGGTGTTTCGCCATTGAGCCGCCCTTCGCCGCGCTTTCGTTGCTTGTCCTCCGGGATGCGCCGCGACCCCGATGGACGGGTGGCCGAGTGGTTAAAGGCAGCAGACTGTAAATCTGCCCGCGCAAGCGTACGCTGGTTCGAATCCAGCCCCGTCCACCAGCCTTCGCTCCCTGCGGGAGCTTCGGCTGGCAAGCCAGCCGATTAGCGAACGTTGGGAAGAAGGTTGCCCGCCATAGCCTTGGCGACGGCGGGCCGTTGCAGTTAGATAGCCGGCTAACTTGCAAACCAGCTCTGATATTAGAACGAGTGAAACTATGCACTACGTCTATATCCTCCAAAGCGTCGAGCGCCCCGATCAACACTATACGGGTCTCTGTAAAGACGTGCACAAACGTCTGACAGCTCACAATGCTGGCCAATCCCACATACGGCCAAGTACAAGCCTTGGAGGATCGTATCTTTTCACTACTTTGAGGACACCGAAACCGCCGCCGCCTTCGAGCGTTATCTGAAAAGCGGATCGGGCCGGGCGTTCGCGAACAAGCATCTGCGCTAAGGATTAATCTGTAGCGCTGGAAGAAGGCGGGCTACAGCCCGTCCATTTAACCCAGAATTCTTGTTCGTTGCGGAATTTGCCTGCGGCTCGGCAAGCCACCACCCGCTTCCTCCTTACTCCTGTTTGACCTCCACCTCTCAATCGCCCACTTAACGTCGGCGTAAAGGAGATCGCAAATGAAAGTGCAGGCGAACGGGATCGAAATCGAGGTCGAGGATCATGGCAATCCCGACGATCCGGCGCTGTTGCTGATCATGGGGTTTTCCGGGCAGCTCTCTTTATGGCCGGACGCTTTTGTCGAGGAGCTGGTCGGGCGCGGGTTTCGCGTCATCCGCTACGACAATCGCGATATCGGCTTGTCGCACAAGTTCGACGGCGTCAAAGCGCCGCATCCGCTGTGGCAGATGCTCGTCAAACGGATTCTGAAGAATCGGCGGATGGCGCCCTATACGCTGGAGCATATGGCGGCGGATGCCGTCGGCGTACTCGATGCGCTGGGGATCGAGCGCGCGCACGTGCTGGGCGTATCGATGGGTGGCATGATCGCGCAAATCGTCGGCGCGGACTATCCGGACCGGGTGATGTCGCTGATGCCGGTGATGACGTCGACCAACGCGCCGGGCCTCCCGGGCCCCGACAAGGAAATTCGCAAGATTTTGATCCAGGCGGCCCGCAATCGTCCGGATACCGAGGAGGAGGCCGTCGCGGCCGGTATCCGGTTTTTCAACGCGATCGGTTCGCCCGGCGGTGCGGAACGGCAGGCCGAGATCGAGGAGCTTATTCGCAAGAATGTCGCGCGCAGCCTCTATCCCGAGGGCCCGTCGCGCCAGCTGGCGGCGATCATCGATACCGGAAATCTGCGGCCCTGGGCGCAGCGCATCCAGGCGAAGACGCTTGTGATCCATGGCGAGGCCGATCCGCTTATTCCGCACCCGTGCGGCAAGGATGTGGCGGACCAGGTCGAGGGCGCGCGTTTCGCCCTGGTCGAGGAGATGGGGCACGACCTGCCCGAGGCCAAACACGGCCATCTCGCGGACATGGTCGCCGAACACTCGCTGGGACGTTAGGGGTCTAGTCCGCCCGATAGGCGCGCAGGAACACCTCTACGCCGTGCCGGACATGGTTCTTGATCTGCGCGGGACTGGGTTTCTCGGCCACGCCGAACCGCAATTCCATATCGGCAAAGCCCTTCCACAGGGATAGCAAATCCTCGGCCGCCCGTTGCGGTTTCGCTATGGCGACATCGCCGCGCTTGTGCGCCGCCGCCAGAATGGCCGTAAGCTCGCGCCGCATCGTACCCGGCCCGGCATCGAAGAAGCGCTGCGCAGCCTCGGGCTGGCGCTCGCGTTCGATGATCAGCATGGAATCGAAATGGAAGTGGCTTTCGTCGAACAGGAAGCTCATCAGCGTGAAACCGAAATTGACGAGTTTCGCCTCGATCGTTTCTGCGGCGCGATTGGCGTCCCCGATCGCGGTCGTCATATTCTGGGCCTGCCGGCGGACGAGCGCTTCCAATAGGCCCGCCTTGTCGCCGAACCGCTTGTAGATCGTCACCTTGGAAACACCGGCATGTTCTGCGATCCGCTCGATCGAGGCCGCCGAATAGCCTTCGCCGAAAAACGCCTCGCGGGCCGCATCGATGATGGCCTCGGTCTTGCGCTCGTCGGTCGGACGGCCGGCGCGCGCCGGGGCGGCAGTATCGGTCTTCGCGGTATAAGTGTTCTCGGCGCTCATTCGCTCCTGCCTTGCACAGGACATGGCCCGGCGTCACGTCCAATCCAGTTGCACTATAATACTAAACGTTGACGTTCACAAATGAGCGCGCCATAGATTCAGCAGGTTGCGAGCGATTCGCAGTCGATACTCGCCACGCTGGAGCAAGGGAATCCCATGGGCTGGATCGCATTGAGAATGCTGACGGGCGACCGGGTCAAGCTGATCGGACTCCTGTTCGGCGTGGGCTTTTCGACCTTGCTGATCAGTCAGCAGCTGACGATTTTCGTCAACCTCATCATGCGCGGCGCCGTGGCGGTGGAAGAGGTTTCGACGGCCGATGTCTGGGTCATGGACCCGTCGAGCCGGACGGTGGACGTGTTCGCTCCCATGCCGTCCACCGCGCTCGAACGGGTGCGCGGCGTCGACGGAGTTGCCTATGCCTCGCCGATGCTGCGCGCCAGCGCCGTCGTGCGTACGCCCGACGGCGATCTGGAGGGCGTCAATATCGTCGGCGTCGACGATTCGACACTGATCGGCCTGCCGCGCCGCATGGCGGAGGGCGATCGCAGGTCGCTGGCCGAGCCGGACTCGGTGTTCATCGACGACACCGGATCGCGCAAGCTGTTCGGGCCGGAGGACCAGGTCGTCGGTACCCGGCTGGAGCTGAACGACCAGCGCGCGGTGATCCGCGGCATCGCGGACGCGGTGCCGACCTTCACCTCGCAGGTCATCCTCTACACGCGCTATTCCAATGCGCTGCGCTATGTCCCGGGCACGCGAAACCGCATGTCCTTCGTTCTGGTCCGATCCGACGCCGATCATACGCCCGAAGAGCTGGTCGCGGCGATCGAGAACGAGACGGGCCTCAAGGCGCGTACGGCGGACGATTTCGCCAATGACGGCTTGTGGTTCATCATCGAGAATACCGGGATTCCGGTCAATTTCGGAATCACGGTCGTGCTCGGTTTTATCGTCGGCGTGGCGATCGTCGGGCTGACTTTCAGCCTGTTCATCCGCGATAACATAAAGCAATTCGGCGCGCTGAAGGCGATCGGCGTGACCAATGCCAAGATCCGCCGCATGGTCGCGCTGCAGGCCGGGTTCGTCGGGCTCGTCGGCTACGGCATGGGGATATTCGTCGCCGAGATGTTTTTCATCGCCAATAGCGGTGTCGATACGTTCAAGGGTTTCTACATGCCCTGGCAGATTCCGCTGCTCACGGCCGTCGTGACGCTAGTGATGATCATGCTCACCGGCTTTCTCGCGCTGCGCAACGTGTTGAAGACCGAACCGGCCGAGGTGTTCCGATGAGTATCGGCATCGCGGTCGACAATATCGTCAAGGAATTCCCGATCGGCAGCAGCGACACGATCCGCGTGCTCCACGGCATCGATCTGGAGATCAAGACCGGCGAGCTGACCTATCTGATCGGGGAATCGGGATCAGGGAAGACGACGCTGATCTCGATCATCGCGGGCATTCTCTTCCCGACCGAAGGCCGGGTGAATGTCTTCGGCACAGATATCTACGACCTGACCGATACCGAGCTCGTCAATTTCCGGCTCGCCAATATCGGCTTCATTTTCCAGCAATATAACCTGCTGCCGACGCTGACCGCCGCCGAGAACGCTGCCGTTCCACTCTTCGCCGACGGGATGGGGCGCGACGAGGGCGTGGATATCGGATATGAAATCCTCGAAGCCCTCAATATCCGCGACCAGGCCGAAAAACTGCCACGTCAGCTTTCCGGCGGCCAGCAGCAGCGCGTCGCCATTGCCCGCGCCCTGATCCACGAGCCGCGTCTCGTCGTTTGCGACGAGCCGACCGCGGCGCTCGATGCCGGCTCGGGCCGGCGCGTCATGGACCTGCTGCGCGAGGTCGCCCTCGCGCCCGACCGCGCGGTCATCATCGTCACCCACGACAATCGTGTCTTCGATCTCGCCGACCGGATCATCGAGATCGAGGACGGCCGCATCACCCATGACGGGAAGGAACTGCCCGATGGCCATTAGTCCCGCGCCTCAGACCCGAAAGCGTCTCCCATGAAAAATCTCAGCTTTTCCCGCCAGATATTGCCGGTCCTCGCGATCGCCGGGATCGTTGTTGCGGCGATCCTGATCTTCGCCAACCTGCCTGATCGATCGATGAGCGATCCGATGATCGAGCCGCCGCGCTCGCCCGATGCGCAGAGCGAGACCGGCACCGTCGCCGGCACGGGCGTCGTCGAACCGTCGAGCGAGGAGATCGAGATCGGCGCGCATATCTCGGGTGTGGTCGACCAGGTCTATGTCGCGCCCGGCGATCTGGTGACGCAGGGCCAGCCGCTGTTCCGCGTCGATACGCGCGATATCCGGGCGCGGGTCAACGAAGCCGCCGCGCGGGTCGCGAGCCTGCGTCAGAGCGTCGCATCGGCGCAGACCTCGTTGCGCGTCGCCAACGAGCAACTGGCGCTCTATTCAGGCGTCGAAGATCAACGCGCGATTTCGGATCAGGAGGTGATCGAACGGCGCGGCGCCCGCGATACGGCGCGCGCGCAGCTTGCCGTGACCCAGGCCCAGTATCGCGAGGCGCAGGCCGCGCTCGCCAGCGCCCGGACGCAGCTCGAACGGCACACGGTGCGCGCGCCGCAAACCGCGACCGTCCTCCAGCTCAACATCCGCACCGGCGAGTTCGCCAATGCCGGGCCGGGCATGGGCGGCAGCAGCGAGCCGCTGATCGTCATGGGCGTGACCGAGCCGCTCCATGTCCGCGTCAGCATCGACGAGAATGAGATTGAGCGGCTCGATATCGGCGCGCCGGCGATCGTCTCCGCGCGCGGCGATGCCGCCCGGCAGGTCGAAGCGCGCTATGTGCGCACAGAACCGCTCGTCGTGCCCAAAACGTCGCTGACCAATGCGGCGACGGAGCTGGTCGATGTCCGCGTGCTCGAGCTGCTCTATGCGCTGCCCGCCCAGGGCCATTCCATGTTCGTCGGCCAGCAGGTCGATGCCTTCGTGCCGGCGCAGGCGGATGAAGAGGATGACCCCGCAGCGAACGAAGGCGACGCGGAATGAAGGCCAGGGCGCTCATTATCGTATCGGCGCTGCCGCTGGCGGCCTGCGCCAGCTATCAGGGCGCGCGTGCGCCGTCCGAGGTGCAGGTTCCCGACCGGTTCGCGATGGTGGCCAGCGAAGTCGATGCGAACCTCGATGCGGCGGCATTGCTCCCCTTTGCAGACCCCGCCTATGGCGCCTTGCTCGAGCGCGCTCTGACCAGCGCGCCGGATCTTGAGGCGGCACTCGCGCGGATCGATGCGGCCCGGGCCGGCGCACGCGGGGCAGGGGCCGAGCGGCTTCCCAACGTCACGGCCAGCGGTTCGGTGACCCGCGAACGGACGAGCGTCGCCGCGTTCGGCGGCCTGCCCGCTAACATCCCCTTCGACACCGACCAGACCATCTACAGCACGTCTGTAAACGCCGATTGGGATCTCGATATTTTCGGCCGGCTGCGCGCATCCGAACGCGCGGCCCTCGCGCGGCTCGATGCGGCACGCGCCGATGCGGCCGCCGTGCGGATCGCGCTCGCGACCGACATCGCTCGCGGCGTGATCGCCTATCGCGCCGCCGAAGAGCGGCTCGCGGTGATCGAACAAGACCTCGCCGAAGCGCGCGATCTCGTGAGCCTCACAGGCGTCCGCTCGCGTGCGGGGATCGTGCCCGGCTTCGATCTCGTGCGCGCACAATCGCTCGAAGCCGATGCGCTGGCGCGGCGCGGTCCCGTACAGGCCGACCGCGTAACGGCGCTGGCGACGCTCGCCACGCTCACCGCCCAGCCCGTGGCCGCGATCTCGCGAACGCTGGATGCGGTGCCGGAGGGCCAGGATGCGCTCGCCGTCAACGCCGCCTTGCCGGAACTCGCCGTGCCCTCGATCCTGCTGCGCCAGCGGCCCGATGTCGTCGCCGCCGAAAACCGGCTCGCCGCCGCCGATGCCGAAATCGCATCGGCCGCCGCCGCCCAGTTTCCCAGTTTTTCGATCAGCGGCGTGATCGGCCTGATCGCGCTCGCCTTCGGCGATCTCTTCACCGACGACGCCGTGATCGCATCGCTGGGCGCATCGGTCTCCGGGCCTTTGCTGGATTTCGGGCGGACCGCCGCGCAGATAGACCAGCGCGAGGCGGAAGCCGCCGAAGCCTTTGCCGATTATCGCCGCGCGGTGTTCGTCGCACTGGGCGATGTCGAGCGCTCGCTGGGCACCATAGACGCGGCGGACGGCCGGGCCGAAGCGCTCGAACGCCAGCTCGTCTTTGATAACGACAATGTCGGTCTCGCATCGATCCGCTATCGCCGGGGTCTCGCCGATTTCCTGACCGTTATCGACGCCCAGCGCGCCGCCAATGCCACCCGCAGCACCGAGATACTGGCCCGGGCCGACCGCGCGCTCCAGCGCGTCGCGCTGTTCCGCGCGATCGGCGATGTCGATGCGCTACCGGATACGCCCGATATCACAGGTTCTTGAGCTGCTATCGGCCTTTGCCTAAAGGCTGAGGCATGACCACGACCGGGGGGACACGCGTGGCCGTTTTGGGCGGCGGCCTTATGGGCTGCTGTGCGGCACTCGAATTGGCCGAGCGCGGCGCTTCCGTCACCCTGTTCGAACGCGAACCGACGCTGATCAGCCAGGCATCCGCGCATGGCGAAGCGAAGATCCATCTCGGCTATGTCTATGCGAATGACCGCACCCGCGCGACGGCGCGGTTGCTGATGCGCGGCGCTCTCGAATTCGCTCCCTTTTTTCGCCGGCATCTTGCTGACGATGCCGCTCTCCTACCGTCGCAACCCTTTCACTATGCGGTACATCGCGACAGCCTGCTGAGCGCCGATCAGGTGGCGGACCATCTGGCCGAAACGTCCAACGACATTCGGATCGCGGCGGGCCCTGAGCGGGCGGATTATTTCGGCTTCGATCCGGCACGCGAACCGCGGCGTCTTTCCGATTCCGAAAAGGCTGCATTTTTCGACGATGAGACGATCGTCGCGGCATTCGAAACGCCTGAGATCGCGATTGCAACGGCGCCGCTCTGGGCGCTCTTGCGCGAGCGGTTGGCCGCCGATCCGCGCATTGAAATCTTGACTGATACGGACGTCGAGCGTGTCGGGAATGGTGGGGATGGATTGACCGTATATTCGTCCGCCGCCGCCGAACCCTTCGATCACGTCCTCAACGCCAGTTGGGGCGGCCGCCTCGCGATCGACAAGACCATGGACCTGCTGCCGGATCGCGATTGGCTGTTCCGCTATAAGTGCGGGATCAGGCTGCCGGCAGGCGCGTTCGGCGAAGACGTCGTGTCCACGACATTCGTACTCGGTCCGTTCGGCGATATCGTGCGCTATGCCGATGGCAGCTATTATCTGTCCTGGTACCCCGCCTGCATGATCGCCAAGAGCCGTGCGGTCGAACCGGATCTGGCGGAAGCGGCCGACACCGGCGGGATCGTCGAAGAGAGCGTATCGGCCCTCCAAAAGCTCGTTCCCGGCATGCGCGGTGTAAATAGCGATATGCTCGCGCGCGCGACGGTCAAAGGCGGCATTATTTACGCGTTGGGTCGCCTCGATATCGATCATCCCGAGAGCGAACTGCATCACCGGCATGCGATCGGGCTGATGAGCCTCGGCCGCTACCACACGGTGGATACCGGCAAGCTGACCATGGCGCCCTGGCTCGCCCGCCAATGTGCCGAACGGATCCTCGCATGACGCGAAAGCGCGCGACCATCGGCATCGCCGTTCCGGCATGGCGCGCCACGGCGTTCATTGCGGAAACGCTGCGTTCGGCGCTGGACCAGAAGAATGTCGATATCCGCATTCAGGTTGGCGTCGATGGCGGAGATGCGGCGACGGCGGACCGTTGCGATGCGTTTCAAGACAGCAGGATCGCCGTGCGCATCCGCCCCGATAGGCTGGGCTGGGTCGGGAACAGCAATGCGACCTTGTACGAGGCGGCACGCTCCGGCGTCGATTATGCGACGATATTGCCGCACGACGATCTCATCGCGCCGGACTATTGCGCGCGCCTGGTCGCTGAAATCGAAGAACACCCGGGCACCGCGGTCGCGTACAGCGATATTCTCGGTTTCGGGGAAAGCACGATCCGGATGGAGCAGCCAAGCGCGCTCGGTTCGCGTATCGAGAGGCTCGAATGGCTGCTGCGCCATCAGATGATTGCGATTGCCTATCGCGGGATCATGCCGGCCGAGATTGCGCTGCAGAGCCTGCCGATACCGGCGAACGCCGCCGACGATTATGCGGCGGACACGGCCTGGATGGTGCGCCAGATTGCACAGGGTGAATTCCGCCGCGTCCCCGATGCGCTGTATCTCAAGCGCTACCACGCGGATAATACGCACAGCCGGTGGCAAACCTGGAACCGCGGCAAACGTTTCGAAGCGTTTCTCGTTCATTGCCGCGCCTGCTTCGAGGAGGCGGTGGCCTTTGCCGAAACGGCCAACGATCGCGGCCGGATCGTGCAGGCATCCATGGCGCGCCTCGATCATATGCGTCCGTTGTTCGGCGCGCTCGGACATGCCGAACAGATGCAGCGAGCCGAACTGGAAAACATGATGCTGGATGCCCTGTGAGCTGGCCCCGCGGGGCGCATCACGGCCTCTGTCCGTCGGACTCTGCGGGAACGGATTCGTCCGGCAACCGCCGCGCGCGATATTGCCAAGCGGACGGCGAACGATTAACGCGCTTTCGCGCTTGGCGAGCGGGTATAGCTCAATGGTAGAGCACTAGCCTTCCAAGCTTGTGATGCGGGTTCGATTCCCGCTACCCGCTCCAATTCCGCGCTCACCCTGCACCCGCGCCATCTTCATCTTTAAATTACCATTTTTCCTTAGATTTGCGCCCTATGAACGCGCATCGCGATATCGAGCGTCCCGCTCCGGCGGCCGGCGCGGATCCGCGGCCGCCCTCGGCGGTCTCCAGCGGCGTGGGTTTTGTCGGTCTCGCAGGGCTGTTCGCGGCGATCATCGTCGGTCGGATGACCGGGGCGAACGGGCCGGTGTCCGGCATGATCGCGGTCGTCGCCTGCGGCCTGCCCATGGTGCTCTGGACGATCTTCGTCGACAAGGCGTGGAAGAACGAGACGACCGGGATCGACTGGAACCGCCCGCTCACTCCGCATGACGAAACGCGCGAGATCAGCATCGCCAAGCTCGCCGGGCTCTGGGCGACCTGGGGCATTATCGCGGCGCTCTACTGCATCGCCCGCTGGTATTGGGACGGGCAGTATCTGTTCGCGATGCGGATTCTGGCCTGGGCCGCGCCGGTCATGTTTATCGTCTCCATCCCCTATATCTTCTGGATCGACCGGCGGCTGAAAGAGCCGAAGGACGGCGCCTATATGTTCGGCGCCTGGCTCACCGGCGAGCGCGCGGAAATCGATCGCGCAAAGGTGATCGAACATTTCCGCAGCTGGGCGGTCAAAGGCTTCTTCACCGCCTTCATGATCTCCATCGTGCCGGGCAACTGGTTCGAGGTGCTGCGCTGGACGAATGCGGAGATCGTTTCCGATCCGGTGGCCGTCGCACGTTTTCTGATCGCGCTGCTGTTCCTGATCGACGTGGCGTTCGCGACGGTCGGTTACGTGCTGACGCTGCGGCCGCTGGATTCGCATATCCGCTCGGCCAATCCCTATACGCAGGGCTGGCTTGCGGCGCTGATCTGCTATCCGCCCTTCATCCTGATGGGTGCGGGCGGGCCGCTCGATTATCAGCAGAGCACGGCGGATTGGGCCTATTGGCTCAACGGCTGGCCCGTGGCGCTGGCGATCATGGGCGCGGCGCTGGTCGTGCTCACCGCGATCTACAGCTGGGCGACGGTCGCTTTCGGCATCCGCTTTTCCAACCTCACCCATCGCGGCATCCTGACCCACGGCCCCTATCGCTGGACGCGCCACCCGGCCTATCTGGCGAAGAACGCCTTCTGGTGGCTGGCGACGATGCCGTTCATCGCGACAAGCGGCAATCCGGTCGACATGATCCGCAACACCATCATCCTCGCAATGGTCAGCGCCGTCTATTACTGGCGCGCCAAGACCGAGGAAAAACACCTGATGGCCGACCCGGCCTATCAGGAGTATTGGCACTGGATGGAACGCAACGCGCCCGTGCCGCGCTTCTTCGCATGGATGACGGGGCGCAAGGGCAAGCCGGGCGAGATGGTGCCGGCGGAGTAGGGGCCGCGTTGTTGCACGGCGGCGCAGCGCGATTATCCGGCCGCTTCCCTTGCAAGAAACTATGGCGCGCCCGGCGGCGGCGGGAATTCCAGCGCGGGGACCGTCGCGCCCGGCGTTCCGGCGGTTATCGTCTCGTAGATCGCCGCCCCGACCGGGCTGTATGTCACCGCCTCGATCACGATCAGCGAACCGACCATGGCTGCGATACCCCAATACCATGCCGGATGGACGCGGCCGCTGCGCCTGAAATCCGCGACTGCGCCGATGACCGGGAAAATCATCGAGGTCGCGAAAAAGGCTTCGAAGGCAAAAGGCTGGAGCAGTGGATTGGGCAGGAGGCGGGCGACGCCCGGCCCGATCAACAGGGCAAAGCCGCAAAAATGCAGCCGCCGATGCCAGTCGGTCCGGCGGCGCAGCAGTATCGCCGCCACGGTCAGCCCGGCAAAGGCAAACATGATCATCGGATCGAAGATGAGGAAATGCTGGGGCTGGAAGAAAAACGGAACCTGGCCGCGCTGCACCATGGCTATGGTTACCACGCATCCCAATACGACCATCGCGACCATCCAGCCCGCCCCGATCCAGCCGAGGCTGCGGTGGAGCGCGATCCTGCCGGTCGTCACGAAGACGTTCTGCAAAATATAGAGCACCAGCCAGCCCATGAACACGACCGCATGCGCATGCACGAGCAGCGGCGCGGAAAAGCTCGATCGCCCCATGGCGAGCTGGAACGAAAACCCGGCCACGGCCAGTAGCGACATGACAATGGCGGACAGCAGGAAAAATCTGTTGTCGTGTCCGGACGCGATGTCCGGCCTCTCGGCAAGCGTGGCCATTTCGACGTCCCCCCCGGGTATCTGACGGAACTATAGCCCAGCACGGTCGGGCAATCAATTTTTGTGACCCTTCGGATGGATGACGGGGCGCACGGGCAAACCGCGCGAAATGGAGCCGACGGAATAAGCGATCCTCGCCTGTCATGCGAACTTGGACGCGGTTTGAAATCACCGATAAGGTCGGCCCGAAGCAAACGGGAGCGGGTTAGTGGACGGATCGCAGTCGGTGCGCGTGGCAGACGGTTCATCGGGCAGCAGCCTGGTGGTTGCCGCGCGCGATATCCTTGCAATGCTGATCGCCTTCGACACGACGTCGCGGAACAGCAATCTGGAGATGATTGCGTGGATCGAGGATTATCTCGCGCAACATGGCGTGCGCGCCACGCGCGTGACCGATGCGGAAGCCCCCAAAGCCAGCCTGTACGCGACCATCGGCCCGCCGGTCGAAGGGGGCGTCATCCTGTCCGGCCACAGCGATGTCGTTCCGGTCGATGGTCAGGATTGGCACAGCGACCCCTGGACGGTGACCGAACGCGATGACCGGCTGCACGGGCGCGGTACGTGCGACATGAAGGGGTTTATTGCGCTAGCCTTGGCGGCGGTGCCGATGTTCAAGGACGGCAGGCGTCCGGTCCATCTCGCCATCAGCCATGACGAGGAAATCGGCTGCAAGGGCGCGCCTGCACTGATCGCCGAGATCGCGGACAGGCTGCCGGCGCCCCGCCTCGCCATTGTCGGCGAACCGTCGATGATGAAGATCATCAACGGCCATAAGGGCATCTGCGTCCACCAGGTCGATGTCTGGGGCCATGAAGCGCACAGCTCGCAGACGCATCTCGGGGTTTCGGCGAATATGGTGGCGATCGGGCTCATGCATGAGCTGACGGAACTTGCCCGGCAGCTGGAAGCAGCCGGCGACCCGGACAACGGGTTCGATCCGCCGCATGCGACGCTCACCATCGGGCGGATGCAGGGCGGCACCGCAGACAATATCCTGGCGCGTCACGCGCAATTCTTTTTCGACCTGCGATGCTCGCCGGGCGACGATCCCCATGCGCTACTGGCGACGTTTGCAAAGAAATGCCGGGCGCTGGACACGCAATTGAAAGAGGCATTCCCGGGCACGGGCGTGACGATCTCTGAACTCGCCAACGCCCCGCCGATGACCCCTTCGGGAAGCGCCGATGCGGAGGCCTTCGTTCGCAAGCTGACCGGCGACAACAGCCCTGCCGGAGCCGTCGCCTATGCCGCAGAGGGTGGGCAGTTCCAGCAAGCCGGTTTTTCGACCGTGATTTGCGGACCCGGCTCGATCGAGCAAGCACATCAGCCCAATGAATATCTATCGGTGGAGCAGTTTCAGCGCGGCGCGGATTTCATGCAGCGGCTGGCGGAGGAGTTGAAACTGTGAGCGTCGGTGTGGGGTTTTCCTCTGCCTGAGCTGAGTGGGGCCCGCGCGATGGCCCGCTTCCGGTCGAACGCGGAGGCAGAAAAGGGATCATGATTGATTACCTTTCAGTATCGGCCAACTCCGTGCTCATGATCTCGTGCATCACTTCTCTCAATGCCGCTGTGCCAGACTGGTCAAGCGCAACTCCGGCGATTGAGAGATTGCGCTCGGGTATATTGACGGCGTCCAGCCCCCAGAATCCGCCATGCGAATAGGCGATGGCCCCACCGATCTCGCGCGTGAATACGCCCATGCGGTAAGGGCTGTCGGCGGGGTGCATTGGCGCCTCGAGCATCAGAGTGAGGGTTTCGGGTTCGGTGAAAATCACGCCCCTGGCAAGCGCGTCGAAATATCGAGAAATGTCTATGACACTGCCGATGAGTCCGCCGCCGCCAAATGCATCCACACTTCCGTCTATGGCATATGTGTCGATACCCGATAGCCATTGATGGGCACGGGCCGGTGCGGGATGGAGTGTCGGTTCCCCCTCCCATCGCATCGAATTCAACTGCAAATCCTCGAACCGGTTTAGCTCGCGAACGGCATCGGCCAATGACTGGCCAGTGCTATGTTCTATAATTTCGCCCAGCAGCAGATAACCTGTGTCCGAATAGTGAAACTGTTCGCCCGGCGGGCCAACGGGCTCGGTGATGGTCGTCATGACTTCCAGTTGTTCCGTACGCGTCCAGACTTTCTGGGGCTGCGCCAGAACCATCTGACGAAAATCGTCAGTCCCGAAATGGTCATTGATCCCGCTGGCATGCATCAGCAGATGCCGCACTGTAATCGCGTCGGTGTCATAGCCGTCCGCGCGCAACAGTTCGTTGTGATCTTGAGCGATCAAGCCGCTGATCGGCCGATCGATATCGAGGCTGCCTTGTTCGTGAAGGCGTAAAATTGCCGCTGCAACAAAGGTCTTTGTTATGGACGCGATACGCACTGGCGTAGTCGCTAACATGTCTTGACCATCGGGAGACGCCGTTCCTGTCGCAGCGGTGAACATTTGTCCATCAAGGAGCAGCGCGACCGCGAAACCAGGAACATCAGGTTGTTCGGACTGTAGTTGCTGAAGTCGCGTTTGGAGCGCGGACTCGACAAACGGTGCCGATGCGCTTTGTGTGTCCTGCGCACTCGCAGGCGACATGGTCGCGAAAGCAACGAAGAATGACACAGCTGCAAGAACGGGCTTCATTGTCTCTGCCTTATGTTGATTGCGGATAATGTGCAGCAACGATGATACGCATCATGCTGGGAGAATCCACAACTCTATCCGCCTCGGTGATTTGATTATTGCGCGCGCGTGCAGCCGTGATCGGTAGGAAGCCTGCCCCCTAAAAACTCTCTTCTGCATAGACGCGCGTCACATCGCCGGCCCATTCGCCATGATAGCGTTCGAGCAGGCGTTCGGCGGGCGTTTTCCCGCTGGCGACGATCTCGCGCAGCGGATCGAGGAAGCCGCTTTCATTGTCGCCGCTGCCGTTGAGACGCGCGCGCGCGCTGAGGCCCGCGGTCGCGATGTCGAGGATTTCGGGGGCCAGTTCGCCGAGCAGGCGGCCATTGGGCAGTGGCGCCTTGAAGCCGAGCTCAGGCACCGTGTCGCGCAGCTTCTCCCGGCCTTCGATCGTCCAGTCCTTGACGATATCCCAGGCCGCATCGAGCGCCCCCTGGTCGTAGAGCAGGCCGACCCAGAGCGCGGGCAGGGCGCAGATCCGGTTCCAAGGACCGCCGTCCGCCCCGCGCATCTCGAGAAAGCTTTTGAGGCGGACCTCGGGGAAGATCGTCGAGAGATGATCGTTCCAGTCGTCGAGCGTCGGCTTTTCGCCGGGCAGGATCGGCAGCTCGCCGTTGAGGAAATCGCGGAAGCTGAGGCCCGAAGCGTCGAGATATTCGCCGTCGCGATAGGCGAAATACATCGGCACATCGAGCGCATAGTCGCAATAGCGCTCATAGCCGAAGCCGTCCTCGAACACGAAAGGCAGCATTCCCGTGCGGTCCGGATCGGTGTCCGACCAGATATGGCTGCGGAAGGAAAGGAAGCCGTTGGGCTTGCCCTCGGTAAAGGGCGAATTGGCGAAGAGCGCGGTGGCGAGCGGCTGGAGCGCGAGGCCGACGCGGAATTTCTGCGCCATGTCCGCCTCGCTCGCATAGTCGAGATTGGTCTGGATCGTACAGGTGCGCAGCATCATGTCGAGGCCGAGACTGCCTTGTTTGGGCATGTAATCGAGCATGATGCCGTAACGCCCCTTGGGCATGATCGGCAGTTCGGCCCGGGTCTTGTCCGGCCACATGCCGAGGCCGAGAAAGCCCTTGCCGGTCTTTTCGCCGATGGCTTTCACCTGTTCGAGATGGCGGCCGGTTTCGGCGCAGGTCTCGTGCAGATTTTCGAGCGCCGCGCCGGAGAGTTCGAGCTGTCCGGCCGGTTCCAGGCTGACCGTGCCGTCCGCGCCCTGCATGGCGATGACCTTGCCCTTTTCCTCGATCGGTGCCCAGCCGAATTCGGTCAGCGCGAGGAGCAGGTCCCGGATGCCGCCGGGCTCGTCATAGGAGGGGGCGTGGTAATCGCCTTGGCAATAGACGAATTTTTCGTGCTCGGTGCCGATCTTCCATTGCTCGACAGGCTTCTCGCCGCCGGCAAATACCTCGAGCAATTGCTGACGGCTTTCGATGATCGGCGCGTCGCTCGTTGAAGCCGTCTTGGTGCTCATGCCCCGCCCTTAGCGGCCTTGGGCGGCGCGCGCCAGTATAGGAAGGCTTGTCGGGGGTGAAGAAATGCGCGGGGAAGAGTGATCGCCGCCGGGCCCGTTGGCTTTCGTGCAGGATAATGCCCGCCAACAGAAAATTAACCGTAAATGGGCTATTATCCGCCCGTGCGCATGATGTGTCTGGGGGACCTATGAAATTCCGAGCTGCTTTCGGGCTATCGGCGGTTTTCGCTGTCGTTCTTCCGCACGCTCCTGCCGTTGCGCAGACGACTTGCAGCGCGGCGAACCAGTATAGCTTCGCTTTCTCGTCGCAAACGGCACAGACGCTCAGCTATGCCTCGACCTATAACTATACGGCGACGCGGCCCGCGGGCGGTACGGTCAACGTGCAGGTAAGTTTTCAGACCTTTGGCATCAGCTCTTCGGTGGTCGCCGGGAACCAGATGCCGGAGATCAGCACGCTCGTGACCGGTTCTTCGGTCGTGAACAGTCTCGTCCTGGGCGCGATCTTCACCGGACGGACGCCGGATATCGCCGTCGATAACCGCGTCGTGGTAACGACCTTCACATTTGCCCAGCCCGTGCGCGAGTTGCGCATGTTCCTGCACGACATCGATCTCAGCACCAATCAGTTCCGCGATTATGTGCAGATATTGGGCAGCAATGGCGGGTCGACCTATACCGCGACGCTATCGACGCCGCAGGGCAACAACAATCAGGGCGGACCGCTCACCGCTGGCACTTCGACGGTCAGCTTCGGGCCGACGGGCACCCCGGTCACGCTGACCGTGGACCAGGCGGCGGGGACCGCAAGCAGCGGCAACAATGCCGATACCGGCAATATCGACATCCTGTTCGTCGAGCCGGTCACGACGCTCGAATTGCGATACGGCAATGCGCCGCTGACCGGGACCGAGACGAACACAGGCCAGCAGGCGATCGGCGTATCGAGCCTGTCCTTCTGTCCGCTTCCCCAGATCAGCGTCGCGAAGAGTTCAGCGCCATTTGATGCTAGTGGGCCGGAACGGTTCAACATTCCCGGTACGGACGTGGTCTACACGTTGACGGTGACCAATACCGGCGACAGTACGGTGGATCTCAATTCCACCGCAGTCGTCGACCTGCTGCCGCCCGATGTCAGCTTCTTCAACGGCGACTTCAACGGCGCGGCGGCGGGCACCGACAATTTCGAGTTCGTCCCGGGCTCAAGCGGGCTTTCGCTGACGCCGCTCAACGTCGAATATTCGGCGGACGGGGGCGTGACCTATGCCCATCCGATCGCCAGCGGTTATGATTCGGTGGTCGATGCGATCCGCTTCTCGCCACAGGGGACTTTCGCTGCGAACAGCAGTTTCATTATCCGCTTTCGCGCCCGGATCGACTAGCTCCAGTCGCCGCGCCCGGCCATCCAGAGGCTGATCGTAGCGAGGGCCGCCGTATCGGCACGCAATATCCGCGGACCCAGCGATATCGGCACGGCGTTTGCGACGGCCTTGATCGCAGCGTCTTCGTCTTCCGTGAACCCGCCCTCGGGGCCGATCAGGATCGCCGCCGGGCCGTCATGCGCGACCAGCGCCTTGCGAAACGATCCGCCGCCGCGCTCGGCCGCGTGGAACAGCGTGCGATCCGCCGGCCAGTCGGCCAAAAGCGTTTCGAGCGACACGAGATCGGCCAGTTCGGGCAGGGCGGTCCGTTCGCACTGCTCGGCGGCCTCGATGATATGCGCCTTGAGGCGGCCGGGCTTGATCTTGCCGATAATCGTGCGCTGCGTGCGGACGGGCAGCAGCTTTGCCACGCCCAGTTCGCAAGCCTTTTCGGCGAGCCAGTCGATCCGGCCCTTCTTGATCGGCGCGAAACAGAGCCAGAGATCGGGGACCTGTTCGCGTTCCCTGAGCTTGCCCTCGATGCGCAGCACGGCGTCGCGCTTGCCGATATGGGCGAGCTCGGCCAGCCACTCGCCGGTCCGGTCGTCGAACAGCTTGACCTGTGCGCCGGCTTTCAGCCGCAGCACGCGCACCAGATAATTGGCTTGGGCCGCATCGATAACGATTTCGCCGTCCTCTTCGAGCGGCGCATCGATATAAAGGCGCGGGAGGCTATCGGGCGGCCAGGCGGGCGTTGCGGGCATAATCGCTCATAAACAGGTATCGTTGCGCTTGTCCAAGCCGGTATCGAGCGGATAGGGCGGTGCGCGATGGAAGCGCAGTCCTCCGTACCCGATACCGAGCGGCACTGGCTGATCGCCGCGCTGCCGCCGGCCGCCCGTCCGTTCGGATTGCTCGCGCGGTTCGACCGGCCGATCGGCTGGTGGCTGCTCTTCTGGCCCTGCGCGTGGAGCGTCGCGCTGGCGGGCGGCGCGGCGGAACGCTGGGATTTGCTGCTCTGGTTCCTCCTCGGCGCCATCGCGATGCGCGGCGCGGGCTGCACTTATAACGATATCGTCGACCGCGACCTCGACCGGAAGGTGGAGCGGACGCGGTCCCGGCCGCTCGCCAGCGGGCGGGTATCGCTGCGCTCGGCCTGGATATGGCTGGTGCTGCAATGCCTGATCGGCCTTGTGGTTCTGCTGCAATTGCGGTGGGAGGCACAGTTGGTGGCGCTGGGCAGCATCGTGCTGGTCGCCGCCTATCCGTTCATGAAACGGATCACCTGGTGGCCCCAGGCCTGGCTCGGGCTCGTTTTCAGCTGGGGCGTGCCGGTCGGGTGGGTGGCGATTACGGGGGAGGCCGTACCGGCCATGCTCTGGCTCTACGCGGGGTCGGTATTCTGGGTGATCGGCTATGACACGATTTATGCCCTGCAGGATATCGAGGACGATGCGCTCGCGGGGGTGAAGAGCACGGCGCGGCGGCTGGGCGCGCTTGCGCGATCCGGCGTCGCGCTATTCTACATATTGGCTCTGGCCTGCTGGTGCGTGGCGATCTGGCAGGTTCGCCCGCAATGGCTGGGTCTAGCCGCGTTGGCGCCCGCGGCTCTGCACCTCGTCTGGCAGGTCGCGACGCTCCGGCCCGATGACGGCGCGGACGCGCTCGCCAAGTTCCGCTCCAACCGCGAGGCCGGGTTGCTCGTCGCGCTGGCCTGCTTCGTTATCGGGGCAACGGCGTGACCGCGAGGGTGACAAGCCCATGCCGCACCCCTAAATCGCCTCCATGCTCACCGTCACCGAAGCGCAGGCGCGCGTCTCCGATCTCGTAACCGCAGCCAAAGAAGCAGGAGCCGATGCCGCCGATGTGCTGTATTCGGGCGGCGTCTCGACCGAAGTGCAAGTCCGCCTCGGCGAACTGGAAGACGTCCAGCGATCCGAAGGCGAAGAAATCGGGCTGCGCTTCTTCGTCGGCCAGCGCTCGGCCAGCGTCTCGTCGTCCGATCTGTCGGATGCGGCGCTCGCGACGCTTGTGGAGCGCGCTGCGGCCATGGCGCGCGAAGCGCCCGAAGACGCCTATGCGGGACTCGCGCCCGAGGATCGGCTGTTTTCCGGCGATATGCCCGATCTCGATATCGACGATGGCGGCGATGCCGAGCCCGAGGCGTTGCGTGCCAGCGCGCTCGAAGCCGAGGATGCGGCCCGCGCCGTCAAAGGCGTGACCAACAGTGAGGGCGGCGGTGCGTCGGCCGGCCGCTCGATTATGGCACTGGCCACGAGCCACGGTTTCTGCGGCGGCTATCAGGCGTCGAGTTATGGCGTCTCCGCGAGCGTGATCGGGGGCGAGGGCGGCGGGATGCAGCGCGACTATGCCTATCGCACGGCGCGCTATCTCGACGATCTCGACAGTGCGGCCAGCATCGGCAAGCGGGCCGGCGAACGCACGGTCGCTCGGTTGAATCCGGCCAAGATCGATAGCGGCGCGATGCCGGTCGTGTTCGATCCGCGCGTATCGGGCGGGCTGCTCGGCCATCTCATCGGCGCGATCACGGGATCGGCGATCACGCGCGGTACGAGCTTCCTGCGCGATTGCCTCGAAGAGCAGATTTTCGACGCCGGCGTGACGGTGCGCGATGATCCGCTGCGCACGCGCGGGTTGCGATCGCGCCCGTTCGACGGCGAGGGGCTTCCCGTTGCCGATCGGGCGATCATCGCGGACGGCGTGCTCACCGGCTGGCTGCTCGACAGCGCATCGGCGCGGCAGCTTGGCCTCGAGCCCACCGGTCATGCCAAACGCGGGATTGGTGGGCCGCCCGGTGCCGGGGCCACCAATCTCCATCTGGAGCCGGGTGGGCAAACGCGCGAAGAGCTGATCGCCGACATCGACAGGGGCGTGCTCGTCAACGAGCTGATCGGCATGGGCGTCAATCCCGTGACCGGCGATTACAGCCGTGGCGCTTCGGGCTTCCTGATCGAGAATGGCGAGATCGGCGCGCCGGTGGCCGAGATCACGATCGCGGGCAATTTGAAGGACATGTTTCGCGCGCTGACGCCGGCGAGCGATCTCGAATTCATCCGCGGCGTCAATGCGCCGACCGTGCGCATCGAGGGCATGACGGTGGCCGGTGCCTGACGTAACGCTCGACGCGATCGCCGCGATCGCCGCCGAGGCCGCCGAAAAAGCGTCTGAGCGATGGCGGACCGAGCTTGAAGTCTGGGACAAGTCGCCGGATCATCCCGTCTCCGATGTCGATTTGCTGGTCGACGATTTTCTGCGCGAGCGGCTGACCGCGCTCGATCCCGAGGCCGGTTATCTGTCGGAAGAGACGACGGACACGGCCGCCCGGCTGGGCAAGTCGCGGCTATGGGTCGTCGATCCGATCGACGGCACGCGCGACTTCATCCGCGAACGGGCCGGCTGGTGCGTATCGGTGGCGCTGGTCGAGGACGGACAGCCTATATTCGGCGTGCTCGAAGCCCCGGCGCGCGAAGAGCGCTGGATGGCGGGCGCGGGGCTGGGCGCAACGCGCAACGGTCTACCCATTGCCGTGAGCGGGCGCACCGAGCTGCCCGGCGCGCGCGTGCCGTTCGCGAACCTGCCCAAGGATTCCGATCTCGTCGCGGTCGCCCAGCCCAATTCCATCGCGCTGCGCATTGCCATGGTGGCCGCTGGCGAGGCCGATCTCGTGGCGACCTTGCGCTGGGGCCATGAATGGGATGTCGGTGCGGCAGCCTTGATTGCGCGCGAGGCGGGCGCGACGGTGACCGATGCACTGGGCGTGCCGCTCGAGTTCAACACCCATGCCGCCGAAGCATTCGGCGTGCTGATTTCGACGCCCGATATTCATGCCGCCGCCGTCGAGCGGCTGCGCGAGCGCGCCGAGCAGCTGTCGATTCGCTAGAGCCCGAGCCGGGGCATTTCCTGCGCCGGGCATTTGTCCATCACGACCTTGAGGCCCGCCTCTTCGGCGCGTTGTGCCGCGTCTTCGTTAATCACGCCGAGCTGCATCCAGACCGATTTCGCGCCGGCTGCAATCGCCTGATCCACGGCATCGCCCGCCGCTTCGCTGTTGCGGAAGATATCGACCATGTCGATCGGCACATCGATATCGGACAGCGAGCCATGGACCTCGGCGCCATGGATCGTCTGCCCCGCAATGCCCGGATTAACCGGAAAGACCGTAAAGCCGCGATCCAGCAGGAATTTCGTCACGCCATTGCTCGCGCGCTCGGGCTTGGCCGACGCACCGACCACCGCGATGGTTTTGGTTTCTTTAAGCAGCGCTGTCAGCTCTTCGTCTGTCGTCAGCGGCACGAGCTATCTCCCTATGAGCGGTGGACGGCCATTACCGGTCCATCCAGTCGGTCAATTTCCCGGCAACGGCGTTGAAGGCGTCGGCCCCGCTACCATTGCTGGCCGCCGGCGGGATGCCCTTGTCGGACGCCGTCCGGATGCCGAGATCGAGCGGGATGCGACCGAGAAAATCGAAGCCGAGTTCCTTCGCCGCCGCTTCCGCGCCGCCGGTGCCGAACGGATCGGACACCGCGCCGCATTCGGGACACTCGTAACCGGCCATATTCTCGACCAGCCCGATGATCGGTACATCGGCTTCCTCGAAGAGATGGATGGCGCGCTTGGCATCGATCAGGGCGAGGTCCTGCGGTGTCGATACGATGATCGCGCCCGCCGGCTTGTGTTTCTGCACCATGGTGAGCTGCACATCGCCGGTGCCGGGCGGAAGATCGATGATCAGCGTTTCGGTATCGCCCCATTCGGCATCGATGAGCTGGCCGATCGCTTTGCCCGCCATTGGCCCGCGCCAGGCGATCGCCTGGCCGTGTTTCACGAGCTGGCCCATGCTGAGCATCCCGATGCCGAAATCGGTTGGCACGGGCACGAGCTTCTTATGCTCGGTCGCCGTCGGCTTGCGGTCTTCAACACTCAGCAGGCGCGGCTGGGACGGCCCGTAAATATCCGCATCGACTAGCCCGACCCGCAAGCCGCGGCGGGCGAGCGCAATGGCCAGATTCGCCGCCAGCGTCGACTTGCCGACCCCGCCCTTGCCCGAGCCGACCGCGATGATCCGGCGCGTCGTGCGCTTGCTTGTCATTGCGACGCGAACGCTGTCCACGCCGTCGATCGCGGCGAGTTCGCGATTGATGTCCGCCTCGATCAGCGCGCGTTTATCGGGGTTGATATCGGTCACGTCGAGAATGACGCTGGCGATCCCGTCGGCAAATCGCGGCGCAGGTGCGCGGCCGGAATCGATGAGGCCCTTGCCCGAAAGCGGATCGGCAATAGCGTTGAGGGCGGCGGATAGCTGGTCGGCGATTTCTGTCATATCGATCAAATAGGAAGCCCATCACCAAATGACACTGTTTTTCCGGGCAAGGGTTCCTATAAAGAAGGCTATGAGCGTATTTACAGGTCTGGGCGCCAGAATTGGCTCCATTTTCAATAGCGAGGGCCGCGGCCCTTGGGGTGGCCGCGGCGGCGGCGGATCGGGCGGCAACGGCTCGGGTGGCGACGGGGGCGATGACGGCCCCAAAAACCCGTGGTCCCAACCCCCGCGCAAGCGTCCGTCCGGCCAGGGCGGCCCGACGGCGCTCGACGAGCTTTTGAAGCGCGGCAAGAGCCAATGGGGCGGCGGCGGTGGCCGCGGCCCGGAATTGCCGACATTCGGCGGCCGGCCGATCTGGTTCTGGGCGATTATCCTGCTCGTTTTCCTGTGGATATTCTTCACCTCTTTCCATCTTGTCGGTCCGCAGGAACGTGGCGTGCTGACGCGGTTCGGCAATTATGTCGGCACCTATCAGCCGGGCCCAAACTTCTCCTTCCCGGCCCCGATCGACCGAGTGCAGATCATCGATGTCGACAATATCCGCACGATCGATATCGGCGGCACAGGCGCGGACGCGGAAAACCGGGTGCTGACCGGCGACCAGAATATCGTTGATCTCGCCTATCAGATTCGCTGGAATATCAAGGAACCGCAAAACTATCTGTTCCAGATCGCCGATCCGGACGAAACGATCCGCGAAGTCGCCGAAAGCGCGATGCGCGCCGTGATCGCACGCGTGACTCTGGACGATGCCATCGGCGCCGGCCGTGGCGAGATCGAACAGCGGGTGCAGGCGCTGATGCAGGACCTGCTGGACGGCTATGGCGCGGGCGTGCTCGTGCAGGGTGTGGCCATCGAAGAGGCCGACCCGCCTTCGGCCGTGGAAGAGAGCTTCCGCCGGGTGTCGGCCGCGCAGCAGACCGCGCAGACCTATCTCAACAATGCGCGCGCCTATGCGCAGCAGCTCACCGCCCGGGCACAGGGTGAATCGGCCGCCTTCACGCGGGTTTATGAGGAGTATCGCCTCGCCCCCGAAGTGACGCGCCGCCGCATGTATTATGAAACGATGGAGCGCATCCTGGGCAGTGTGAACATCACAATCGTCGAAACCGATAATGTGACGCCGTATCTGCCGTTGCCCGAAGTGCAGCGCCGGATTCGCCAGCAGGCCACGCCCGCGCCCGAGGCAGGAGAAACGCCATGAGCATCGCCGGGCGCGTCGCGCGCAACCCCATCGCCTATGCCGTTCTGGGCGTCGTCATCCTCGTGACGTTGCTCAGCACCTTCTCGATCGTTTCGGAAACGCGCCAGGCCGTCGTCGTGCGGTTCGGCGAGCCGGTCCGGATCGTCAATCGATATGAACCGGGCGTGCCGTTCGGCTCGGGCAGTGCCGGACTGATGGCGCATATCCCCTTCGCCGAGCAGGTCGTGTGGATCGACCGGCGCATCCAGAATGTCGAAATGGAGCGCCAGCAGGTGCTGTCGACCGATCAGCTGCGGCTTCAGGTCGATGCGTTCGCGCGCTACCGGATCGTCGATCCGCTGCAGATGTATATCTCCGCACGGACCGAAGAGCGGGTCAGCGAAGCGCTGCGCCCGATTCTCGCATCGTCGCTGAGGAACGAGCTTGGCCGACGGCCGTTCGCGGCGCTGCTGAGCCCGGAACGCGGTCAGGTTATGGACAATATCCAGGAAAGCCTGAACCTCGCCGCGCGGCAATATGGCGCGGAAATCGTCGATGTGCGGATCAAGCGCGCCGACCTGCCCGAGGGCCAGCCGCTCGAATCCGCCTATCGCCGGATGCGCTCCGCGCGTGAACAGGAAGCGCTGACCATCGAGGCGCAGGGCGCGAAGCAGGCGCAGATCATCCGGGCGGAAGCCGATGCGGAAGCGGCGCGGACCTATGCCGAAGCCTTCGGCGCGGACCCCGATTTCTACGATTTCTATCGCGCGATGGAATCCTATCGCGCGACATTCGGGATCGATCGACCTGCAGGCCCGGACGATGGCGAAGCTGCGATCGTGATGTCGCCGGACAACGAATATCTGCGTCAATTCCGTGGACTGCGCTGACGCTTCGACCAACGGCAGTCCGGCGCCCTATGTTCAATATGTGTTAAGGCGCTATTCCGCAGCTCACAGACAGGTGTCGTAAACGGATATAGCGAAGAGATTGGAGAATTATGACCGTGCGTTACGCTTATGCGATCACAGGAATTCTTCTGGCCGGCGGGACGGCGGCGACATTGGCGCTCCAGCAGCCGGTCGGCGCCCAGGTCGCGCAGAATGCGCCCACGACCATGCCGCAGGTCAGCGCTCCCGGCAGCTTTGCCGACCTGACAGAACGGCTGGCTCCGGCCGTCGTCAATATTTCGACGACCCAGACCATCGAAGTACAGCGCCGCAACCCGTTTGCCGGCAGCCCGTTCGACGATTTCTTCCGGCAGTTCGGACAACGTGGCCAAGACAATGGGCCGATCACGCGCGAAGCGACATCGCTCGGGTCAGGCTTCATCATCTCGGCGGACGGCTTCGTCGTCACCAATAATCATGTGATTTCCTCGCGCAGCCGCACCGGGCAGCCCGGAAGCGATCCGGTTGACACCATCACGGTGATCCTGTCGGACCGCACCGAATATGAAGCGCGGATCGTGGGACGGGATCCCTCGTCCGACCTCGCCGTGTTGAAGATCGACGGCGATAATCTGCCATTCGTCGAGTTTGGCGATTCCGACGATCTGCGCGTCGGCGACTGGGTACTCGCGATCGGCAATCCGTTCGGCCTTGGTGGTACGGTCACGGCCGGTATCGTGTCCGCGCTGCAGCGCACGATCGGGCAGGGCGGCGCCTATGACCGCTACATTCAGACCGATGCCTCGATCAACCAGGGCAATTCCGGCGGCCCGATGTTCGACATCCAAGGCAATGTCGTCGGCATCAACAGCGCGATCTTCTCGCCGACCGGCGGCAATGTCGGCATCGGTTTCGCGATTCCGGCCTCCGAAGCGCGGCCTATCGTCGAAACGCTGATGCGCGGCGAGCGGGTCCAGCGCGGCTATCTCGGCGTGAGCATCCAGCCGATGAACGATGCCATTGCAGACTCGCTGGGCCTGCCGGCCAATCGCGGCGAAATCGTCGCGCGCGTCGAACCGGGTGAAGCCGCCGAAGCGGCCGGTATCCGCCAGGGCGATGTGATCGTCAGCGTGAACGGCCGGGATGTCACGCCCGACGATACGCTCTCTTACATCGTCGCCAACCTGCCTGTCGGATCGCGCGTGCCCATCGTGCTGATCCGCGACGGCGAACGCATTCGCGTGACCGCGACGATGGGCGAACGCCCGACCGACGAAGAGCTTATCCGGCGTGCACAGCAGGGCCAGGAGGACGAAGACGCGCTCGAGGAGCCGACCAAGGAAGAGCCGGGCAGCGACGAGTCCGAAGCGACGATGGAAGCGATCGGCCTCGGCTTCCAGACGCTGACGCCGCAAATCGCCCGTCAGATCGGCGTGCCGAGCGGCGTGCGCGGCCTGGTGGTCAATCAGGTCGATCCGTCGAGCGATGCGGCCCAGCAGAATATTCGCCGCGGCGATGTGATCCTGTCGATCAACCGCACCGCGACAATTCAGCCGTCCGATGCGGTACGGATCATACAGGAGGCTCAGCGCGCCGGGCGTCCGTCGGTGCTGCTGCTGCGCCAGCGCGGCAATACGCCGCCGGCCTTTATCGGCGTCGATTTCCTCGACTAGCAGTCTGGGCTCCGCCGTCTTTCGGTGGCGGAGCCCGCACTGTTGCCTTGCATCGGCGACCCCGCCCGGTATCGTTTCCCGAATATGAGGGACCGTATCTATGGCTGAATCTGCTGGTGTATTCCTTGGGCTGGGCGGCGGCGAAAAACAGTATCTCAATCTCGCCCGGGCTAATCGGCATGGCCTGATTGCGGGCGCAACCGGCACGGGCAAGACGGTTACGGTGCAGGGCCTGTGCGAGAGTTTCTCGAACGCCGGCGTTCCGGTTTTCGTTGCCGACGTAAAAGGCGATCTGTCGGGCGTCGCCATGCCCGGCAGCGAGAGCTTCAAGCATCATGACAAGCTGATCGAGCGCGCCGAGACGATCGGCTTGGAAGACTATCGCTATGCCGACAGCCCGACGATTTTCTGGGACCTGTACGGCAAGAAGGGCCATCCGATCCGCACGACGATCAGCGAGATGGGGCCGCTTCTGCTCGGCCGGCTGATGGACCTGACGGATGCCCAGCAGGGCGTGCTCGAAATCGCGTTCCGCTATGCCGATGACGAGGGGATGCTGCTGCTGGATCTCGAGGATTTGCAGGCCATGATGGTGGCCACGTCGGAAAAAGCGAAGGACCTGTCGGCGCGCTATGGCAATGTCTCCCGGCAGAGCGTCGGGGCCATCCAGCGCAAGCTATTGCAGTTCGACAACCAAGGCGCGGCCGAGTTTTTCGGTGAACCAGCGCTCGATATCGATGATTTCTTCCGCTCCGACGATCAGGGGCGCGGCTTCGTCAACATGCTGATGGCGGATAAGCTGATGGAGAATCCGAAGCTCTACGCCACATTCCTGCTCTGGCTGATGAGCGAATTGTTCGAATCGCTTCCCGAGGTCGGCGATCCGGACAAGCCGAAGCTCGTCTTCTTCTTCGACGAGGCGCATCTGCTGTTCGACGACGCGCCCGATGCCTTACAGGACAAGATCGAACAAGTCGTCCGCCTGATCCGCTCGAAAGGGATCGGCGTTTTTTTCATCACGCAGAACCCGATCGATATTCCCGAAAAAGTGGCCGGGCAGCTCGGCAATCGCCTCCAGCACGCGCTGCGCGCCTTCACGCCGCGCGACAAGCGGGCGATCAAGGCGGCCGCCGAAACCTTCCGGATCAATCCCGATCTCGACGTCGAGACGGCCATTACGGAGCTCAAGGTCGGCGAGGCGCTGGTCTCCACGCTGATGGAGGACGGTGCGCCGTCGCCGGTGGAACGCATGCTGATCCGGCCGCCCTATTCACGGATGGGCCCGATTTCGACCGGCGAGCGGGCCGCGCTTATCGCGGCATCGCCCATCGGCGATGTCTATGCCGAGCGGGTCGATCGCGAATCCGCGGCCGAACTGCTCGAGCAGAAGGCGCAGGACGCAACCGAAACCGCGGAGGAAGCCGAGAAAGAAGGCGAAGAGGTTGTCCGCAAGCGCTCGCGCAAGTCCAAGGGATTGATCGAGCGGATGCGCGATGCCGCGGTGCGATCCGGCATGTCGTCGGCGGGGCGCAAGCTCGGCCGCACGCTGACCGGTCGGTCGAGCCGCGCCAATCCGACGCGCACGGCGGCGTCGGCGGCAGGCGGCGTGCTGAGCCGGGAGATTGCCGACAAGCTCGGTGTACCCGGTGCGTCGGGCTTTATTCGCGGTGTGCTGGGCGGATTGCTCCGCTAGCGCTCGGTTTTTTCCGACAGGAACAGCGCGGCGATTTCGCGCGCGATATATTTGGGCCGCTTCGTATCGGCATCGATGCAGCACCAGCGCGATTTCACTTCGGCCAGCACTTCCTCGCCGCGCTTGATCACCGTGTCGTAGAAGGCGCTCGCGCCCTGGACCTTTTCGACGACGACCGATGCGATCACCGTATCATCCAGAAAGGCCGGCTTGCGGTAGGTAATCTCATGCTTGAGCGCCACCCAGAGATGCGCGGCCACGGCCTGGGGCGGGGCGATCTTCTGCCAATGGGCAAGGACTGCTTCCTGTACCCAGTTGAGATAATTGGCGTTATTCACGTGCCCCATGAAATCGATATCGCCGGATTCGACGGCGATCGGATGGTCATGGCGGGGCAGGGCGGTGTCTGTCACGGTTTCGCTACTCGGTTACGCTGTTATGGTATTTATAGCTTACATCTGTGTCAGTAAAGCGACAATGAACGATTTGCGACCGACTGAGCGTTACGCCTGCACGATCCGATGATTTTCGAAGCGCACGCGGCTGGCCAGATCGAAGGTCCGGAAACCGTCGCCGTCGACCGCATCGAGCAGCGTGTCCGCAGCGGCTTTATCCGCATCTTGCAGGCCATGGTAGAAATCGAACGGTCGCTGCAGCATCCATAGCGAGAAGGTGGAGGCGAAGCGCTGGCCGGCTACGCCCTCGATCTCATAGGGCGCCATGCCGACGGCGCGCGGAACATCGGCGCCCGGATTGGCCTGCGCCCAGTCTGCGTACAGCTGGGCGGCTGCCTGGAGATGCGGGATTTGCTCCGCCATCATGCGCTGCAAAACCGGGATCAGCGTTGCGGGTATCGTGTCGTCGCCAAGAAATTCCCCGGACAGGGGCGCGGGCGGATCGATCATGCGCTCGACCCATGCCGCGACGTTCGGCGCGAGGCGTTTCATGATCTTGCCCGATTCCGGATCGCGATAGAGATGCGCGTAGAGCGGACCGATCAGGCCGTAATCGCCGATAGAGGGCCGGGTCCCGAACAGATAATCGTGATCTGCGAAATGCGCGTCCAAGTCTGCGAGCAGCGCTTCGTAGCTCTTCTCGATCGCCGGGATCGTTTCGTCATTGATGCCGAGCATCGGGACGAAACCCTTGAACCGCTCGCCCGTCTGTTTGCCACGCGCGACTTGTTCCTCGGCTGATGCGTCCGGCAGCGCGCTGCGGCCGAATTCGCCGTAGACCCAGTCCTCGTTATAATTCCAGCGATAATGCATGGCCGGGATGACCAGCCACTCGTCGCCGAACAGTTCGAAGAGCAGCGCTGCCAGTCTTTGCGCGGGCGTGTCGGGATAGACCGATGGGCCGCCCGCCTCGGCCTCGAAATGATCGATGATGACGGTCGTGTCCTGCAGGATCGTACCGTCGGCCTTTTCGACGACCGGGATCACCGGATAGCCGACATGCGGGATGATGATATCCTGCATTACCTGCGGCGATGGCGGCCTTTCCTCGTAATCGATCTGTTTCCAGTCGAGATAGGCACGCGCCTTGCCGGAAAAGAGCGACGCCGGTGCGCCATAGAGAATGTGCGTCATGCTCAGCCGCGCCCGCGATAGGGGGTGACGCCTTGGTCGGGCAGCCAAAGCCCCTCGGGCGGAGCGCCGGATTGCCAGAACACATCGATTGGTATCCCGCCGCGCGGATACCAGTAGCCGCCGATCCGCAGCCATTGCGGCTGCATCTCTTCGAACAGGCGCTTGCCGATGCCGACCGTGCAATCTTCGTGGAATGCCTGATGGTTACGGAAGCTTCCGAGAAACAGTTTTAGAGACTTGCTCTCAACTATCGTCTCGCCCGGCGCATAATCGATGACCAGATGGGCAAAATCGGGCTGGGCCGTGACCGGGCAGAGCGAAGTGAATTCCGGCGCGGCGAAGCGCACCAGATAGAGTTCCCCGGCGCGCGGGTTGGGGACGTAATCGAGCACAGCCTCTTCCGGCGAAGCGGGCAGGGCGGATGTCTTGCCGAGATGCGTGGGTTCCATGGCGGTTCGTCTAATCGATTTGCCGCTTCATGTCATTCCTGCGGCACGGTTCATCGGCGATTAACGCGCATGCGCCTTGATCCGGGTCGATATCGAACGGGGAACAGGTTAGGGACGCAACCCGTGAAGCGGCTAATATCATATGGGATCGGTTTGGCGATCGGCGCCGTGGCGCCGCCGGGCGCCGCGTGGGCGCAAGAGGCGGACGACCGCGAGGCCGTGGCGCGCCAGGCTCCGGTCTTCGATCTGCAGCCCGGCGAGACGCGCGAGCAACCGCAGCCCGATGTCCAGGGTCCCCGCGCGCCCGGTATGCCCGCCCCCCGTTTGTTGGGTGAGGACGAGGAGTCGTCGCGGCAGACTGTCACGCGGCCCGCTCCGGTTCCGACGCAAGTCGATCCCGTTCCCGTGCCCGGTCAGCAGACGGAAGCTGCTACGGATGCCGAGCGTCCGCCTGCGGCACCAGCCACGAGCGGGCAGACAGCTACTCCTGCGCTGGTGACAGAAGCGCAGGCGGCACCCGATACACCGACGGCGGAGACTGCGGAAACCGCCACACCACAGCCCCAAGACCGGCCGGATGTTGTGCAAGAGCCGGTCGCGACGCCGGCTGCCGAGGACGGCCTACCATGGTGGATATGGCTGGTGGGCGCACTTGGGCTGGCGGCAATCGGCGCGGCCGTGATGGCGGCGCAGAAGCGACGGCGCGAATGGGCCGAGGAAGCGCCCGCGCTCGAACCGCTGGTCGCGAAGAAACCGGTCTCGCGCGGGGCGATCGCGGATGACGAAACCGAAGGCCGATCGACGCCCTTGCCTGCCGTTACGCCCGCCCCACCTGCAAAAGGCCCGCCGACCGCCTTGTCCCCGCCCAGCGCGCCACCCCCGGCGCCCGCGCAGGAAGATCGACCGTCGCGCATCGAGATCGACTTTGTACCGCTGACCGCGCGGCTCTCCACGCTGGGCCTCACGCTCGCCTATCGCCTGGTTCTCACAAATGTCAGCGACGAGACGCTCTCCGACATCGCCGTGCGTCTCGGTATACGTTCGGGCGATCATGCGGCGATGGAGGTTACGCCGAATGCGGGCGAAGCCTGTGTCAGCCTCGATACGCTCGAGGCCGGACAGACGCATACGCATAGCGCGCAGATCCGTCTCGATCCGAAGACCTACAAGCCCGTTCAGTCGGACGGGAAGGCGATGCTCGTACCGATCGTCGACATGCTGCCGCGCTATCGCGATGCGGACGGTGCTCTCCACGAGATGCACGCCACGATGCTGGTCGGGCGCGAGCTTGAGCCGCCGCGGCCGAAGATGCAGCCCTTCTGGCTCGAGCGCGGTTTCGGGCAGTTTCGGGGTATCGGCTGCCGGATGCTCAATGTGCGGACCATATGATCGTTCGGACGGGTTGATGCGCGGGGGCATCCGCGCGAACGGCTGACCATGACAAAATCCGGGCCCGTCCTCGTCCCGATCCTCGGCGATCAGCTGAGCCGCGATCTTGCGTCTCTGAACGGCGTCGAGCCCGCTCATGCCGTGCTGCTGATGATGGAGGTCGATGAGGAAACGACCTATGTGCGGCACCACAAGGCCAAGATCGCCTTCATCCTGTCGGCGATGCGCCATCACGCCGAAGATATGCGCGATCGCGGCTGGACGGTCGATTATGTGAAGCTTGACGATCCCGACAATAGCGGCAGGTTTTCGGGCGAAATCGCGCGGGCTATCGAGCGGCACGATCCGGCATCCGTTCGCGTGACGGAACCCGGCGAATGGCGCGTCCGCGCGGTGATGGACGAGTGGGAAGACAAGTTCGGCATTCCCGTCGAGATCTGCCCAGACACGCGCTTCCTCTGCGACCATGCCGAATTCGAGAACTGGGCCGAGGGCCGCAAGCAGCTGCGCATGGAATATTTCTACCGCGAGATGCGCCGCAAGACCGGGCTGCTGATGGACGGCGACGCGCCCGAAGGCGGCAAGTGGAATTACGACCAGGACAATCGCAAGCCGGCCGACCCGGACCTGTTCATGCCGAAGCCGATCGCCTTCCGGCCCGACGAGACGACGAAAGAGGTTCTCGATATGGTCGCCGAGCGCTTTGCCGATCATCCCGGCAGCCTCGACAATTTCCGGTTCGCGGTGACGCATGAAGAAGCACTGCGCGCCCGCCGCTACTTCCTCGATGCGTGCTTGGCGCGCTTCGGCGATTATCAGGATGCGATGCTGACGGGCGAGCCGTTTCTCTATCACTCGCTGCTCTCGCCCTATCTGAACATAGGCCTGCTCGATCCGCTTGACCTGTGCCGCGAAGCGGCCAAGAAATACGAAGAGGGCGAGGCGCCGCTTAATGCGGTCGAAGGCTTTATCCGCCAGATCATCGGCTGGCGGGAATATGTGCGCGGCATCTATTGGCGCGAGGGTCCTGGCTATGCGGACCGCAATTTCCTCGGCGCCGAGCGCGACCTGCCCGGCTTCTACTATTTGGGCGAGACGGATATGCACTGTCTGTCTCAGGCGATTCAGCAGACGCTCGACCATGCCTATGCGCATCACATCCAGCGGCTGATGATTACCGGGACGTTCGCGCTGCTCGCGGGGATCGATCCGCACCAGCTCCATATCTGGTACCTGGAAGTCTATGCCGATGCCTATGAATGGGTCGAACTGCCGAACACGGTCGGGATGAGCCAGTTCGCCGATGGCGGGCTGTTGGCCTCGAAGCCCTACGCCGCGTCGGGCAATTATATCAACAAGATGTCCGATTATTGCAGTCATTGCCGCTATGACGTTAAGGCGAAGACGGGCGCGGATGCCTGCCCGTTCAACGCGCTCTATTGGGATTTTCTGGCGCGCAACGAAGACAAGCTCCGTGGCAGTCGCCGCCTCGCCATGCCGTACCGGACGTGGGAGAAGAAGGAGAAGGGCGAGAAGATCGCGCTCCGCAACAGTGCGCGCAGCTTTCTGGAATCTCTCGACTAGCCGCGAGGCCAAAGCTAAGGATTGCGGGACTCGACACACAAGGCAGGAAATCACCGCACATGGATATGCTCGTTTCGACCGAATGGCTGGCCGGAGAAATCGGCGCCGGCGATCTGCACATCATCGATGCGACCCAGTTCCTTCCCGATTCCGGGCGCGACGCGAAGGCCGAATATGGCTTCGAGCATATTCCGGGCGCGGTCTTCATGGACCTGGAAGAGATTCGCGATACCTCCAATCCTGTGCCCGGTATGCTGCCCTCGGCCGAGAAATTCGCGAGCCGGATGCAGTCGCTGGGTGTCGGCGACGGCAGCCGGATCGTGATTTACGATAATTCGCCGCTGCACAGCGCGGCGCGCGCCTGGTGGATGACGAAGGACGTGTTCGGCGCGCACAATGTCGCCGTCCTCGATGGCGGCCTCGCCAAGTGGAAGGCCGAGGGGAACGCTGTTGAGCAGGGCAAGCAGCAGGTCCGCCATCGCCATTTCACGCCCTTCCATGACGATAGCGCGGTTCGCGATCTGGCGGCCATGAAGGCGCTCGCCGGTTCCGATGACACCGAGATCGTCGATGCGCGGCCCGAAGCCCGGTTCAAGGGCGAGGGCCCCGAACCGCGGCCCGATATCGCGCCGGGTCATATTCCGGGTTCGAAAAATGTGCCGCATTCGACGCTGTTCAATGACGACGGCACGTGGAAGCGGGGCGGCGATCTGAAAGCGGCATTCGAAGCGTCTGGAGTCGATCTCGAAAAACCGATGGTGACGACCTGCGGTGGCGGTACGACAGCGGCGGTGCTGCTGTTCGGCGCGAAGCTTCTCGGCAAGACCGATGTCGCGCTGTACGACGGGAGCTGGGCCGAATGGGGCAGCCAGTCCGATACCGAAAAAGCGACCGGAGCCGCGTGAGCGGCGGCTCATCGGATAACAAGCCACCGACCCGCCTTGTAACCGGCGGTCGGCGCAAGGAATGGACCGGCGCGGTCGTCAATCCGCCGGTGTGGCGCGCGAGCACCCATCTCTACGATAGCGTCGCCGATCTGCGCGCGGGCAAGCAATCCAATGAAGATGGCCGCTTCTTTTACGGCCGCCGCGGTTCGCCGACCCAATGGGCACTGGCCGAAGCGCTGACCGAGATGGAGCCCGGGGCTTGCGGCACCATGCTCTTCCCGTCGGGCGTCGCGGCGATCGCGTGCGCGCTGCTCGCGGTTTTGCGCCCCGGCGATGTGCTGCTGATGACCGATAGCAGTTACGATCCGACGCGCAGCTATGCCGAGGCTTTCCTCAAGAAATGGGGTGTCGAGACGCGCTATTACGATCCGCTGATAGGGTCCGGCATCGCCGATCTGATCTGCGACAGGACCCGCGCGATCATGATGGAGAGCCCGGGCAGCCTCACCTTCGAAGTGCAGGACGTGCCCGCCATCTGCGCGGTGGCGAAGGAACGCGGTATCACGACGCTGCTCGACAATACCTGGGCCGCATCCCATTTCTTCCGCGCGATCGAGCAGGGCGTCGATATCGCGATCCTTGCCGGCACCAAATATATCGTCGGCCATAGCGATGTGATGCTCGGGTCGGTCACGACGCATGAGAAGCACTGGACGCGCGTTCGGCGGACGGCACAACAGCTCGGCCAGGTCGTATCGCCGGACGATGCCTATCTGGCGTTGCGCGGCCTGCGGACGCTCGACGTGCGTCTGCGGCAACATCAGGATGGCGGGTTGAAGGTCGCCCGCTGGCTCGCCGAGCAACCGCGTGTTGCGCGCCTCCTGCACCCGGCATTTCCCGATTGTCCCGGGCATGAGATATGGAAGCGCGATTTTTCGGGCGCGACCGGCCTGTTCTCCTTCGTCCTCGACGGCGGCGATTACGATGCGGTCGCGGCCCTGGTCGACGACCTGGAGCTGTTCGGCATCGGCTATAGCTGGGGCGGTTATGAAAGCCTTGCGCTGCCTGTGGACCCGACGCCCGACCGCACGGCGACATCGTGGCAGGCCGCAGGCCCTGTTGTCCGGCTCAATATCGGTCTCGAAGACCCGGACGACCTGATCGCCGATCTTGCGAAGGGGCTGGAAAGATACGAGAAGGCGGCATGCAAGAGATAATCGCATTGCTGACACGCGCGGGAATCCCGCTTCCGGCGGACCTGAACTGGCTCGCCGCGATACTCGGTTTCGCGATTGTCGGCGTCGGCATGGCGCTGGGCTGGGTGATCAGCCGGCTTGCGGGTAACAATCTCAAAGGCTTTTGGGATCGCGTGGTCGGCGAGCGGGCGGAAGGCCTGGCCGACCGGATGGTCAAGATCATCTATCATGGCTCGGTCTCCACCGTTCTCGGCATCGCTTTTTTCTCGTTCGACTGGTGGACCTATACCGACCTGATTATCGGCGCGGGCTGGGGTTTGTGCGCCGGTTATCTGGTCTGGCATATCATCCGGGCTTCGGGCTTTACCCGCTGGATCGGCATGGCCGCGGCTGCCGTTACCTTCGGACTGATCCTCTCCAACGCGGTCGGCGGGTTGGAACGGGTCACGCTGGTGCTCGATCGCATCGGCGTCGATGTCGGCGATACGCGTATTTCGCTGCTGACGCTGCTGACCATAGCGATTACCGGTCTCGTGCTGTTCGCGATCGTGCGTATCGTGCGCCGCGTCATCAGCCATTCGATCCAGCGCTCCTCGGCCCTCGATCCCGCGCAAAAGCTGCTGGCCGACAAGATCGCGATGATCGTGATCATCGTCGTCGCCTTCTTCGTCGGCATCGATATTCTCGGCATCGACCTGACCGCGCTTGCCTTTTTCGGCGGCGCTTTCGGCCTCGCCATCGGCTTCGGCATGCAGAAGACGATCGGCAACCTTATCGCCGGGATCATCCTGCTGATGGACCGCTCGATCAAGCCGGGCGACGTGATCGCGGTCGGCGACAGTTTCGGCTGGGTCAACAAGATCGGTATCCGCGCCGTTTCGATCATCACCCGCGACGGCAAAGAACATCTGATTCCGAACGAGATACTGATGACCGAAGAGGTCGAGAATTGGTCCTATTCGAGCCTCGAGGTGCGGGTGAACATCCCGATCGGCGTGTCTTACAACGCCGATCTCGATCTTGCGCACAAGCTGATGCTGGAGACGGCGGACGAGAGCGACCGGGTGCTCAACAGCCCTAAAGCGCGGTGCTGGATCGTCGAGTTCGGCGATTCGTCGGTGAATTTCGAGCTACGGATCTGGATCAAGGATCCCGAAGGCGGCGTCGGCAATGTCCGCGGCGATATCTACGCGCGCGTGTGGAACAAGTTCAAAGAGAACGACATCGAAATCCCGTTCCCCCAACGCGATCTCCATATCAAGGAATGGCCGAAAAACGGACCCGAGGCCTTGCAGCCGCAAAGCGCGACGATCGAGACGGCGTCGCGCTCGCAAAACCGGGACGGTTAAAGACCTACGATACTGCCAAGATGAAACAGCCGGCCCCGCAGATGATGCGCGAGCCGGCCTGCTGCCGCGGATCGCGTTTCGTCTGCTCCGAGGAGTTTTTGCGCCCCGCCGGCAGCCGCCCGCGCGGCATCCGCAGCAATGGTGTCGAAGCTCTTTCGCGCAATGCCCGGAGCGCGGACATAGGCGTCGCGCAGAACGGGCTCGTCGGGAATCGCGACATGGCCGGTTCCATCCGGCGTCATTTGTTCGACAATCTCGAGGATCGCATAGATCTGGGGAATCTGCTCGAGCTCGGGCGTCTCGGCGGTCCGGTTGGTTATGTGATCCTGCGCGGTCATGGCGACGTTCTCCGTACTCGCCGCGATTGTCGCGCAAAGCTGCTAAGAATTGGCTAAGCCTTCTTGCGGCGCACCAAATTGTTGCAGTGCAGCAACATACAGTTTCGAAATTTCGGGAATCTGAGTAATATCGTTGTGTGCACATGCGAAATTATGCATGATCCCAACCATACACTTTATCGGTCCGCCGTTTCGGAACAGAGATTGAGGGGTGCGCAGGGACGAATGTACATGCATTCGACTAAAAAGGAATCATTATGCGCAACTCGATCCTCGGCCTCGCTCTTCTAGCCTCGACGGCGATAGCGGCGCCTGCTCACGCCAACGATCTGGGCGGCGGCTTCAGCGTCTCGGGCAATGCCGCGCTCGTTACCGATTACCGCTTCCGCGGCGTCTCCTTCTCGGACGAAGATATCGCGATCCAGGGCGGCATCGATATCGAACATGACAGCGGCTTCTATGTCGGCACCTGGGCCTCGTCGATCGAAGACAGCCCGGTATTCGGCCATACGGAACTGGACATTTACGCGGGCTGGTCCGGCGAACTCACCTCCGGCCTGTCTCTCGACGTCGGGGTGCTGGCCTATATCTATCCGAACGGGAATGTCGGCGATGCCGATTATGTCGAGCCCTATGCGTCACTTTCCTATGCGATCGGCCCGGCGGAAATCACAACCGGTGTTGCCTGGGCGCCGAGCCAGAGATCCCTTGGCAATGACGACAATCTCTACGTTTACACCGATGCGAGTGTCGGCATTCCGGGAACCCCGTTCACCGTCAGCGGCCATATCGGCGTGACCGATGGTAGTCTCTCCATCGACAATGACGATGATTATGTCGATTGGTCGCTCGGTGTCGAAGCGGCATTCGGGATTCTCTCGATCGGCGTCGCCTATGTCGATACGGCGGTGAATACGCCGCTGACGGACGGCACGGTGGTCGGCACGCTCGGCGTCGCCTTTTAGGACGCTGCCACCAGCTTTCGGGTAACAGGATGGGCCGGCGCGGCAATGATCTGCCGCGCCGGCCCTTCCTCGATAATTGCGCCGGCATCCATGACCGCGATCCGATGGCATAACCGCTTTGCGACCGCGAGGTCGTGGGTGATGAAGAGCAGTGCGAGGTCGCGTTCATACTGAAGCTTTTCGAGCAGATCGAGCACGCGGCCGGCGACCAGCACGTCGAGCGCCGACGTCGCTTCGTCGAGCAGCAGCATCTCCGGCTCCGTCGCCAACGCACGCGCAATCGCGACACGTTGCGCCTGCCCGCCCGATAGTTCGCGTGGGAACCGATCGGCGAAATCGGCGGGCAGATCCACCTCCTGCAACATCTGCTTGACGATCCCGGCGCGGCCCCATTGGGCGAGATCGGGCCGCAAATGTCTGAGCGGCTCGGCAACGATATCCGATACGCGCCATTGCGGATCGAGACTGGCCACCGGGTCCTGGAAGACCGGCTGGATCAACCGGCGGTGATCTGCCGTCATCCGTCTGCGCTCGGGGAGCGTCTCGCCGCGCCATTCGACGGTTCCCGCGTCGAGCGGGCCGAGCCGCGCTATCGCGCGCGCCAGAGTCGACTTGCCGGAGCCCGATCCGCCGACCAGCGCCAGCGCCTCGCCTTCGGCGATCGATAAAGAGGCGGCCTTGACCGCTTGCACCCGGCCCTTGCGCCAGCCGGGCCGTGGGAAGGAAACGTCGACAGCCTGCGCGGACAGCAAAGGCGCGCCGGTTTCCGGAAGGCTCGGCGCTGGATCCGAGAGCTTCGGCGTGGCGGCGATAAGCGCGCGGCCATAATCGCTCCGCGGCGCGGCCAGGATTTCGGGTGCCGCGCCGCTCTCCTCGATCCTGCCATCGCGGAGCATGACGACGCTATCCGCGTGCGCAGCCACCGATGCGAGGTCGTGGCTGACGAGCAGCAGCGCCATGCCGTGTTCGCGCCGGAGTGTGTCCAGCAACGCCATGATCTCGGCCCTCAGGCTTGCATCGAGCGCGCTTGTCGGCTCGTCCGCGATCAGCAGTTTCGGTCGGTGCGCGACGGCCATCGCGATCAGTGCGCGCTGGCGCTGGCCGCCGGACAGTCGGTGCGGAAACTGATCGAGTCGCTCTTCCGGCGCATCGAGCCCGACGCGCCTAAGAGCGGCGATCATTTCCATGCGCGAGGGTGAAGGCATCCCGGATTGCGACGAGCTTTCAGCCAGTTGTGCGCCGATAGTGAGGTGCGGTGTCAGGGCGGTGAGCGGGTGCTGAAAGACGAACCCGACGTCGCGGCCGCGGATTGTCCGCACTGTGTCCGGGTCGGTACCGATCAGCTCGACGCCGTCGAGCCGTACCGATCCGGTCGGCGTGACGGGCGACAGCCCGAACGGCGCGAGGCAGGTCTGGCTCTTGCCCGATCCCGATGCGCCGACCAGAGCGACGCATTGGCCGGGCTCGACAGCGAAGCTGACGTCCCGGACGACTATCGCGTCGCCGATCCGGGCGCTCAGACCGGCGACGGCATAGAGGCTCATTGCGAGAGCCTGTCGCGCAACCGTTCGCCCGCGACGGTCAGGCAGACGATGATCAGCACGAGTACGCCGCCGGGGATCAGCAGCGCATGGGGCTGGATATCCATATCGTCCGCACCCTCTTTCACGAGAATGCCGAGCGAGGTCAGCGGCTCCTGCACGCCGAGGCCGAGAAAGGAGAGAAAGCTCTCGACCATCACGACCTGCGGCACGGTGAGCAGCAGATAGGCGAGTGCGACGCCTGCGACATTGGGCAGGATATGGCCGGTCAGGATACGGCTCGCAGGCGCGCCCGCCGCTTCCGCTGCCGTGACGAACGGCCGTTCCTTCAATGCGATCACCTGGCCGCGCACGACGCGCGCCATGGTCAGCCATTCGACTGCGCCGATGCCGATAAAGACGAGGATAATCGAGCGCCCGAACACGACCATCAGCAGGATGACCACGAACATGAAGGGGAGGGCGTACAGCCCGTCGACGATCCGCATCATGATCTCGTCGGTCCGCCCGCCGACCCAGCCGGCTATCGCGCCCCAGGCCGTGCCGATGACGAGTGCGACAATGGCCGCTGCGAGCGCCACGGCCAGCGTTACTCGGGTGCCGACGAGCGTGCGCGCCAGCAGGTCGCGGCCGACCGTGTCGGTGCCGAACAGGTGTCCTGGCGAGAAGAGCGGCGCGCGTACGGCGTCCCAGTCGATCGCGCTATGCGTCCAGGACAGGAAGGGCGGCCCGATCAGCGCGGCGAGCGCGATGATCGCGACGATGCCGAGCGAGATGCGCGACGCCGTCATTCCGCCCGCATCCGTGGGTCGAGCCAGCCATAGATCAGGTCGGCGACGAGGTTGAACAGGATGATAAGGCCCGCATAGAGCGTCACCACGCCGAGTACGAGCGGATAGTCGCGGTTGAGCGCGCCTTGCACGAAGTAGCGGCCGAGGCCGGGCAGGGCGAAGACCGTTTCGATGATCACCGCGCCGGTCAGCAGTCCCGCCGCCGCCGGCCCCAGATAGCTGGCGACCGGCACGAGCGCAGGCCGCAGGGCGTGGCGGGCGATCACCTGCCTCTCGGCAAGGCCACGCGCCCGGGCCGTGCGGACATGGTCCTCGTTGAGCGCTCTGGCGAGCCCGGCGCGCGCGAGTTTCGCGATGGCGCCGGCAAAGGGCAGCGAGAGCGCCACGACCGGCAGTACGAGATGCGAGGGTCTGCCCGCTTCCCAACCCGATACGGGCAGCCAGCCGAGGCCGAGCGCGAAGATGAGCACAAAGAGCGGCCCTGTGACGAAGACCGGCAGCGCGGTCAGCAGGGTGGCCAGCCCCATGATCGCCTCGTCCTGCCAGCGCCCGGCGCGCACCGCCGCCCAGAGCCCGCCGCCGATGCCGAGGATACAGGCCAGCAGCAGTGCCAGCCCGCCGATGGTCAGCGAGACCGGCAGGCCCTGTGCGATCAGTTCGCTGACGGTGAAGTCGCGATAGACGAGGCTCGGCCCGAAATCGCCGCGCAGCAGGCGGCCTATGTAAAGCGCGATCTGCTCGGCGAGCGGCAGGTCTAGCCCATAGGCCGCATCCAGCGCCGCGCGTGTGTCGTCATCGAGCGCCCGTTCGCCGTCGAACGGCCCGCCGGGCGCCAGCCGCATCAGCACGAAGGACAGGATCACGACGCCGAGCAGCGTCGGTATCGCGGTCAGCAGGCGGCGGAGAAGAAGGACGCGCATGGAGCGTTACACCTGTGCTCCCCTCCCCTCGATGGGGAGGGGCTGGGGGTGGGGTGAGTTTTCCGCTCGCGATATCGCTTGCAGGGAGCTCACCCCCACCCAACCCTCCCCCATCAAGGGGGAGGGCTTTGGAGTCACGTCGTCTCCCGGCCTTGTCGTTATTGCGGTGTCGAGACCGTCGCTTCGGGGGCGTCGCCCTCCGGCGCGTTCAATATATCGCGGGTCGTCGAACCGTAATCGACCGCCTGGGTGTCCGGATCGCCGACCGTGCTGCGGATGCCGGCGGCAGCCGATTCCGGATCGGCCTGGTTGACGAGCGCCTCTTCTGCGGCGCTGCGCGGGGCCGGGCCGCCGAACATGGCCTGGAGCGCCTGGGTGCTCGAATCGGCGCCGCGGGCGGCCGGTTCGCCGGGGCGCGGCGGGGTCAGGTTGAAATCGGGCGGGATCACCAGCGGTGCGGAGCGCGACACGAGAAATTCGTCCGGCCGGTCCCGGCCGCCGCCGAAAATACTGCACGCTGAAAGGGTTGCCCCCATCACTACGAGGCTCGTCGCCACCATCATTTTACGCATTACTCTGTCTCCGCCGGTTCAGGCGTGTCGCGTAGCAGAAAAGCCCGCAACACCAAAATTACGACCCCGATGGTAATCGACGCATCCGCGACATTGAAGACCAAAAAGGGCTGAAAGTCCCCAAAATGAAGATCGATGAAGTCTGCGACATAGCCGAAGCGGATCCGATCCACGATATTGCCAAGCGCGCCGCCGAGCACGAGGCCGAGCGCAAACACGTCCCCGGCGCGCTTTTCGCGCCAGATCCAGATCGCGACGCCCAGCGATATCGCGCCGGTCAGCGCGACGAGCATCCAGCGCTGCGTATCGGACGAGGCGGTCAGCATGCCGAGCGACACACCGCGATTTTCGACCCAGGTGAAATTGAGGATCGTCAACAGCTCGATCTGCCCGCGCTGGGGCAGCTGGAGCAGGGTGATGATCCAATATTTGGAAATCTGGTCGACGACGAAGATGATCGCGGCGAGCAGATAGCCGAGCAAATGATGGCGGCGCGACGGCGAGGAACTGGTCATGCGCCCGCTCCAAAAGTCACGAAAATCACAGGGGTTAAATCCGAAATCCGCACCGGCTCAGCCATTCACCACGGAATCGCAGCGGCCGCACAATGCGCCGTCCTCGGACACATCGGGCAGCAGACGCCAGCAGCGGCCGCATTTGTGATGATCGGTCTTGGTCACTTCGACTGTCTCACCTTCATATGTCGTGTCCGCGACGATGCAGATTTCGCTCATGTCCGAAGCGGAGATTCCCTCCACCGGCGGCATGACGACATTGGCCTCGAGGCTGGACCGGATGACCTTCTCGCGCCGCAGTGGCTCGATGGTTTCGGTCACTTGCTCGCGTGCCTCGCGAATCCGGCTCCATTTCGCTCCGAGAGCCTCATCCGCCAAGAACCCCGCGTCATTCCCGCGAAGGCGGGAATCCCGCTGATCTTCCTCTCCGCCACCAAAAGCGGGATCCCCGCCTTCGCGGGGATGACGGAGGAGAGTGGCGAAGTCGGGCCATTCCTCCAGATGGATCGAATCTGCATCCGGATAGCGTGTCTGCCATACCTCTTCGGCCGTGAAGCACAGGACCGGTGACGCATAGCGCACCAGCGCATGGAACAGCGTGTCGAGTACCGTGCGATAGGCCTGCCGTTTATGAGACCCGGCTGGCAGATGTTCTCCAACATCGCAATAGAGGCAATCCTTGCGGATATCGAAGAAGAAGGCGGAGAGGTCCTCGTTGGCGAAATCGGTCAGCGCGCGGACATAGCGGTTGAAGGCGTAATCGTTCACCGCCTCACGTAACGTACCATCCAGCTCGTTGAGCAAATGGAGTACATAGCGCTCGAGTTCGGGCATATCCGCGACCGCTACGCGCTCGCTCTCGTCGAAATCGCTGAGCGCGCCGAGCATGTACCGAAAACTGTTCCGCAGCTTGCGGTACATGTCGGTGACGCCCTTGAGGATTTCCGGGCCGATCCGGTGATCCTCGGTGAAATCGACGGTCGAGGCCCACAGCCGCAGGATATCCGCGCCGTTGACGTCCATGATCGTCTGCGGATCGAGCGTGTTGCCGATGCTTTTCGACATTTTCTTGCCGTTGGCGTCGAGCGTCATGCCATGGGTGAGCACTTCTTTGTACGGTGCCCGGCCGCGCGTGCCGCATGATTCGAGAAGGCTCGACTGGAACCAGCCGCGATGCTGGTCGGAACCTTCGAGATAGAGATCGGCCGGGGTTTCAAGGTCCGGCCAGTTATCGCTTTCCAGCACGAACGCATGGGTCGAGCCGCTGTCGAACCAGACGTCGAGAATGTCCGTGACGACCTCATAATCGTCGAGGCTGTAGTTATTGCCGAGCAGCGCCTGATGATCGGCGGCGAACCAGGCATCGGCCCCGCCGTCGCGGACCGCGTCGACGATCCGCGCATTGACCTCGGGATCGTTCAGATAATTTCCGTCCTTATCGACATAGAGCGTGATCGGCACGCCCCAGGCGCGCTGGCGCGACAGCACCCAGTCCGGCCGCCCTTCGACCATCGAGCGCAGGCGCTTATGGCCGCGCGGCGGGATGAAGCGGGTCTTGTCGATCTCGGATAGGGCGGTTTCGCGCAGGGTGCGCGAGTTCCCCTCCTCTTCAGAGGAGGGGATAGGGGTGGTGGAGTCCGTATCAGCCAATTCGGATGCCGGCATCGAGCCGGCTTCCTCATATCCCACCCCGTGCCCCTCCCTTGAAAGGGAGGGGGATAGAGGGCTATCCATCCGCACGAACCATTGCGGCGTGCAGCGATAGATGACCTTGGCCTTGGAGCGCCAGCTATGCGGATAGCTGTGCGCGAAATCGTCGGACGCGGAGAGCAGCGCGCCGGCTTCGCGCAGGTCCGCGCAGATTGGGCCTTCGGCGGAGTTGAACCGCTTGTTGATGACATTGCCCGCCCGCTCGTCGCCGCGCGGCAGCCAGAGCCAGTCCTCGCGATAGACGCCGTCATCGTCGACCGCGAATACTGGATCGATGCCGTGCGCCTTGCAGGCGAAGAAATCCTCCTCGCCATGATCGGGCGCCATATGGACGAGACCCGTACCGGCCTCGGTCGTGACATGATCGGCGGCGATAAAGAGGCGGGGCGTGGCGAAGAAACCGCCGAGATGGTGCATGGGATGGCGGGCGATGGTTCCGGCTAGCATGTGTCCCATGCAATCATTGATAGTCGTTAGCTCGATGTTCCCCATGCGCGCTCGGAACTCGTTCCACAGTTCCGACGCGACAAGGTAGACTGGGCCTGTGCCATTGAGCGCCTGAATCAAGTCGTATTCAATATCCTCTCCGAACGCGATCGCCTGATTGACCGGGATCGTCCAGGGTGTGGTCGTCCAGATAACGGCATGCGCGCCGACCAGTTCCTCGACCGGGCTCTCGGTAATCTCGAACGCCACATCGATCTGCGTACTCGTGATGTCCGCATATTCGACTTCGGCCTCGGCGAGCGCGGTCTTTTCGACCGGGCTCCACATCACCGGCTTGGCGCCGCGATAGAGCTGGCCGCTTTCGGCGAATTTCAGGAACTCCGCGACGATGGTCGCCTCGGCGTCGAAATCCATGGTCAGGTAGGGCTTGTCCCATTCACCCATCACGCCGAGCCGCTTGAATTCCTCGCGCTGCACATCGACCCATTTGGCCGCATAGTCGCGGCATTCGGCGCGGAATTCGGCCGGCGGCACCTCGTCCTTGTTGCGTTTTTTCTTGCGGTACTGCTCCTCGATCTTCCACTCGATGGGAAGGCCATGGCAATCCCAGCCCGGAACATAGGGCGCGTCCTTGCCGAGCAGCGACTGGCTGCGCACGACGAGATCCTTGAGGATTTTGTTCAGCGAATGGCCGATATGGATATTGCCGTTCGCATAGGGCGGCCCGTCATGCAGGATGAATTTTTCGCGGCCATTCCGCGTTTCGCGCAGGCGCTTGTACAACTCCTGCTCTTCCCAGCGCGCAAGGATGCCGGGCTCTTTCTGGGCGAGCCCCGCCTTCATCGGGAAGTCGGTCTTCGGCAGGAAAACCGTGTCTTTATAGTCGGGCTGTTCGGACATCTGGGGCGATGTAAGGGGCAAGGGCCGGGGCGTCTAGCGGTTTTCCTCCTTCTCCCTTGATGGGAGAAGGATATGGAGCCTTGGCGAGGAACGAGCTTAGGCGGAATTGGATGAGGGTGAGTCGTTCACTGCCCATATCGCCTGCCGATGAATCACCCTCATCCAACTTCAACTAGGTCGCTACGCTCCCAAGTTTTCGTATCCTTCTCCCATCAAGGGAGAAGGGTTTGTTGAAGCACATACCACTCCGTCCGTCGCTCAGGAGCGGATCGAGGGTCCCATCGTATCGATATCGGCCAGCCAGAGCAGGCCACGAAAATCCTGCGGCACATCGGCGATTTCGTCGAACGTTTCGAGCGGCGTTGGCACGGCGTCGCCATCATTGGCGCGCACGATCATCGGCCGGATATTCGCCGCGCGCATGCGGGCGTTGAACCGGTTGGGCCAGCCCCAGATCATCCACTGCCGGGTGATCGGGATCGAGATGAAGCCGCCGCTGCATTCTTCCGGAACGCGGCCGAGCCAACCGATGCGGATATAGCGGTCGTAACAGGCTTCGGCGGCGGGCACGTCCAATATGTCGGCTTGGGGAAAGCGCTCGGCAATCCGTTCGAGCAAGGTTGGCGCGCCGATCACGATCACATCGTCGCGCATCTCCATGCCGGCCAACGCATATTCGGCGGCGAGCATGTCTGCCTGCTCGGGATCGTCCTCGGCGAAATGATAGATGATGCCGCCGTCGCCTGCCTGAACCAGCATGGTCGCGATGCTCGGCATCAGCCCGACACCCCGGCCCCGCAGCGCGAAATTTTCGCCGTCATGGGTTAGGCCATGCCCGATATCGAGCTGTTCCAATTCCTCAAGCGTGTGGTCGGACACACGGCCTGTGCCATCGGTGCGGCAGTCGAGCGTCGCGTCGCCGAACAGCACGAGCCGGCCGTCCGCCGTGGGGCGCACCATGACTTCGACGAAGCTGGCCCGCCGCGACCGGGCGTAGTTGATACCGACGACGCTGTTGGCGATGAAATTATGCGGCTGCAGCGGAGCGATCCGGGCGCTGGGGCAGGGCGTGTCCGCGTCGATCTCGCCGGGCTTCTGATAGATGCCGCCCTTGGCGACGAGATCTAGCCGCCCCTGCGGCTGGCCGGCGAGCCAGGAGGCGTGGAACAGGCTGAAACCGCCCAGGACGAGCGCGATGACGGCGAGAGTGAGATTGAGGGCTTTCACGGGCCGTCAGAGGATATGCCGCGTCAGGCGGCGTTCGGCTTCGGCGCAATCCTCGGCCATCTGCGCCTTGAGCGCGTCGAGGCTATCGAACTTCGCTTCTGCGCGGATGAAGCTCACCATCTCGACGGCGATGGTTTGGCCGTAGAGATCGCCGTCGAAATCGAAAAAATGGGGTTCGAGCAGTTCGGTGGGCGGGTCGAAGCTCGGGCGGATGCCGAGATTGGCGGCGCCGTTGAGAGTGCGTCCGTCCGGCAGGCGGCCGCGCACGGCGTAAATCCCGTATTTCGGCCGGATATAGCTGTCGAGCCGGATATTGGCGGTCGGATAGCCGAGTTTGCGGCCCTGTTTCGCGCCATGCTCCACCGTGCCCTCGATGGTGAAGGGACGGGTGAGGAGATGCGTCGCCGTCTCGCAATCGCCCGCTTTCAGCGCGTCGCGGATGCGGCTCGACGAGACGATCGCCTCGCCCTCGTTCACCGGCGCAGCGATTTCGGTGAAGAAGCCGCGTTCTTTTGCAAATTCGGCGAGCATCACGACATCGCCCCGGCGGCCCTTGCCGAACACGAAATCGTTGCCGGTGACGACGCCCGCCACGCCGAAGCGATCGAGCAATATGTCTTCGATGAAACTTTCGGCCGCGGTTCCGGCCAGTTCGTCGCCGAATTCGAACACCATCATCGCGTCCGCGCCCGCCTCGCCGAACAGTTCCTCGCGCTGATCGAGCGTGGTCAGGCGGAAGGGCGGGGCGTCGGGCTGGAAATGGCGAACCGGGTGCGGATCGAAGGTGGCGATGATGATCGGCCGGCTATCGTCATGCGCATGATGCACCGCGCGGGCGGCCACGGCCTGGTGCCCCCGGTGAAAGCCGTCGAAATTGCCGAGCGCGATAACGCCGCCCCTGAGTTCGTCGGGCACCGTATCGCGGTGGAAAAGCCGCTGCATGCTGTGCCTATAGGCAGGGCGGACAAGGGCGGCAATGCGCGGCGATCATCCTTCGGGCAGCCCGTCGCGCAGCAGCCGGATGACGTTGCCGCCCATGATCTGCGCGATCTCGCCCTCGCTCAGCCCTTCGTCCATCAAGAGCTGCGTGATGACGGCAAGCTCGCTCGTATCGAAGCCGACCGTCGTCGCGCCGTCATAGTCCGATCCGAGGCCAACATGGCGGATGCCGACGAGATCGCGAACATGGAGGATGGACGCCACGACATCGGCCGGCTCGTAGGAGCAGATCGCGCCGTCCCAATAGCCGATACCGATCACGCCGTCTGTGGCGGCCACCGCGGTAATCTGGTCGTCGGTCAGGTTGCGGTTGACGTCGCACACGGCCTGCACGCCGCCATGGCTGGAGACGACGGGCCGCGTCGCCATGGAAAGAATGTCGTCGACCATGGCGGGGCTGGCATGGGCGATATCGACGATCATGCCCTCCTGCTCCATCCGGCGAACGATGTCGCGGCCGAACGCGGTCAGCCCGCCCTTTTCGAGCCCGTGCATCGATCCGCCCAGCTCGTTATCGAAGAAATGGGTGGGGCTGGCCATCCGGTACCCGGCGTCGAACAGCCGGTCGAAATTCGCGGCTTCGCCTTCCAGATTGTGCAGGCCTTCGATGGACAGGAGCGCGCCCGTCACCGGTTCGCCGCGCTGCCGCTCGGCGAGCAGCGCGTCGATATCGGCGCGCGTGCGGACGATGCGCAGTGCGCCATCGCTGTCCGCCTCGGCCTCGACGAGCTTGTCGGCATGGTAGAGCGAGCGTTCGAGCAGCGAGAACCAGGTCCGGATCGGCTGGAGCTGGCCGATGGCGAGCCAGACGATCGTGTCGGTGTCGGACGGGTTGGAATCGTAATTCTGGCCGGACGGCGATTTGGTGACCGAGGAAAAGACCTGCAGCGCGACATTGCCTTCTTCGAGCCGGGGCAGGTCCATATGGCCGCGGCCCGCGCGATTGAGCAGGTTGCGGTCCCATAACAGCGTGTCGCTGTGCAGGTCTGCGATAATCAGGCGCTCGTGCAGCGCTTCGGCCTCCTCCGATATGGCGGGCAGCGCAACGTCCGCCCGCTGGTTCATATCGCGTTCGATCCATATCGGCCCGAGCGTGAAGAACAGCGTCAGCGCGATCCCGACGAGCAGGACGATGGCGATCAGGATTTTGCGGATCATGGGCGAGGCTCCAGGGTCACGAAACTATAGGCGGGCACATCGCCATCGGCGGGATGGTCCTGGCGGGCCGTTTCCATCCAGTCCGCGGGATCGAACGGGTCGATCCGTGTATCGCCGTCGGGCTCGATATGCACTTCGGTCAGCTCGAGGCGGCCGGCATCCGAAAGGAACAGCCGGTAGATTTCCGCGCCGCCGATGATAGCGATCTCGTCGCAATCGTCTCCGGCCAGGCTCAGGGCTTCGTCTTTCGAATGAGCTAGCTCCGCGCCTTCACGCGCCCAGTCGCGCGAGCGGGTCAGCACGATATGGCGTCGGCCGGGCAGGGGACTTGGAAAACTCTCGAACGTCTTGCGGCCCATGATCAGCGGCTTGCCCATCGTGTTCGCCTTGAAGCGTTTGAGGTCGGCCGGAATATGCCAGGGCAGCCGCCCATCCTTCCCGATCACGCCATTATCGGCGCGTGCGAGATGAAAGACGATTTGGGGAGCGCTACCTATTTTCCCTCTCCCTTGATGGGAGTATCAGGCCGATCGCGCCCCGCGCGATCTGAAAGCATCCGGGGGATGTTTTCACATGATACTGAGCGAGACTCGGCGGCTGTGCCGCCTAGTCGCAGCGGTGAGGGTGAACTATCAGTTTGCGGTGTCGTGTCTGGAGGAGTCACCCTCATCCAACTGCGCCTAAGCTCTCTACGTTCGCCAAGGCTCCATATCCTTCTCCCATCAAGGGAGAAGGGACTTGCAGATTGATGCACCCAAGTCACACCGCCACCGGCGCGGAAATATGCGGCGCGGCCTCATAGCCGACGATCTCGAAATCCTCATATTCATAGCCATCGATGCTGCCCGGATCGCGCAGGATGTTGAGCGTCGGTAGCGGGCCCGGCGTGCGGCTGAGCTGCTCGTTCACCTGGTCGAGATGGTTGGAATAGAGATGGCAGTCGCCGCCCGTCCAGATGAAGTCCCCGGCCTCCAGCCCGCATTGCTGGGCGAGCATATGGGTCAAGAGCGCATAGCTGGCGATATTGAACGGCACGCCGAGGAATACGTCGCAGCTGCGCTGGTAGAGCTGGAGCGAGAGCCGGCCGTCGGCGACATGCGTCTGGAACAGGCAGTGACAGGGCGGCAGCGCCATATTCGGCACGTCGGCCGGGTTCCAGGCCGAGACGATCTGGCGGCGCGAGGCGGGGTTGTTCTGAATCTGGTCGACGAGCCCGGCAATCTGGTCGATATGCACGCCGCCCGGGCCGATCCAGTCGCGCCATTGCTTGCCATATACCGGGCCGAGATCGCCATTCTCGTCCGCCCACTCGTCCCAGATGCTGACTTTGCGCTCCTGCAGCCAGCGGACATTGGTGTCGCCGCGCAAAAACCATAACAATTCTATAATGATCGAGCGGATATGGAGCTTCTTCGTGGTCAGCAGCGGGAAGCCCTCCGACAGATCGAAGCGCATCTGATGGCCGAAAACGGACAGCGTCCCGACCCCGGTCCGGTCGTCCTGCCGGACCCCCTCGTCGAGAATCCGGCGCATAAGATCGTGATATTGCCGCATCGCCCGCGCCTTATGGCCGTTCGCGCCATATGCGCCAAGCGATAGAATTCGATCCGATGTGGAAGCTTCCCGGCCTGATCACTGCTATCCCCAAATTATATTGGTCCGATCTGGACCGGACCGCGTTTTCATCCGATTTCGAGACTGTATGGACTGAAGTGAAGAGTTAGGGACTTGAGCAATTCGAAAGGGGGGTGACGGATGGTCATCCAGGGGTCGCCGATGGTCGGCGGGTTCAGCAATGAGGACTTTTTCGCACCCCTGGTGCTCGGCCGCGATATCGAACATGCGGTCGTCGCCCATCTCGATGGCGACGGCCGGCTCGTCGCGATCAGCAGCGCGGAAGGCAATCGCGACTGCATCGTCCTGCCCTTCCGCCAGATCGTCGCCGACGCGCTCTCGCACGAAGGCCATGCGGTCCTGGTCGCGCACAACCATCCGAGCGGCGATCCGACGCCGAGCGAGGCCGATATCGAAACGACGCGCAAACTGGCCGACCTGCTCCGCCCCTTGAGCATCCGCATCTACGATCATCTGATCCTCACGAGCGCGGGTGATTCGACGAGCTTCAGAAAGCTGGGCTGGCTTTAGGCTCATGTGCCAATGGCGTGGCGGCTTTCGGCCCAATTGCGGTCGTTGGGCGAGGATTGGATCACCGCTGTTTTGCGTCCGAAACAAACCCTGAGCATTGCTCTATAAACGTTGCGGGCACGGCTATTCCTCCGCGTCGCGGTTGAGCGACCACTCTCATTGACTCGAACTTGGAATGTAGCCACGCTTTTTTCGCAGGGGGAACGGCATGACCGACGAAACGCTTCTGCCGTCATTCTATCGATCATGCCGCATTAGAGGGGTGATCTTATGATTCAAGCAACGAAACGATTTGGCCTGGCATTGGGCGCAACGGCCGCGCTTATGATGGCGACGCCTGCCGTAAGCCAGTTGACCGTGTTCGAAGACTATACGCCGAGCGATGGCGTCATAGAAATGACGCTTGTGGACGTCGAAGAAGGCATGATGGATACCTATCTGGAAGGCTTGCGCGGAACCTGGGTTGCCGCAAATGACGTGGCCAAGGGACTGGGTCATATCGAGGACTATGGTATCTATATGGTGCCTTACGGCCCGGGCGACGGTTTCAATCTGGTGCTGACGATACGTATGGCTGCAACGGCGGACATCTCAGTGAGCCGAGACCGCTACAATGAGTTCATGGCCGCCTGGGGACAGGAAAATATGGACCGCAGCAACCAGACCGTTCGGGATCTCTACAACAATATCCGAGAGATTCAGGGTACGTATATGCTGCGAGAAATTGAAATGAATACCGGCGAATAACCGGTACCTCGACCTTGAAGTGGGGTGCGCTCGGCACCCCACGGACAGGCTCCCATTCTTGGCATTGCAGTCAACACCAAAGACTGCACGATTAGTTACATTCGGACAAACGCCTCAGTCCGCTTTCCACCCATCCGCAGCCGCTTCGTTTGCTTGCCGGTCGCCGCGCATCAATCCTGCCCGCAGGGTTCGATCTCGCCGGGTTCGGGGCGCTCGCCGATGCGTTCGAACATGGCGAAATAGCCACCGATATTGGGCATCGCGCGATAGACGACGCGGCGATAGCCGACGGCTTCGAATTCGCAGTTGAGCAGGTCCGGCGGGGTGCCGTGGCGGTTGGTCGGCCGGTCGGCATCGACGACCACGACGCGGCCGCCCACGCGCAGCGCCGGGCGCATGTTCCAGAGGAACTCGTACGGGCTTTCGATCTCGTGATACATATGGACCATGAAGATCCGGTCGAAACTGTCGGGTGGCAATTTGGGATCGGCAAACTCGCCGAGGCGCACGCTGACATTGTCGAGCCGTTCGCGCGTCACGCGTTCGGCCAGCCGGTCGCGCGTTTCGGGGATCACGTCCTGTGCGAGGACCCGGCCTGCGTCGCCGACGCGCGGGGCGAGCCGGATCGTATAATAACCGTTGCCCGCGCCGATATCGGCGACGGTCATGCCTTCCTCGATATCGGCCATGTCCATGACGGTTTCGGCCTCGTTCACCCGGTCGCGCGATTCCTCGTCGGAAAACTGGCTCGATACGATGTCGGAGACCGGCCGGTCTGCGGGTGGAAAGATCGATTTATCGTCGCGGCCGACGATATCGCAGGCTCCGACAGCCAATAGTAGAAGGCACGCAGCAACGCGCATCAGTCTATATCCTCGACCTCGACTTGTTCCCCTGTCACCTGCTGGGATAGCGCCGCGGCCATGAACTTGTCGAGTTCTCCGTCGAGCACGTCGGACGGCGAGGAGGAGGTTACGCCGGTGCGCAGATCTTTCACCATCTGATAAGGCTGAAGGACATAGGAGCGGATCTGGTTGCCCCAGCCGATATCGGTCTTGCTCGCTTCCACCGCATTGGCTTCCTCTTCGCGGCGGCGCAGCTCGGCCTCGTAGAGCCGGGCTTTCAGCATGCTCATCGCCTCGGCCTTGTTCTTGTGTTGCGAACGGCCGCTTTGCGAGGCGACGACGATGCCGGTGGGTTCATGCGTAATGCGCACCGCGCTGTCGGTCGTGTTGACATGCTGGCCGCCCGCGCCCGAGGCCCGGAAGGTATCGATGCGCAATTCGCTCTCGTTGATCTCGATCTCGATATCCTCGTCGATGACCGGATAGACCCAGACGCTGGAAAAGCTCGTATGGCGGCGCGCCGAACTGTCATAGGGCGAGATGCGGACGAGCCGGTGCACGCCGCTCTCGGTCTTGGCATAGCCATAAGCATTCTCGCCCTTGAGCAGCAGCGTGACGGCCTTCACGCCCGCTTGCTCGCCGGCATGATAGTCGACGACCTCGACCTTGAACCCGCGTCGCTCGGCCCAGCGCATATACATGCGCTGGAGCATTTCGGCCCAGTCCTGGCTCTCCGTGCCGCCCGCGCCGGCGTGAATCTCCAAATAGGTGTCGTTGCCGTCGGCTTCGCCCGCGAGCAGGGCTTCGGTCTTGTCCAGTTCGGCGCGCTCGGCCAGCGCGGCCAGCGCCGAGACGGCATCGTCGACCAGCCCGTCATCGCCTTCGGCTTCGGCCAGTTCGATCATCTCGACAGCGTCGTCGCGTTCCTGGCTGATCTTGCGGACAGCCGTCATCGCCGCGTCGAGCCGCCCGCGCTCGCGCATCACCTCGCGCGCAGCCTTGGGATCGTCCCAGAGCGACGCGTCTTCGACCTTGGCGTTCAGCGCGTCGAGCCGCGCCTTCGCGACGTCCCAGTCGAGAAAGCGGCGCAGCAGGCCGACCGCCTGGTTGATCTGATCGATATGGGCTTGCGCTTCGGCGCGCATGACAGTCTCCGGAAAAATTCAGCTTGCCTCTAACGGCTCGCTTGGAGCTTGTCGAAGGGTAGAAATTGGTTTGTCGAAATTTGTCTATGGAGAAATCGCGGCACCGGCCCGCTCCCGGCTTCCTATTTAGTGTACCCTGCGGGAGGCCGGGAGGGGAAGCGGGCCAGTGCCGCGCTCGACCGACAAGTTAAGTCTGGCGAAATCAGTAAATCCCGCCTTCGGATTGCAGGAATTCGCTGTCGTTGCGCGGCGCGTCGACTTCGACGGTATTCTGCTCGCCTTCCGGCAGAACAGGCCGCACCGGACGGCGCGCGAGCACGTCGCGGCGGATCGTGCGGGTCGGTTCGCTGTCGGGCCGGAACGCCTCCCAGATGATCGCGCCGCGCGGGTCCTGGCTCGGCCAGCCGCCGAATACGCGCCGGCCGCTGCGCCGGTCGATCCGGACCATGCGGATGCCGCGCGGCGCGCGGAACGGGATCACGGCCTGGTCTTCCAATATGTCGGCCATGAACTGGCGGAAGATCGGCGCGGCGAGCGTGCCGCCCGCGCCGTAACCGAGGCTCCGCGCCTGGCGGTCGTAACCCATATAGACGCCGGCAACGATGTTCGCGGTGCCGCCGACGAACCAGACATTGGTCGGTCCGGTCGTCGTGCCCGTCTTGCCGAAGATCGGATGGCCGAGATCGCGCAGGATCGTCGCCGTGCCGCGCTGAACCACGCCTTCGAGGATATGGACCATCTGGAAGGCGGTCATCGGATCGATGATCTGACGGCCGGGCACCGGCGGGCGCGGCATGCGTCCGCCGTCCCAATCGTCGGCATTGCAGCCTTCGCAGGCGCGCCAATTGGCCGGATATATCACTTCGCCGCGCCGGTCCTGGACATAGTCGATGAGCGAGGGGCCCACATCGCGCCCATGATTGGCGAGCATGCCATAGGCATTGACGAGGCGCAGCACCGATGTGTCGCCCGAACCGAGCGCGGTCGAGAGGAACGGCTCATGCTCGCCTATGCCGGCATTGCTGATCAGCTCGACGACATTTTCGATGCCGGTTTCCGACGCCGTCCGCACTGTCATAAGGTTGCGCGACTGTTCGAGGCCCCAGCGCAGGGTCTGCGGTCCCGCGACGCCGCCGCCCGAATTGCGGAAGCATTTGCGGCCGAGAGTCGCGCCCTGATAGACGCAGAACGGTCCGTCGACGATGATCGAGGCCGGCGTCATGCCGTTCTCGAGCGCCGTGGCATAGACGAAGGGCTTGATGCTCGATCCCGGTTGCCGCTCGGCCTGGGTCGCGCGGTTGAAATCTTCAAGACCCGAGCTGAAGCCGCCCTGCATCGCAAAGACGCGTCCGGTCTGCACGTCCTCGACGACCATGCCGCCCGATATGTCGGGCACCTTGGCCAGCGCATAGCCGCTGCCGGACGGACGCACGGTGATGATGTCGCCGGGCTGCATCGTCGAAAAGGCGGTGCCGCCGCCGCGCCGCGCAACGGCTGCCGAACCGCGAGGCAGCGACGCGGTCTCGCCGTCGGCAAAGCCGATTTGCGCGGCGCTCGCATCCTTGGAGATGACGACCGCGACACGCCAGTCTTCATAATCGACCGAAAGGTTCGCGCTCGCGAGCCGAGAGCGCCATTCGCCGTCGTCCATCGGGATCGTGGCGACCGGGCCCGCCCAGGCGCGGCCACGATCGAAGCGCAACAGGCCGTCGCGCAAGGCGCTTTCCGCGCTGGCCTGCATCTCGGGATCGAAGGAGGTGCGCACCCACAGGCCGCCCGAATAGACGCCATAGGGCCCGTCTTCGGTATCGCTGCCGAAGCTGTCGACCAGAATGCGGCGAACCTCCTCCATATAATAGCCGTCGACATTGTCGGTCACCGACTGGGTCGTACGCGTCGTGCCGAGCGGTTGGGCGCGCGCGGCGCTATATTCCGCCTCGCTGATCCAGTCATTGTCGCGCATCAGGTCCAGCACGATATTGCGGCGCCCGATCGCGGCATCGGGATTGCTGATCGGGTTGTAACGCGACGGCGCCTGCGGAAGGCCGGCGAGGAATGCCGCCTCATGCAGGTCCAGATCGGCAACATCCTTGTTGAAATAGGCGCGCGATGCGGCCTGCACGCCATAGGCGTTCCGGCCGAGGAATATCTGGTTCAGATAAAGTTCGAGAATGCGCTGCTTGGTGAGCGCGGCTTCGATGCGGGTGGCGAGGATGGCCTCGCGAATCTTGCGGGTGATCGAATATTCGTCGGTGAGCAGGAGGTTCTTCGCGACCTGCTGGGTGATCGTCGAGCCGCCGCGGGCGCGCTCTTCGGATCCAGTGACCGCGATCCGCGCATAATCTATGGCAGCGGCGGCGAGGCCCGGATAGTCGAGCCCGTTATGGGTGAAGAAATCGGCATCCTCGGCCGCCAGGAAGGCGCGGATAAGCTGCGGCGGATATTCTTCGAAGGCCAGCTCCACCCGGCGTTCGCGGGCGAAACTCTGCACCGGCTCGCCGTTCACGTCCCGGACGAAGGTCGGCAGGGCCGGCTCATAGTCGAGCAGCGCATCGGTGGACGGAAGATCGCGCATGAAAGTGATCCAGAAGGCGATTAGGCCGATAATCGCCAGCCCGAGCAGATAGAGCGGCCAACGATAGCGGCGCCTGCTCCATATCCGACGCGCGCTGGCGGAAAAGCCCGACGTTTCGCGCCGCAGCTTCACATCCATGCTGGTTTCCGTGGTGTCCGTCATCGCGCGACGGTTTACCAGTTTTGGCTATCGATGCCAGCGGGTTTTTACGCCCGAAGCGTCGCCCGGTTCGATTGTTCGGCAGCTATGCGCGGGTTCAGTCGGTGCTGGTCAGGCGGCGCGCAAAATGCGTCTCGATCGCCTCGGCAAGACCCCGGGCGACGGCACGTTGGCCATCGCGCGAGAACAGCCGCCGGGCATCGTCGGAGTTCGTCAGATAGCCCGATTCGAACAGGATCGAGGGCATGTCGGGTGCCTTGAGCACGGCAAAGCCGGCAAAGCGGTGATAATCGTTGCGGAACGGCATATCGTCGCCCGCTTCGCGCCGAAGCAGCGAGGCGAAGCGCGCCGAAATATTCATCGTTTCGCGCTGGGTCAGGTCGATCAGGATGGATCGCACATCGTCGTCCTCGCCGCCCAGGTTGACGCCGTTGATGATGTCGGCGGAATTTTCCCGCCGGGCCAGACGCGCGGTTTCCTGGTCCGAAGCCACTTCGGACAGCGTGTAGATGGTCGCGCCGCTTGCGTCGCGATTTTCCGCGGCGTCGGCATGGATCGAGATGAACAGCTCGCCGCCGAGGCGCCGGGCGATCTCGTAGCGCTCGCGGAGCACCAGAAACCGGTCGTCGTCGCGGGTCAGCGCCACGCGGACGCGGCCGGACCGGAGCAGCGCGTCGCGCGTCGCCAGCGCGATCGCCAGGGTGATGTCCTTTTCGTGGCGGTTTCCGAACGGCGAGATCGCGCCCGGATCATGGCCGCCATGGCCGGCATCGATCACGACCAGCGGGCGGCCGCGCGGCCCCTGGATTTCGGGCAACTCCATCTGGTCGGACGGCGTTGCGCGGGGCAGCCTGACGGTCAGCTCGCCCCGGCCTCTGGGCGGGCGGGCGCGAAATGCCACGGGCGGCAGAAAGCTCGCCCGGCCGGCATCGGCCGCATTGGCGAACTGCACCCGGCTCGCCGGGCGGATATCCAGCGTGAATGCGCGGCCATCATCCGAAAAACGGCCATTCTGGAAGATCGCCGGACGCGCGAGATCGAGCACGAGGCGGGCCGTTTGCGGATCATACTGACCCTGTCGGACGCCGCGGATCGGGCCAGCGCGGCCCGTATCGCTTCCGGCGCGCGCGCCGGCAATGTCGATCGCGATGCGATACGGGTCGTCGAGCACGAAGGCCGACGCATTTTCGACAGTATCGTCGAATTGCACGGTGACTTGTTCCGGCGTGACGTTCACCGCCTGAATGGCGGTCGCCAAGGCCGGCTGCCAACCGAAAATCGCAAAAATGGCGAGCAACAGGGACATGGTCCCATATTGCCGCGCTATCCCCCCTTTGGTCCAGCGCAAACACATGATTAAGGTTACCCTTGTTCTTTTTCGTTGGGGGCAGTGGCTAAGGCGTGCGCTTCAAAACGAGGTGAAATAGTCCGGTTAACAGCGGGTTCACCATGTTCGTCCGGGCTTTATCCGTCATGATCGGCATGCTTTTTCTTGCTGTTGCCGGGTCGCGCTGCTAGCGATTTTGCGTGCAGGGGTTGATTGTGCCGTTTGGTATGGCAACTTTGCTGTCACAGATGGCCGGCGCAGTTCCGCCCGGCTCACCAGGTTGAAGCTGCATGAGGCATTCACTTCGCGAATATGAGACGATGCGCGGTTCGCGCCGTTCCATGTTCGTGGACAGTCGTCCCGCCCCCGAGGCCGGACATGCCGATGCAGCAGACGCAGTCTTTTTCAATTCACCGCGAACGGGTGCGACGCCATGGGCGATCGCAATTCGCCCGTTCCCATCAGTTTTCATGCCCACACCGCCCGCATGGACGGCGCGGCATGATCGGAGACACATAAATGGCAACGCGTATGTTGATCGATGCGCGCCACCGGGAAGAAACCCGTGTGGCCGTCGTCCAAAACAACCGGATCGAGGAATTTGACTTCGAATCCGAAGAGCATAAACAGCTCAAGGGCAATATTTATCTAGCGAAGGTTACCCGGGTCGAACCGTCGCTCCAGGCGGCATTCGTCGATTATGGCGGCAACCGCCACGGCTTCCTCGCCTTCAGCGAAATCCACCCCGACTATTACCAGATTCCGAAGGAAGATCGTGACAAGCTGCTCGCCGAAGAGGTCGAGCAGGCGAAGGAAGAGGCCAAGCTTCGCGAGGACGAAGACGATGAAAAGGCCGAGCAGGACGCCGCCGATGGCGACGAAGAGGGCGAGGAGCCCGATGTCGAGGAAACCGGCGACGCCGATGCCGATGAAGAGCATCATGACGAACCCTCGGTAAAGAATATCCGCAAACGGCGGATGGACTTGCGCCGGCGCTACAAGATCCAGGACGTCATCAGGCGGCGCCAGGTGCTGCTCGTACAGGTCGTCAAGGAAGAGCGCGGCAACAAGGGCGCGGCGCTGACCAGCTATCTCTCGCTCGCCGGCCGTTATTGCGTGCTGATGCCCAACACGTCGCATGGCGGCGGGATCAGCCGGAAAATCTCGAACGCGTCGGATCGCAAGCGGCTGAAATCGGTCATCTCGGACCTCAAATTGCCGGACACGATGGGCTGCATCGTCCGCACGGCGGGCATGACGCGCACCAAGACCGAGATCAAACGCGATTTCACCTATCTCGCCCGGCTGTGGGACGAAATCCGGGAGGCGACGCTCAGCGCCACCGCGCCGGAGAAAATCTACACCGACAGCGATCTCATCAAGCGTGCGATTCGCGATATCTATAATCGCGACATCAACGAAGTGATCGTCGAAGGCGAGGAGGGCTACAAGGCCGCCAAATCCTTCATGAAACTGCTAATGCCGAGCCATGCCCGGCGCGTGCAGCAATATGCCGACGCGACCCCGCTGTTCCAGCGTTACAAGGTCGAGGATCAGCTCGGTGCGATGTATCAGCCGCTCGTACAGCTGAAATCCGGCGGTTATCTGGTGATCAACCCCACCGAGGCGCTGGTGTCGATCGACATCAACTCGGGCCGCTCGACGCGCGAGCATAATATCGAGCAGACCGCACTCAAGACGAATATCGAGGCGGCGCGCGAGATCGCCCGCCAGCTGCGCCTGCGCGACATGGCCGGGCTCGTGGTGATCGACTTTATCGACATGGATCACCGGTCGAACAACCGGAAGGTCGAAAGCGCGCTCAAGGATGCGCTGAAGAACGACCGGGCGCGGATCCAGGTCGGGCGGATTTCGTCCTTCGGCCTGCTCGAGATGAGCCGTCAGAGGCTGCGCACCGGCGTGCTTGAAGCATCTACGCACGAATGCCCGCATTGCGAGGGCACCGGCCTGATGCGGACGGCCTCGTCCGCCGGGCTGTCGGCGCTGCGCATGCTCGAAGAGGAAGCGGCCAAGGGCAAGGGATCGAAACTCTCGCTGACCTGTTCGCGCGATGCGGCGGTCTATGTCCTCAATTCCAAGCGCAAGGAGCTGGGCGAGATCGAGGAGCTGTACGGCGTTTCGATCGAGGTCATGCCCGAACGCTCGCTTGAAGGCGCGGCGATGGAGGTTTCGGCATCGGGCCCGGCCCCGACGAAGAAAGTCGAGATCGTCCCGCTCGAACTCGATGACGACGACGATGAGGATATCGTCGACGAAATCGAGGAGGAAGAGGACGAGAAGCCGAAGTCCCGCCGGCGCCGCGGACGACGCGGGGGTCGCGGCCGACGTGGTAAGCCCAAGGCCGACGACACGTCCAAATCCGATGAAAAGGGCAAGTCCGGCGAAAAGGGCAAGGCCGACGAGAAGAAGGACGACGACGGCGATCAGGACGGGGAATCCACGCAGTCCGCCGATGATGGCGATGACGATACTCCGCCGAAAAAGTCGCGCGGCGGCCGCCGGGGCGGGCGTCGGCGGAAGCCGGCGAAGGATACCGAGCAGTCGAACGCGGAGGATTCCGAAGCGGCTGGCGAAACCAAGGCCGAAAAGGACGCGACCGATACTGCGTCTGACGACGCCGAGCCGGAAAAGCCGAAGCGCCGCCGGACCCGGAAAAAAGCGGATGCCGATGACAAGAATGCCGATGCCAAGGCCGACGGCGAAAAAACCGACGGGGAACCGGCAGATGGTGAGGCCGAGGCGGAAGCCAAGCCCAAGCCGAAGCGCGGCCGTCCGCGCAAGAAAGCCGAACCGGCCGACGCCAATGGCGGCGAAGCGCCGGCCCCGGCCAAGGAGCCGGCAACGGCCGAAACCGCCGAGCCGGCAAGCGATGGCGGCGGCGATACCCAGCCCGCGCGCCGCGGCTGGTGGCAGCGGACGTTCGGCGAATAGGCGGACGATGCTCTCCGGCTCCTCTCTTTCAGGCCGGGTTCATATGCTGGACCCGACAAGAGGCGGGATGACCGGTTCCATGCCCGACTCCGCGATCTCGGCGCGCGCATTGGCGCGCGTCGCGCTCGTGCTGTTGCTGAGCCTCCTGATTGCCGTGCGACCGGTTGCGGCGCAATCGATCCTGCGCGATGCCGAAACCGAGGCCCTGCTGAACGATATGGCCGCGCCGCTGGTCGAGGCGGCGGGGCTCGAACCCAACGGGTTCGAGATCGTCCTCGTTGGCGATACCAGCATCAACGCCTTCGTCGCGGGCGGGCAGCGCGTCTTCATCCATTCGGGCCTGATCATGGCCGCCGACAATGCCAATGAAGTCCAGGGCGTGATCGCGCACGAGATCGGCCATGTGACGGGCGGTCACGTTATCGCGATCCAGGACGCGATGGGCAATGCCGGGGGGATCAGTATCTTGTCGCTGTTGCTCGGCGCGGCGGCCATTGCCGCCGGCGCCGGCGAGGCTGGCCTTGCCATGCTGTCGGCCGGTTCGCGCGCGGCGATCGGCAATTTCCTGGCCTTCAGCCGGACGCAGGAATCCGCCGCGGACCTCGCCGGTGCGCAATATCTGTCGGACGCGGGGGTCAGCGGGCGCGGCAGCCTCGCCTTTTTCCGGCGTCTGCAAAATCTCGAATATCGGCTGAATATCCCGCAGGATAACAGTTATGACCGCACCCACCCGCTGACCGGCGAGCGACTGGCGATCCTCGAAGAGCTGTATCAGAACGACCCGGCCTGGAATGCAGAGACCGATCCCGCGCTCGAAGCGCGCTTCCAGCGCGCCCGCGCCAAGCTGATCGGCTTCGTCCAGCAGCCCGAACAGACACTGATCAACTATCCGGAAAGCGATCTATCGGTGCCCGCGCGCTACGCCCGCGCCTATGCCTATCATAAACAGGCGTTTCCCGACCGTGCGCTTGCCGAGGTCGATTCCCTACTCGCAGGTGCGCCGGGCGATCCCTATTTCCTCGAGCTGCGCGGCCAGATCCTCCTCGAGTCCGGCCGGCCCGACGATGCGCTGGCGGATTTGCGCACGGCGCTCGCCAATTCGCGCAATCATCCGCTGATCGCCTCGCTGTTCGGTCATGCGCTGATCGCAACCGAAGACGCGGAACATCTCGCCGAGGCGCGCCGCGTGCTGCGCACGGCGGTCCAGCGCGACAACCGCAACCCCTTCGCCTGGCGGCGGCTCGGCTATATCTATTCGCAGGAGGGCGATCTGGCGCGCGCCTATCTGGCGACGGCGGAATATGCGACACTGGCGGGGTCGCCGCAGGAGGCGCTTGTAAACGCCCGTCAGGCGATGCAGGGCATTCCGCAGGGAACGCCCGACTGGCTGCGCGCGCAGGATATCGCGCTGATCGCCGAGAGTTTCCTTGAGGAAAATGGCGGCCGGCGCCGCAACCGGTAAACTACGAAACAAGGGCTAGGGATCGATCATGAACCGTTGGATCATGGCTGGTATAATCGCGGCGATCGCTGCGGCTGCCGCATTCTTCCTGCTGCGTTCGGACGGATCGGCAGCGGCGGACGGTCAGACGGAGGTCGAACTGCCGGCGGGGCTCGACCGCGCCGATCTCGAAATCGTGATCCGCGAATATATTCTCGCCAATCCGGAAATCATTCCCGAGGCGATGGAGCGGCTGCAGGAACGGCGGATGGTGCAGATGATCTCCTCGGTCCGCGACGATCTGGAAACGCCGTTCGCGGGCGCGTGGATCGGCGCGGCGGACGCGGACGTCACGGTCGTCGAATTCTTCGATTATGCCTGCGGTTTCTGCCGCACGAGCCTGCCCGACATCGAGCGGCTGGTGGAGGAAGACCCGAATGTGCGCGTCGTATTCCGCGAACTGCCGATCCTCAGCGAGGAAAGCGTCGATGCGGCCCGCGTCAGCCTCTCGGCGGCCAAGCAACGCGAATATTTCGAATTCCACCGGGCAATGTACGCGGAGGGCCGTCCGGGGCCAGCGTCGATCGCAGCGGCGCAGCGCAGGGCCGGGCTCGATGCGGGCCAGGTACGCCGCGATATCGACGATGCGGCGATTGACGCGGAGCTGAGCCGGAACCGGGATCTCGCGGTGCAACTCGAAGTGAACGGGACGCCGGCCTTCGTGATCGGCGATCGCATTCTTGCCGGTGCTGTCGGCTATGACCGGTTGCGCGAAGCCGTCGCCGAAGCGCGGGCCGCGTCCGGCGACTAGCTTTTCGCGAGATCGGCCAGCGGCGTCATATCCCCTTCGGCCATATCGTCGGGCATCAGGATAATCGAGCGTGAGGGCGGCAGGAACCAGAGCACCGCCCGGGCGAAATTGTCGGCATGCGCATCGCTGCCGAATGCGCTTCTCGAAACATTGACGACCAGCGACCGGGACGGCTGCATCTCGGCCGACATCATCACCGATACGCGCGGTTCGGCCACCTTCCAGATTTCCTTGAGATGCTGGTCCAGCGCATTGGCGGCTTCCGGCGACAGATAGTCGGCCGACGGCGTGCCCTGCATGATCCTGGTTCCCGCCTTTACCGTCACATTGCCGCTCTCGGCACCGCCGCCGCTTTCATCGAGATCGACGGGATCGCCGCGCCAGTCGCGATAGCGGACCAGGCTCTCGATCACGCCCATCGGGATCACATAGGCCGGCTCGTGCGCTTCGGGATGCGCGAACAGGACCGCGCCGGAGCCTGCATCGAGACAGGGCCGGGCCAGGCTCGCCAGATTGTGCGCAACGAAGCTCTGGCTGACCGGCATGTCGAGACGCAGATAGGCAAAGTCGTCGGGTCCGACAAAGGGTTTCGACGACGGTATTTCGATCGCCGCCGTCCACAACGCCGAAAAGAAAGCATAGCCCCAGCGATCGTCCCGCTGCTCGGTCGGCACGGCGATAAGCTGACGAAGCTGTTCGGTCGTGTCGGGATCGGGCGGCGTATCGGCGGTTGGATCGATCGGCAGCGGCTCTATCCTGGGGGATGGCGCGTCGCCTTTGCCGAAGAGTTTGCCGAACAGGCTCATTTGAAACCCTTTGCGATCACGTACCATTCTGACGAGCCTTTGCGGCTGGCCGGAGGTTTGGCGTGTTTGACGGTTGCGAAGTTGCGCTTGAGCTCGGCAACCAGCGTGTTGTCCGCTCCGCCGGCGAGCACCTTGGCGACGAACGTGCCGTCCGGGCGCAAGACTTCGGTCGCAAACAGCGCCGCCGCCTCGACCAGCGCCATGGTGCGCAGATGGTCGGTCTGTTTGTGCCCGACCGTGTTCGCCGCCATGTCCGACATGACGAGATCGGCCTCGCCGCCCAGCGCGTCTTCGAGTTTTTCCGGCGCATCCTCGTCGAGAAAATCCATCTCGAATATCGTCACGCCGTCGATCGGGTCGGTGGGCAACAGGTCGATGCCGACGATCTTGGCGTTCGGCGCTTTGCGCCGCGCCACTTGCGCCCAGCCGCCCGGCGCGATGCCGAGATCGACGATACGCTCGGCGCCTTTGAGTAGCTCGAACCGTTCATCCAGCTCGATCAGCTTATAGGCGGAGCGCGCGCGATAGCCGTCCGCCTGGGCGCGTTTGACATAGGGATCGTTTATCTGGCGCTCGAGCCAGCGGCGCGAGGATTCAGAGCGCCCGCGCGCCTTGCGCACCTGTTTCATCGGTCGTTCGCCATCATCGAGCGGAGTATCCCTTCGCGAATGCCCCGGTCGGCGATGCCGATGCGCTCGGCGGGCCAGATATCGAGGATCGCTTCCAGTATAGCACATCCCGCGACGACAAGGTCGGCCCGTTCGGTGCCGATGCACGGTATCTCGGCGCGCTCCCGTACGGACTTGTGCGCAAGATCGGTGCTCACGGCCCGCAACGCGTCGGACGGGAGGACGAGCCCGTCGATCTTGCTGCGATCATAGCTGGGAAGATCGAGATGGACGCTGGCCAGCGTCGTCACCGTGCCGCTCGTGCCCAGCAGCCGCGGCTGATAGCCGATGGTCGGCAGGGTCGAGGCGAAATCGGCGAAGCTCTTGGCGACGCGATTGCGCATCCGCTGATAGGTTTCGAGCCGGTCTTCCAGCGTCGTCAGATCGTTGAATTCCTTTTCCGCGAGGCTCACCACGCCCCATGGCGCGCTGTACCAGGACAGGATCTGCGGTTCGCCGTCGCGCTCTCCCATCCCGTTGGGTTCGATCAATACGAGTTCGGTCGAGCCGCCGCCGATATCGAAGATCAGCGCCGGGCCGTCGCCGGGTTCGAGCAGGATATGGCAGCCCAGGACCGCGAGCCGCGCTTCCTCGCGCGGGCTGATAATGTCGAGCGCGATGCCGGTTTCTTCCCGTACGCGGCGGACGAAATAGCGGCCATTCGCGGCCCGGCGGCAGGCTTCGGTGGCGACGGAGCGGGCAAGGCTCACATGGCGGCGGCGCAGCTTGTCCGCGCAGATCGAGAGCGCCGCGATCGACCGGCCGATCGCCGCATCGCTGAGCCGGCCGGTCTTCGACAGGCCTTCGCCGAGCCGCACGATGCGCGAAAAGGCGTCGATGACGGTAAAGCCGTCTTCCGCAGGCCGCGCGACCAGCAGGCGGCAATTGTTCGTGCCGAGATCGAGCGCGCCATAGCTGCGCCGACTGTGGAAGGTGCGCCCGTTTCTGTGCTTCGGTTTATGCTGACGATCAGTGGCGGCGCGCGGTTGGGCGCCGGTCTGGGAATCTGGGCTGGCGAATTGGTCGTCCACGCCGGTTACTTCTTCTAACGCTTATGTTTTCCGAAACGGCTTGTGCCGCCGGTACTTACAGACAGACTAGCCCAAAGCCCCGCACAAGAGCAAGCAGCGCGGATTGACAGCATTTGCCGCGCTGCCTATGTCGCCGCCTCCCGGTTGCCCCGTCGTCTAATGGTAAGACTACGGACTCTGACTCCGTCAATCGTGGTTCGAATCCACGCGGGGCATCCAGCTTGCCAACTCATCATGCGATCCACTCCCCATTGCTATCGCTTTGGCGGGACGATTCTTCGCGATTTTCTGGCGAACGGGCCGCCTGGCGCAGGGTAGCGCCATGGCGGCCGGTGGTCGATTTCGCTCGATCGCATCGCGCACGGCCCGGAACTTAGGCGCACCGTCAGGGGTTGGTAGATTATATCCACAATCCGATATCAGGAGCTTCATTCATGCGAATTCTCATTGCCGGCGCGACCGGCGGAACCGGCAATCGTCTCGCCCGCCAGCTCGTCGATTGCGGCCATCGCCCGATTGCGCTCGTCCGCGAAAGCTCTGACCTCTCGGTCTTGCCGGACGGCTGCGACACGCGCGCCGGGGACCTGGCCGATCTGCCAGAGGACGTGGCTCGGGGTGTGGATGCGATCGTATTTGCCGCCGGTTCGGGCTCGGGGACGTCGAGCGAGATGACGAGACTGATCGACCGGGACGGCGCGATTGCGCTTATCGACGCGGCCGAGGAGGCCCGCGTCGGCCGGTTCGTGATGTTGAGTTCGGTTGGTGCCGATGCGTCGGAAGACGCCCCGGAGGGAATGACCGTATATCTGGCCGCCAAGCGCGCGGCGGACGATTATCTTGCGGCGGCGCAGATCGATCATGTGATCGTTCGTCCCGTCGCGCTGACCGACGAGGACGGCAACGGCACCGTTACGCTGGGCGACACTGTCGACCGGAAAGGTGAGATTTCGCGTGGCGATGTCGCTCATGTTCTGCGCTGTGCATTGACGATGCCCGGCGCGGGCGGCCGAACGTTTGAAGTCGCCGCTGGCGATAAACCGGTCGAGGAAGCGATGTCAGCGCTCGAATAGGGCGTTATCGCGCAAAAAAGAGTTTGCAGAGCTGCCTATGTCGCCGCCTCCCGGTTGCCCCGTCGTCTGATGGTAAGACTACGCGCTCTGACTCCGTCAATCGTGGTTCGAATCCACGCGGGGCATCCAGCTTCCCGGATCGCTACCGGATAGCCCTCCGTCCGGCGCGGCAGGGACGGTTATCGTTTGCGGGCGAACAATGCGGCGGCAGGGCCGCGACACGGCAGCCAGCAGGTGGCGAATTCGGCGTTCCTGGCGACCGCCAGCTCCACGGATTCCGATGGCAGGAACCTGCCGGTCTTCCCGCGCTCGATTGCCTGGCGAAGCAGCCATGGCGCGACACCTCCGGCGGGCCGGTCCGTACAGAAGGCGAGGCAGAGGATGCCGCCCTGTTTCACGACGCGCCGCATCTCCGCGATCGCGCGCTCGGGATCGGCTGTCGTTTCCAGCGCCCATGCGCAGGTCACGATATCGAACGAGCAGTCGGGAAGCGGAAGGGTTTCGAGACGCCCGAGAATCTGGCGGGCGCGGATATCGCCGCACCGGGCCAGCATCGCCCGGCTCGGATCGAGCACGGTCACGTCGATCGCGTTTCCGGTCTGATGCAGGAGGCGGCGGACGAAGGCGCCGGTCCCGCATCCCGCGTCCAGCAGCCGCATCCCCGGGCGCAGCGCAACGCGGGTCGCGGCCTCGAGCGCGCTTTGCGCCTCGCCGCCCGCATGGCGCAGCCATAGGCTGTGCGTCCGGTCGTAACCGGTCGCCAGTCGCTCATAGGTCGCTACCGTGGGGCGGGATGATGCAAGCGCGGCCATCATCGTCGCCGCGCGATCAGGAAATGGCTGGCTCCCTTGTCCGGTTTCCAGCGGTGATCGATTTCAAAGCCATGCGCCTCGATACTCTCCTCCAGTTCCGCAGTTTTGAAGACGGCCACATACGGCATCAGCCCAACCGTCCGCCCGACCGGGGCGACCAGTTTGAACCAGGCCATGGCGTCGCCGAGACAGACAGTGCTCGTCACGAACAGGCCGCCGGGTTTCAGCATGCGCCGAACCTTTTCGATGATCCCGTCGCGGTCTTTCACGAGATGCAGAATGCTGAGGCCGAGGACCGCATCGAAGCTCTCGTCCGGCGCCTCGAAATCTTCGATTGCGATCTGTTCGAAGCAGACATTGCGGATACCGGACGCACGGCGCCTGGCACGTGCGATTTCGATCATCCGGACCGAAATGTCGGTCGCCAGGATATGATCGACGAACGGCGCATGCTCCAGCGCGGTCGAACCGGTTCCGCAGCCGAATTCCATGACTTTCATGTCGGGCGTGAAATGGGTCTGGGTCAGCCAGAGCTTGTTGCGATAACTGGCTTCGTCGGCGATCGGCTTTTGCGCATAGCGATCGGCGACCTTGTTCCAGAATTCGGCGGCGGGGGCCGGGTTTTTCACTGTAGTAATGGTCATTTTCTCTTTGCCTTACGATGTCGATATCCAGCGCTTGGCCACATCCGATCCTTGCGTTTCGGTTTACCGCGGCGCGTCTTGGACGACATAGCTCTGCATTTATGTCGGAAAAATTGACTAAATCTGGATGTTGTTTATGCGTAAACGCATGGATTGGCGTTCGGTGAAATTCGACTGGAACAGGGCGCGCGCCTTTCTCGTGACCGCCGAGGAAGGGTCGCTTTCGGCCGCCGCGCGGGCGCTCGGCATGGCCCAACCGACGCTCGGCCGCCAGGTGCGCGCTCTCGAAGACGAGCTCGGCGTCGTGCTGTTCGAGCGGATCGGCCGCAGCCTGTCGCTGACCCCGAGCGGCCTCGAGCTGGTCGACCATGTCCGTTCGATGGGCGAGGCCGCGACCCGGTTTTCGCTCACGGCATCGGGTCAGTCGCAATCGATCGAAGGCAAGGTGACGATTACCGCCACCGAGATCGCGGCGGCCTTTGCGCTGCCGACAATGATCCGCGAGCTGCGACGTGCCGAACCAGGGATCGCGATCGAAATCATCGCCTCGAACAGCATCAGCGATTTGCGCCGGCGGGAGGCCGATATCGCCATCCGCGGATTGCGGCCGACCGACCCGGACCTGATTGCCCAAAAAGTGCGCGAGGATACGGCCTATCCTTATGCAGCGGACAGCTACATCGCGGAGAAGGGCGGTTTTGCAACGCCGGAAGAACTGTCGCGCGCGGACTTTATCGGCTTCGAGGACAACAAGCCGTTTCGCGACGGGCTGCAGGCGATGGGCCTCAGCGTGACCCGGGATAATTTTCCGGTCACCTGCGAGACCCATCTGGTCCAGTGGGAGCTGTTGAAGGAAGGGCTGGGGATCGTCTTCATGCCGCGTTTCATCGGCGATCGCGAGCCGGGCATCAGCAGGGTCGCGCCATGGCTCCCGCCGTTCGAGTTCGAGATTTGGCTCGTCGCGCATCGCGAACTGAACACCAGTCGCCGGATCAGGCTCGTTTTCGACTGGCTCGTCGACGCCTGGAAGAAACTGTGAAGGTTGTGATTTAATTTAGCATTGATGCTAATTAGTGTTCGCGCTAAACAATGCGTATGAACCAATCGTTCAAAGCTCTGTCGCATCCCACGCGCCGCGCGGTGCTCGCGCAGTTGCGTAAAGGCGATGCGACGGCCGGGATGCTGGCCGCCAAGTTCGACGTGTCCGCGCCGACCATGTCGCGCCACTTTCAGGTGCTGAAAGATGCCGGGCTGATCGCCGCCGAACGACGCGGCACGGAGATCGTTTACAGCTTCAACGCCAGCGTGGCCGAGGAGCTGGCCGGCGCCGTGGCGGCCCTGCTTGCGGGCGCCAGGACGGACGAAAGCCCGATGCCTGAACAGGAGTCCATCCGATGATTTCGTCCTGGGCAAAACGTGTCGCGATACTGGCGCTGGCGACGATGGGGGCAGCGTCGCTTGCCGGCTGGCTCATCCTGCCGGCCGACACGTGGATCCCGATGCACTATGACGCGACCGGCGCCGTCGATCGCTATGGCAGCCTTGCCGAAGGGTTGCTGCTCTTCCCGGCAGTCGCAGCCGGGCTCTTCGCGCTGTTCCTGTTCCTCGCGCGTCAGGAGCCCCGGCGGGACAATCTCAAGCGCAGCCGTCATATGCTCGACTGGTCGGTTGCCGGATCGATGGCACTGCTGATGGTGCTCCATCTGGCGACGCTCGTGATCGCGGCTGGCTGGTCCCTGTCGATCACCGATCTGGTCGCCGCGGGCACCGGGCTGTTCTTCGTGATATTGGGCAATTTCCTGCCCAAGACGCGGCCTAATTTCCTGGTCGGTGTGCGCACGCCATGGACGCTCTCGAGCGATCATAGTTGGCTGCGCACGCATGTCCTGGCGGGTCGCGGCTTTATCGGTCTCGGGCTGCTGATCATCGCCTCGACGATCTTCACGCCTGCCATCACCATCTATCTGATCGTCGGCGGCAGCCTGGCGCTCGCCGCAGCTTTGACCGCGGCTAGCTGGCTGTTCTGGCGCGACGATCCCCGGCGCCACAGCTGAACATCGACCCGACCTGTCATTTTATCCTGTAACGTCATCGCCATGGCATGCGAACAGGCGTAGGAATGGCTTTGAAAAAAGGGGTAGGACATGGCGAGAGATGATGCTGAGCCGCAGCCGGGCGAGCTGGTAAAGCGGCACCGGATTTCCACGCGGGTCTGGCACTGGACCAACGCCGTCGCGATCATCGTCTTGCTGATGAGCGGGCTGTCCATCTTCAACGCCCATCCGCGGCTCTATTGGGGCAGCTATGGCGCGAACTTCGACGAGGCCTGGCTCGAAATCTACGAGGAAGACGATCGCGGCTATCTCGAGATCGGCGACTGGCGCTGGGACACGACCGGGGTGCTCGGCCGCTGGACCGAACCCGATGGCGATGTCTCTACCCGTGCCTTTCCGCATTGGTCCACGATTCCCGGCTATTACAGCTTGTCGATGGGCAGGCTCTGGCATTTCTTCTTCGCCTGGGTCTTCGTGCTTGGCGGGCTCGCCTACTGGGCGTGGAGCTTCGGCAACCGCCATGTGCAGCGCGATCTTGCACCCAAGCGCCAGGAATTGTCGCTCAAGCATATCTGGCACGACATCAAGGATCATGCGCGGCTGCGCTTTCCGACCGGGGCCGAGGCGCTCAAATACAATATCCTGCAGAAGCTTAGTTATCTGATCGTGCTGTTCGTGCTGCTGCCGCTGATCGTGCTGACCGGGCTGACCATGTCGCCGACGATGAACGCGGCCTGGCCCTGGCTGCTCGATATATTCGGCGGTCGCCAGTCGGCGCGCTCGATCCATTTCATCGCGGCCTTCCTGATCACCTCGTTCATCGCCGTGCATCTGATCATGGTGGTGCTGGCCGGGCCGTATAACGAGATCCGCTCGATGATTACCGGCCGGTTCCGTCTGCCCAAGGAAAAAGCGCGCAAGACCGCCGCGACCGAAACCCCCGCCGAGGAGTCCGCATAATGGCCATCATGACGAACCGCCGCAAACTCATCGCTGGGCTGGGAAGCTCGGTGCTGCTCGCGGGTTGCGACAGCTGGAGCCGCAGCGAACGCGTCAGAAACGTCCTCGCGTCTGCCGAGGGGCTGACGATGCGCGCCCAGCGGCTGATCACCGATCGCAACGCCTTGGCCCGCGAATTCACGCTCGCCGATCTCTCGCCGCGCTTCCGCGCCAATGGCAGCCGGACCGCCAATACCGCGCAGGGCGTCGATTATCAGGAAATGCTCGCGAACAATTTCGCCGATTACCGGCTGCAGGTGGACGGGCTGGTAAGTCGCCCGCTCTCGCTGTCGCTGGCCGATCTGCGCGCGATGCCGAGCCGGACACAGATCACGCGCCACGATTGCGTCGAAGGCTGGAGCGCGATCGGGCAGTGGGCGGGCACGCCGCTCTCCCGGATTCTCGATCTCGCCGGGCTGCGCGATTCCGCCAACTACATCGTCTTCCATTGCGCCGATACCTATGGCTCGCAGAACCGGCCCTATTATGAGAGCGTCGACCTGATCGACGCCTTCCACCCGCAGACCATCCTTGCCTACGATATGAACGGCGAACAGCTCCCCGAACGCCACGGCGCCCCGCTGCGCGCCCGGATCGAGCGGCAGCTGGGCTACAAGCATGCGAAGTTCGTGATGCGGCTGGAAGCGGTCGAGAGCTTCGACGATATCTACGGCGGCAAGGGCGGCTATTGGGAAGATAATGGCAATTACGCCTGGTATGCGGGGATTTAAACCTTCTCCCCTTGTGGGAGAAGGATACGAGGCCTTGGGAGCAAAGCGAGCTAGGCGTAGTTGGATGAGGGGTTCGAACCTTTCGAGAAGGCGTTACCCCTCACCCAGCTTCGACTAGGTCCGCGCTACGCGCAGACCAAGTCTGCACATCCCTCTCCCACAAGGGGAGAGGGTTTAGGCCTATTCTTCGTCCCGCATATCCTCGTCGCCGCGATATTTGAGCTTGAGGAACGTTTTCTGCGTCGCCAGCGCATCGAGTTCGCCGCTGGCCAGTTGCTTCGTCATCCGGCCGATTTCATCCTCGACGATATCGAGGCCTTCGACGAGCTGTTTTTCGGGCGTGCGGCCGCCATGGCTGGCTTCACGGCGCAGATGGTCGGGGACGCGTTTATAGCCTTCGACCAGTTCGGGCAGTTCGACGCCGACGAGGCGGCGCACTTCGACCGCCGCCGGTTCACGCGGGTCGAGATTGGCGAGCTGCGGGCGCAGTTCCTCGAGCCGGACGGCGATCTGGTCGAGCTTGCGGTTGGCGGGGGCGGGCAGGGCGAGGCGCTGCTTGGCCAGCCACTGTTCCGTGTTGGAGGGCAGGGCGGGCAGCTCGCTCTCCATCAGCTTCTCCTGCGTCACCGCCGGTTCGCGGCTGCCCGCGATCAGCACGGTCAGCATAACGAAGAAGGTGACCAGCACCGTCAGCATCATCCATGCGAAGCCGAAACTGCCGAAGAACAGGCCCGCCGCCGTCATCCCGATAATCGCGACGAGCGCGATCAACACGCCGCGGCGCAGCCGCCGGACGAACGCCTGTTGCCGGCGCTGGCGCTGGCGGCGCGCCAGCTCGCGCGCCTGCGGCGATACGCGGCGGAGCAGCTCGTCGGCCTGGGCGAGAATACGATCGCTGGTGGTCACCTGTGCGTTTATCCCTCAAGCGCTTCGAACGGCGTGGCCTGGCTTTTGGATGCACCTTCGGCCCGGGCGATATAGCCTTTCGATTTCTCGACCTCGTCGGAGAGCACGGTCACCGTCTGCTTCATCGAGCCGAGCGCCTCGAGCTTGAACCGGTCGATCTCGTCCATCGTATCGTAGATATTCTGGAAGGCGCGTTGCAGCGTTTCGAGCGGGATCGTCGAGGACGCGGCCTGCTGGTGCACGTCCGCGGTCGTCGTGCGGAGCATCTCGCCGGTCGAATCGATCATGTTCGCGGTCGTCTCGTTGAGCGCGGTGATCTGGCCGAGCACGAGCTTCTGATTGGTCATCGCCTGGGCGACGGTCACCGCCGTGCGCAGCGCGCCGACTGTCGTCGTCGACGCGCGGTCGACGCCCTTGATCAGCTCGACATTGTTCTTCTTCACGAGATCGAGCGCGAGATAGCCCTGTACCGAAACCGCCATCTGCGTCAGCAGGTCCTGCGTCCGCTGGCGGATATAGAAGAGCGCGGTTTCCTTGATCGCCTTGGATTTTTCCGGATCGGTGACTTCGAGCTCGACGGCTTTCTCTTCCAGCTTCGCGTCGAGCGCCTTGGCGACATAGATCATCTGTTCGAGCCGCCCCATCGCGTCCCACAGCTTCTGCCGCTCGACCGAGATCGCCGCATTGTCCTTGATCAGTTCGTCCTTGCCCGAGGCGAGGCGCTTGAGGATTGCCGCGATATGGCTTTGCGCCGACTTGTAGGAATCGAAATAGTTTCTGAGCTTGCTGCCCCAGGGGATGATGCCGAATATCTTGCGCTTGGACGTCATGTCGCCGCGCGAACCCGGATCGAGATCCTCGACCGTGCGCCGCAGCTCGGAAAGGTCCGTGCCGATCTCGCTATTCTCGTCCATCGAGCGCACGGGCCGATCGAGAAAACGGTTGGACTGGCCGGCCGCATCGGCGATTTCCTTGCGGCCCATATTGGTGATCTGATCGACCTTCTCGCCGAATTCGGGGCTGTTCGCGTCGAGCCCGATCAGCTCGCCGACAAAGCCGTTCACCTTCTCGTCGAGTTTCGCCTGTTTTTCGGGCTCCACCGGTACGAGGCCGGCGGCCTTTTCCGCCGTAACGGCGGGCACCGGATCGGGCGCATCGAGCGATAGGCCGGTATCGACCTTGGTGGCTGTTGTGGTTTCGTTTGCCGGTGTCGTGGCCATCAGTGCTTCCCTTCTCCTCGGAACCCTCCCTAAATGCCGTGCGCGCGTGACATTTTCAAGGTGCGTGTTACACATATAATACACGTGATGCTCGATGTCACCTAGCTATTGATAATCCGTGGCTTTCGCGGCGGATTGCAGGCATTAGGCTGCGATGGACCTCGATAAAGTTCTCCGGATCGTCGCCGATGCCGCCGAGCCGCATCGCGGGAGCGGTACGGTTGCGGATTACATCCCCGCCCTGGCGTCGGTCGATCCGCACAAGTTCGGGATGGCGATCGCGACGAAAGACGGCGCCTGTCACAAGATCGGCGACGCCGAAGAGTGTTTCTCGATCCAGAGCATATCCAAAGTCTTCACCTTCTCGCTCGCGCTCCAGAAGATGGGCGACGATCTGTGGAAACGCGTGGGCCGCGAGCCGTCCGGTTCGGCCTTCAACTCGATTGTCCAGCTCGAGCATGAGCGGGGCATCCCGCGTAACCCGCTGATCAATGCCGGCGCGATCGTCGTGACCGATCATCTGATCGACGATGGCGATGCGGATCGGACGATCGACATGTTGCTTGGCGTGCTACGCGATCATGCCGAGGATCAAAGCATCGATATCGATTACGAGGTCGCGAAGTCGGAGAGCGAGACGGGCGCGCGCAACCGCAGCCTCGCCCATTTCATGGCGAGCTTCGGCAATCTCGATAACGAGGTGGAAGTCGTGCTGTCCGCCTATTTCCGGCATTGCGCGCTGGCGCTGTCCTGCGCGCAACTTGCCCGCGCCGCGCTGTTCCTCGCATTCGACGGGAAGGACCCGGTGACGGGCGAACGCATCCTGACTTCGCAACGCTGCCGGAGGACCAACGCGGTGATGATGAGCTGCGGCCATTACGACAATAGCGGCGACTTCGCATTCCGCATCGGCCTGCCCGGCAAGAGCGGCGTGGGCGGCGGCGTGCTCGCGATCGCGCCGGGCGAGGGAGCGGTGGCTGTCTGGTCGCCCGGGCTTAACGACGCGGGGACGTCCACGGTCGGCGCGATAGCGCTCGAGGCGCTGGTCGCCGAGACAGGATGGTCGGTTTTCGGCTAGGACGGATGATATGAACGCCAACCTGCACGATCGCGCACCGCTCGAAGAAACCGACGGGCTGATTTTCGCCTGCGCGCTGGACGGCAGGGGCGGGGCGCAGCGCTTCGGCTGGGAAGCGGTAGAGAATTGGGCGCAGGATGATGCGCCGCTCTGGCTGCATGTGGACGGCGCATCGGAGCGGGTGCAGAACTGGCTGCCGGCCGCTGGCGGACTCACAGAACCGACGGCGGGCGCGGTCCTGACGACCGAATCCCGGCCGCGCGTATTCTACGGGTCGAAGGGCTATGTCGCGATCCTGCGCGGCATCAACCTCAATCCCGGAAGCGATGTCGAGGATATGGTCGCGCTGCATATGTGGACGGACGGCAAGCGCCTGATCACGGTGCGCGAAGAAAAGCTCCGCACCGTTCGCGACGTCTATGAGATGCTGATCGCCGGCGATGGCGGCCCGGCCACGATCCCCGAATTGTTCCTGCTGCTGATCGACATGCTGACCGAACGCATCGCATCGGTCGTTCTCGAATATGACGACCGTCTCGACGCGATCGAGGCCGAGGCGGAAAAGGGCGATCCCGAAGATCTGCGCCGCGAGCTGGGCGACCTGCGCCAGGAGCTGGTGGGTCTCAGGCGCTATCTCGGGCCGCAGCGCGAGGCGCTGAAACGGATGATGGCCGATGCGCCGGACTGGCTCGACACCCAGCTTCGCATGAACCTGCGGGAGACGACCGACCGGTCGCAGCGCCATATCGAGGAAATCGATGCCGCGCGCGAACGGGCGATCGTGCTCAAGGACGATGTCGCGAACCGGCTCAACGAACGGCTCAACCGCAACCTCTATGTGCTCTCGATCGTCGCGGCGGTCTTCCTGCCGTTGAGCTTCTTGACCGGCCTGCTCGGCATCAATGTCGGCGGAATGCCGGGGGTCGATGACGGCGATGCGTTCTGGATCACATGCGTTGCGCTGGGTATCCTGCTGATTGTCGAACTTATCATCTTCCGGAAGCTCAAATGGTTGTGATCGCCGGTTGCATTTGGCGCAACGCAAGCGCCTGTTTTTGCAAATTTTCCGGGCTGCAATTTCGCATGGCGCACGCTAGATAGAGCGCATGGCCGATGCCGAACTCGCCTTGCTCCTGGCGCGAATCCAGTTCGCTTTCACGGTCAGTTTTCATTTCATCTTTCCCGCCTTTTCGATCGGCCTCGCAAGCTTCCTCGCGGTGCTCGAAGGACTGTGGCTGAAGACCAAAGATGACGTCTATCTCCGCCTCTTCAAATATTGGCTGAAGATTTTCGCGATCACCTTCGCGATGGGAGTCGTTTCGGGCATCGTCATGTCCTACCAGTTTGGCACCAACTGGTCGGTCTTCTCCGATCGCGCCGGCCCGATCATCGGCCCGCTGATGGCCTATGAAGTGCTGACCGCCTTCTTCCTCGAGGCGGGTTTTCTCGGCGTCATGCTGTTCGGCATGGACAAGGTGGGCAAGAAACTGCACTTCGCCGCGACATTGATGGTCGCCATCGGCACCGCGATCTCCGCCTTCTGGATCCTGTCGGTCAACAGCTGGATGCAGACGCCGGTCGGCTATACCACCAACGAAGTCGGCCAATATGTACTCGACGGGAGCTGGTGGGACGTCGTCTTCACGCCCAGCTTCCCCTATCGCCTCGTCCATACCGTCATCGCCGCCTATCTCACGACCGCGCTCGTCGTCGGCGGGGTCGCGGCCTGGCATATGCTCAAGGGACGCGATTTTCCCGCTGTAAAGAAGATGTTCTCCATGGCGATGTGGATGGCCGCGCTGGTTGCGCCGATCCAGATTTTCGCCGGCGACCTGCATGGCCTCAACACACTCGAGCATCAGCCGATGAAGGTCGCGGCAATGGAAGGGCATTTCCACAGCTATGAGCGCGCCGCGCCGCTGATCCTGTTCGGCATTCCGGACAGCGAGGCGGAGGAGGTGCGCTACCAGATCGCGATCCCCGGGCTCGCATCGCTGATCCTCAAACACGATATCGAGGCGCCGCTCGACGGCCTCGATACGGTGGCGCGCGAGGACCGGGCGCCGGTCGGGATCGTCTTCTGGTCGTTCCGGATCATGGTTGGCTTGGGCTTCCTGATGTTCGCGCTGGGCCTGTGGAGCCTGTGGGCGCGTTGGCGCAAAACGCTGTACGACAGCCGCTGGCTGCACCGCTTCGCGATCGCGATGGCGCCCAGCGGCTTCGTCGCGGTGATCGCCGGCTGGATCACGACCGAGGTCGGCCGCCAGCCCTGGGTGATCCACGAGGTCATGCGCACATCCGAAGCCGTATCGGATATCGCCGCGCCTGCGGTCGCCGGGTCGCTGATCGCCTTCGTGGTCGTCTATTTCTTCGTGTTCGGGGCGGGGGCACTGTATCTGCTCAAGCTGATGAGCCATGCGCCCGCGCCCGGCGAGAGCGACGTCGCGGACGCACCGATCCGCTCGGCCGGTATCACGCCCGCGTCGGGCCTCGAAAAGGACGGCATCGATCCCCGGCCGGACAAGGAGGAAGGCGCGACATGAGCGATCCCACCCTCACCATTATCTGGGCTGGCATCATCGCCTTCGCGATCGGCGCCTATGTCGTGATGGACGGATTCGATCTCGGCATTGGCATCCTGTTCAAGGCCTTTCCGGTCGGCCAGCAGCGGGACATGGCGATGAACACCATCGCGCCGGTATGGGACGGGAACGAAACCTGGCTGGTGTTGGGCGGTGGCGGACTGATGGCGGCGTTTCCGCTGGCCTATGCGGTCATCCTTCCCGCGCTGTACGCGCCATTGACGGCGATGCTCCTCGCTCTCGTCTTTCGCGGCGTCGCCTTCGAGTTTCGCTGGCGCGACCCGGGCCATCGCCGCTTTTGGGACTTCAGCTTCTCCGCCGGTTCCGTGGTCGCCACCTTCGCGCAAGGCATCACGCTCGGCGCGCTGCTGCAGGGTATCGTCGTCGAGGACCGGGCCTATGCGGGTGGCTGGTGGGATTGGCTGACCCCGTTCAGCCTGCTCTGCGGAGCGGCGCTGGTTGTCGGCTACGCCATGCTCGGCGCCTGTTGGCTGGTGATGAAGAGCACGGGCAAGCTGCACAATCAGGCGCGCGGCATCGCATTGAGACTCGCACCGATGCTGCTCGTCGCGATCGGCGCGGTCAGCCTCGCCACGCCGTTCGTCGAGCCGCAATATTATGATCGCTGGTTCGAGATGCCCGGTATGCTGGTGACGATCCCGATGCCGCTGCTGGTGGCTTTTTTCACCTTCATGCTCTGGCGCGACCTGGAGAGCAATTACGACAACCGGCCCTTCTTCTGGGCGCTTGGGCTATTCGTGCTCAGCATGATCGGGCTCGCCATTTCGATATGGCCCTATGTGCTCCCCGGCAGCGTCTCGATCTTCGAAGCCGCCGCGCCGCGCGAGAGTCAGATATTCATGCTGATCGGTGCGGCGATCCTCGTGCCCGTGATTCTCGCGTATACAGCTTGGGCCTATTGGGTGTTCCGCGGCAAGGTCGACGAGGCCGGCTATCACTGAGACGGACGACACGCCCGAACGCCCGCTATGGCAGAAGCTCGCCTGGTTCGTCGGGCTGTGGCTGGCCGGCGTCGGCACGGTGGCGGCTATTGCCTATATCCTGCGGCTCTGGATTGCTTAGCTTCGTCAGACTCGACCTGACGGTCGAGCGCCGCACCAGCCCGCTCCCCCTCCCGACCTCCCACGAGTGTACCCTGATTGGGAGGCCGGGAGGGGGAGCGGGTTGGTGCGGCGACATTGCGTGAGCAATGTTCTGACAAAATACTCTGCCGCGCCTGAGCGTAAGTGAAGGTCTGAAAAAATCTCTACTCCCGCTTCGCGCCCATCCGCGCGGCCATGATCGCCGACACGGTCATCATCGGCACATAATAGACGAGCAGCGGCACGATTATCAGCCCGGCTTCGGCGCCCGGGAACAGGATACGCGCCATTGGCGTGCCCGAGATCACGCTTTTCTGCATCGCGGCGCAGAGCAACGCCGTGCCGTCGCCATAATCGAAACCGAACAGGCGCGCGACGAGCATCGCGGTGAAGATGACGAGCGCGAGCAGAACCAGCATCGCCGCGAGCAGCCATAGGAACCTGTCCAGGCCGAGACCTGCAAGCAACCCGCCACCGACCGCCGCGGACAGAGCGACATAGACGGCGAGCAGGATCGTCAGCCGGTCGAGCGATCGGCCGATCGCCGGATGCGCTTCGATCCACGCGCCCACGAGCGGGCGGCAGAGCTGGCCGGTGGCGAATGGCACGGCGAGGATCAGAACGACCTTGCCGATGCCGGACAGATCGATCGGCGCGCCAGCGGTCGAGAGCAGGGCGGCGAAGATCAGCGGGGTGAGCACCACGCCCAGCATCGACGATAACGCCGCCGCGATCACCGAAGCGGCGACATTGCCGCGCGCCATGGAAACCATGGCGATCGACGAGGCGACCGTCGTCGGCAGCGCGCAGAGAAACAGGATGCCGGGCGCGAAGCTCGGCTCGATCCAGGGCGCGGCTATGCCGGTCAGTGCCAGTCCGAGCAGCGGAAAGACGAGAAATGTGAAGCCGATAATGACGAGATGCAGCCTGAGCCGTGTAAAACCGCCGATCACGGCGGACCGGCTGAGCCGCGCGCCATGCACGAAGAATAGCGCGATAATACAGATTGTTGAGATAACGCCGAGCAGGTCGAGCGCCGCGCCCCGCGCGGGCAGCAAAGCCGCGACGGCGACCATCGCCAGCAGGACGATGATGAATCGGTCCGGTATCAGGGTCGATACGAGGCGCTGCATCGAGCGGCCATACCGCGTTATCGTCTAAACGCTAATCCCCGGCGCTACACCGGCCCGCTAACCGTTACGGGTTTCAGGCGAGCGCGGACAGCCGCGTGCCGCCGGTCTCCTTGGCTTTCTTGCGCACCTTCGCACCGCGGATCATCAGCACATCGCCCGGCAGGGCTTCGAGCAGCGCTTCGGCTACGCTGCCGATCATTGCAGCGCGAATACCGCCGCGACCATGCGTACCGACTACCGTCAGGCTGTTCTTGAGACTGTTGGCATGGCGACATACGGCCTCGCAGGTCGTACCGTCGGCCAACAGTTTGAGCGTCAGCCGCTTCTGACCGTCGGGATCGAGTGCGAGGCGCTCGATGAACGCGTCGGCATATTCGCTCTGCTCGGCGCGCACCTCCGCCAAGGCGTCCTCGGCCTTGATGAAGCCTTCGAACGGCACGTGAAAGGCGTGGACGAGATCGATCGGCAGCGCGGGAAACAGGTCGAGCGCGGTTTCGAGCGCATTTTGCGACGGCTTGGAGAAATCCGTCGTGACCAGCAACTGCTGATAGGGTGTCCGCGGCTTCGACTTGACGATCAGGATGGGAATGTTGGTCTTGCGGATCAGCTTGTCGACTTCATGGCCGAGCACGAAATCGCCGAACGTGTTGAAGCGCGCCACCCCGGTAACGATGATGTCCGCATCATGTTCGGCGGCTTTCGCCTCAACGGTTTCCGCCACCTTGCCTTCGGCGATATCGATCTCGAACCGGATTCCGGCGTCTTCGATATCCTGGCGCACCCGTTGCTCCGCAGCCGCTATGTTTTCCGGCGTTACGCTCTGCGATTCCAGCACATGGAGGAGGACGAGCTTGGCGTCCCATTCGCGTGCCAGCTGGATGGCGCGATCGAGCGGACGGTCGCATCGGGCGGTCAAATCGGTGGCGAACAGGATCACCCTGTCGGCCGGCGTTTCTGGGGAAGCTGCATTCATCGGCTGCTCCATTCATTCGTGTTGCGCGTTAGCGGACAGTGTAACCCAATCGGCTTCCATAATGCTAATTACAAGATTCGGCCGCTTTCCATAGCGCGGAGCTATCGCAGGAGCATCGCGATGCCCGCCTTGTTGCGGCGCACAAAACCCTATATAGGGCGCGACTAATCCGACGCTCCTGACAATTGAGAGATTTCCTATGGGCCTTCGCAACGTGGCCATCATTGCTCACGTCGATCACGGCAAGACGACGCTGGTCGATGAGCTGTTCCGCCAATCCGGCACCTTTCGCGAGAATGAGCGCGTCGAGGAGCGGGCGATGGATTCGAACGAACTCGAAAAGGAGCGCGGGATCACGATCCTCGCCAAATGCACGAGCGTCGAGTGGAACGATCACCATATCAACATCGTCGACACGCCCGGCCATGCCGATTTCGGCGCCGAGGTCGAGCGGATCCTGTCGATGGTGGACGGGGTGATCCTGCTCGTCGACGCCGCCGAAGGGCCGATGCCGCAGACCAAATTCGTCACCGGCAAGGCGCTCGCGCTCGGCCTCAGGCCGATCGTCGTCGTCAACAAGATCGACCGGCCCGATGCGCGGCCCGCCGAGGTACTCGACGAATGTTTCGAGCTTTTCCTGGCGCTCGACGCCAATGACGAGCAGCTCGATTTCCCGACCCTCTACGCGAGCGGCCGCTCCGGCTATGCGGGCCGCGAGGACACGGTGCGCGACGGCGACCTGACACCGCTGTTCGAAACCATCGTCGAGCATGTCCCGGAGCCGGATGCCGATCCGGACGGCGAATTCAAGATGCTCGCGACTTTGCTCGACCGTGACAATTTCATGGGGCGCGTGCTGACCGGGCGGATCGAGTCCGGGCGGCTCGAAATGAACATGCCGATCAAGGCGATCGATGCCGAGGGCAAGGTTGTCGAGACCGGGCGGGCGACGAAAATTCTCGCTTTCGAAGGGCTTGAACGCGTTCCTGTAGAATCCGCGAAAGCAGGCGATATCGTCGCCATCGCCGGCCTTACCGACGCGACCGTCTCCAACACCATCTGTGCGATCGAGGTCGAAACGCCGATCGACGCCCAGCCCATCGATCCGCCGACGCTCGCCATGACCTTCGCGGTCAATGACAGTCCGTTCGCCGGCAAGGATGGTGACAAAGTGCAATCGCGCGTCATCCGCGAGCGGCTCGAGAAGGAAGCCGAGGGCAATGTCGCGATCAAGATCAGCGAGAGCGCGGAGAAGGATGCGTTCGAAGTCGCCGGGCGGGGCGAGCTCCAGCTCGGCGTGCTGATCGAGACGATGCGGCGCGAAGGCTTCGAGCTCTCGATCAGCCGCCCGCGCGTGCTGTTTCGCGACGGTCCCGATGGCCGTGAGGAGCCCTATGAAACCGTCGTCGTCGATGTCGATGACGAGTTTTCCGGCACGGTCGTCGAGAAGATGGCGCTCCGCAAGGCCGAGATGACGGACATGTCGCCCTCGGGCGGCGGCAAGACGCGGATCACCTTCAGCGCGCCCTCGCGCGGGCTGATCGGTTATCATGGCGAATTCCTGTCCGACACGCGCGGCACCGGCATCATGAACCGGGTCTATGAGAAATACGGGCCGTACAAAGGCACCATCGAGGGCCGCCCGGTCGGCGTGCTGATCTCGATGGAGCAGGGCCAGGCGATCGCCTATTCGCTCAATACGCTCGAAGATCGCGGCATAATGTTCGTATCGCCCGGCGAGCAGCTTTATCAGGGCATGGTGATCGGCGAGAATTCCAAGCCGCAGGATCTTGAGGTCAATCCGACCAAGACCAAGCAGCTCACCAATATCCGCTCATCGGGCAAGGACGACGCCATCCGCCTGACCCCGCCGCGCCGGATGACGCTGGAACAGGCGATCGCCTATATCCAGAATGACGAGCTTGTCGAGGTCACTCCCAAGGCGATCCGCATCCGCAAACGCCATCTCGACCCGCATGTCCGCAAGAAGGAATCGCGCAAGGCGGAGGCGGCCTAAGCGGCTTCCACGACGAAAATTTCGCCGTCGAAATCCACGATGTAGAGATCGCCGCTGTCGCTCCGGACGATGGCTACGATCTGGTCGATGCTGCCGGCATCGGGTTCGAAATCCGCGTTGCGGCGCTCATATTCGCTGGATGGCAGGATGTCGTCATCGTCATCGTCCAGCGCGCCGATCGGAACGGACCAGATATTGCCGCTGATGAAATCGGCGAAAATATATTTGCCGAACAGGTCGGCGATCGCGCCGTCATAGACCACGCCGCCGATCACCGATGCGCCCTGGCGCGGTCCCGTTCCGTTTTCATATTCGGTGACGGGTCCGGTGAGGTCGTCCGGCGGCGTGCCGCGAAAGTTTGCGCTGCCTTCGCGGAATGGCCAGCCGAGATTGATGGCCTCGTCATCGTCCGCCGAAAAACGATTTACCTCTTCGAAACTGTCTTGACCGACATCGCCGACCAATATGTCGTCGTCGAGGAAGGAGGCGCGGAACGGATTGCGAAGACCGAGCGCATAGACTTCTCGCGCGCCGCCGCCATTCGCGAACGGATTGTCCGGCGGGATCACCAAAAAACTCGGCGAAGCGCCCGCAAAAGGATCGGGATTTATGCCGACCCGGAGAATCTTGCCGAGTCTCGAATCGGGGTCTTGGGCATTGTCGTCCGGATCGCCTGACCCGCCGCCATCGCCAGTCGCGATGTACAGGAGGTCGTCCGGGCCGAACCCAATCCAGCCACCGTAATGGTTGGTAAAATTCGGATGCGGGATTGTCAGCAGCGATGCCGAACCTTGAGGGGGTTCGAATCCGTTTTCGCGAAACCGCCTGATCTCGATGTCGCCGTTCGCGTTGGTGACGAACACATAGATAAAACGATCCGTCTGGTAGTTCGACGGCATGGCTATTCCCAGCAAGCCGCCTTCGCCCGCCGACGAGACATTTTGCAGCGTCCGTACTGTGTTTCTTTGGCCGGTGTCCGGGTCGAGCCGTAACAGCCTGCCGCCTTTCTCGATCACGAAGACATCATCCTCGCCCGGAATCGGGGCGATATAGGTCGGCTGGTCGAAACCGGTGGCGATCCGGCGGACCGCGATGCCTTCGCGATCGTTGGTGACCGTGATCGTAAGGTTGATGGAGGCGCTGGCCGCGCCGTCGCTCACCGTGACATTCACGCGATAGGCGTTGTCCTGATTTGTGTCGCGCGGCAGTTCGAAATTCGGCGGCGCGTTGAAGCGGAGGCTGCCCGATGCGTTTATCGCGAACAGGCTCGCATCCGCGCCGCCCGATATCGCATAGGTCAGGGAGTCGCCATCGGCGTCGTTCGCCTGAACCTGATATGCTGTTGCGGTGTTTTCGACGCTCTGTGCGGCGGCGGCCGATGTGATGGTGGGCGCGCTGTTTGCCGGTGGGGGAGGCGGAGGCGGGTTGCCGTCATCGCCGCCACAGGCCGTCAAAGACAGAATACAGGCGGCGGACGCCAAAAAGCGCATGAGAAAACTCCCCTGTCGAAACTCTTAGGGCGTTAGCCTTAATTGGACGGGGAAATCCGTCAACCACCTATATTGAAATGCAAATTTGTCCGAAATTAACCCTAATCCTGTGCGCGTCGCCCAGTCATGGCCTTGCGCTAGACGGCAAACCCGATGGCAAAGGCGATGCATGCCGCTATCGGCAGCGTCGCGACCCAGGAAAGGAGCACGTTGCGGACGACCGACAAATCGAGCGTCCCGCCGGCCGCACCGGTGCCAATGATCGAACCGACCGATACATGTGTGGTCGAGACGGGCACGCCAATCCGGCTCGCGAACAGGACGAGCGTCGCGGTGATAAGGTTCGCCGAAATACCCTGCGTCGTGTCGAGATGATTGATCTTGAGGCTCATCGTTTCGGCCACGCGGCGCGACAGGAGCCAACCGCCGATCGCCATCGCGGCCGTGATCCCGACGGCCGCGGCGGTTCCGCTGAAGAGATTGGCGCCGATCAGCAGCGCGGCGAGTTTGGGCGCGTCGTTAACCCCGCGCGCAAAACAGATCGTACTCGCCGAGAACAGGTGGAGGCCGTCCAGTAACGTGCCGATCGAAGTGCGCGCGATCGGCCGGTCCGCCTGATCGCAGGCTTCGTTTGAGGCCATGACCAGATGCGGCGCTGGGCAGGTCATATCCACGCGCGCGATCGAGCCGATATCGCCCGCGCGCAGCGGCCTGCCGTCGACGAGACAGATGCACTCGTTTTCCGAACGTTTCGAGCGCATTCGTTTGAGGATGAGATAGGCGGCAAGGGCCATGAACGCGGAAAGAAACGGGCTGACCAGCAGCGGCAGGACGAATTTCGATCCGAGAGTGCCGAAATCGAGCGCGCCAGCGCTGTTTGCCAGCCCCGCGCCGATCAGCCCGCCGACTAGCGCATGCGTGGTCGAGATCGGAAAGCCGAGCCGCGTCGCCAGCATCACGGTGAACGCCGCGCCCCCGCCGACCGCCAGCGCAAAGGCAGGCGTATTCGCCAGTGCATCGGGCACCAATCCCTTGCCGGAAAACTGCTGGACCAGGGTATCGGCGATTAGCACCGATGCCAGGCCACCGAGGATCGTGGCAACCGTGGCAAGGATCAGCGCCTTGCGATAGCTGAGCGACGCTGATCCCCAGACGGTCGCGAACCCTTTGAAATTGTCGTTGGCACCGTTGCTGAACGCGAGAAACAGGGCGGCCGAAGCGAGGAGGAGGATGAGCAAAAGCAGCCTTTCAGGACGGGCGAACCGGGATTCGGCGAAAAGTCATGCCCGTTATTCGTCGTCCAGCCGCCTGCGGTTACGATCGGGACAGAACACTCTCCTGTGTACAGGCGATTGACCGCCCCGTTCAAATCCCTATCTCCAAGGCAGGTCGTTGTTGGAGGTTATGTGAAGCACGGGTCGGTTTTCGCGATTGTGATCGGAGGGCTGGCGCTGGCCGCCTGCAATCCGGATGTCGAGCAGACCAGCGGATCTGGGACCGCGCCGCTCAACCGCGGCGAAGTCGAGCGGTCGGACGAACTCGTCCAGCCGGTGGTCGTCGGCCAGTTCGGACCGCGCTTCAACGCATGCCAGGCGACCGGGCAGGTCCGGTCTCTGGGCGGACAGGCGGCGCTTGCCGTGCGCGCCGCCCCGTTCGACCGGGCGCGCCAGATCGACAGCATCACGGTCGGCATGCGCGTATTCGTCTGCAATCGCAGTCACGACCAGAGCTGGCTCGCGATCGTCTATACCGAACAGGGCGAGTTAAGCGGCACCTGCAGGGTCTCCGAACCGATCGGCTCGCGCCGGCCCTATGACGGCCCGTGCCTGAGTGGTTGGGTCAATTCGGCATATATCCAGCTGCGCGAGGCGCGCTAGCGAAAGCCTCTAATCGAGGTCCTCGATAAGCTGGCCGATCCGGTCGCCATTGCCGGGCTGGTAGCTGGCGAGCAGCGCGCGATTGGCGTCTACCTCGGTGGCCGCGATCTGCACTTCGGGTTCGGCCTGCACTTCGTTCGGATAGATGAAGCCGTAAACCGGATAGTTGGTGATGCCGAGCTGGCCGGTCGGCGTGTGCCAGACCTTCACGACGCTCCAGTCATTGTCGGGCGAGACGTCTTCAGCGAGCACATTGCTCTCGACCATGCCACGGCGCGACCAGTTGGCGTGATTGAGGCGAATCTGCCGGTCGTTGACGACCTCGCGGACCATCGCGACATGGCCAAGCCGCATACGCCCGTGCGAGCGGAGTACCATCACCGAACCAGCTTCCGGCGTGCTGCCGCGCTCGTAACGGCCTTCGGCCGACGCCCACCAGGTATGTGCGTTGCCGCGGATTTCGATGTCGGACACGCTGCGCGCATAGGTTACGCACTGCCAGCGCGGATCGCGCGCCTCGACCGGCGTGCTGAGGATGAATGCGACGAACGCGATGACAAGCAGGCTGAAAACAGCCTGGAAACGACCCGGAAACATGTGCGACCCCCGAAAGGCATGGATTGACTTACATCGTCCGTTTTCCGCGAAACGCGGGCTCAGGGAAGCATAAAGCGATCAGTTGTGACGAGTCGGCGCTAAGCTGCGGAACCCGGCCTATCCGTCCGACAGGGGCACCGTTTCGTCGACGGTGCCCGTCGTGATCGCGTGATAGCGCGGCCGGGCTTCGCGATAGACTCGGCGCGCGAAAGGCTGGCCCCATTCACCTTCGGCCATCAGCGCTTCGAAGAGCGGGGCGACGAATTTGCGCCGGCCCATCGAGAGCAGGAAGGCTTCGGCGGAGTCGCGCGCGGCGTCGTACCGGTTAGCAATGGCGAGCTTGAGCCAGGCAAAGCGAATCTCGCTGTTGCGCGCCGTGTTGAGCGAGAAGCTCTCCTGCAGCGCATCGAGACGCTCTTCGTCCATTTCGCGTGGCAGACCGTCAAGGAAGCGCAGCCGCTCCTGCGTCGTCCAGTCCGGCCAGTTGATCACCGTCACCTCGCCATTTTCGGCGAAATTGGCGATGGCCTGGTCGACCGCGCGGAAGCGGTTCGATTGCACATGGACGGCGTTTTCCGGAAGGCCCGGCTCGTAAATCCATTGTTCGATGCCGATCTCGTCCGCCTCGTCGCCTTCGAACAGGTTGGCGCGCATATCGGCTATCAGCCCGGCGCTGGTCTGCGGCCGGAAGGCGTTGCGGTCGAAATAGTCGCGCAGCCAGGCGTCGAAGCGCGCCCGGCCGACCGTCTCCTCGATCGTCCGCAGGAAGACCGCGCCCTTCTCGTATGCGATATTGGTCATCCCGTCGTCGGGATCGCGGCCTTCGAGATCGAGATGCAGCCGCGTGTCGTCCGATGTCAGCCCACCCAGATCCTCGACATCGGCCATCATGTCGGTCCAGCCGAGATCGGCGAGCATCTCGGCCTGTTCGCGGCCGTAAACCGCCTCCATGATCCGGTTCTCGAAATAGACGGTAAAGCCCTCGTTGAGCCAGAAATCGTCCCAGCTCGCATTGGTGACGAGATTGCCCGACCAGCTATGCGCCAATTCGTGCGCGATCAGGCTGACCAACGACTTGTCGCCCGCGAGGATCGTCGGCGTCACGAAGGTTAGGCGCGGATTTTCCATGCCGCCGAACGGAAAGGCGGCGGGCAGCACGAGCAGGTCGTACCGGCCCCAGCGATATTCGCCATACAGCTCTTCGGCCGCTGCGATCATCTCCTCCAGATCCTCGAATTCGCTGGCTGCGGCGGCGAGCAGGGAGGGTTCGGCATAGACGCCGCTGCGCTCGCCCAGTTCCTGAAAGGCAAGGTCGCCCGCCGCAATCGCGATCAGATAGGGCGCGACGGGATCGGCCATGCGGAAGCGGAAGGCGCGGCGGCCGGGCTGGTCGTCGATCATCTCGCCTTCGGGTGTCAGCATTTCCGCGCTCATCACGACGCGGATGCCCTCGGGCGCGGTAATGCGCGCATCCCAGCTCTGGCGGATGCCGGGGCTGTCCTGGGTCGGGATCCAGCTGCGATTGAGGATCGCCTGGCCCTGGCTGAAGAGGAACGGCTCCTCGCCGCCGGCCGTCTGTTCGGGCGCCAGCCATTGCAGGGCGGCCGCACCCGGTGCGGAGGCGTAGGTGATCTTCACCTGCTCGGCGCCATCGAGCTGCACCGTCAGCGGCGCGCCATGCACGTCGCCGCTATCCTCACCCATTTCCCAGCGCAGCGCTTCGCCCTCGCCATTGACGACCTCGCGAATTTCGAGATTCTTGCTGTCGAGCACGACCTCCTCGCCATCCTCGGCCACATCGAGATCGAGCGTGGCCGAGCCGACCATCCGCTGTTCCTCGAAATCGGCATTGAGATCGAGCGAGACATGGGTAACGCGCGCTTCGAGCGGATTGGCATAACTGTGCGTGTCGCGGCCTTCCTCCGTCGCGTAGATGCTCTCGCCATCGATCATCGGCGCGGCATTCCTGTCGCGCGGTTCCGGTTGGCTGCCGCATGCCGCGAGCAGGGTCATCGCGGCCAGCGGCGCGATCAAAGTGGCGATTTTCATAGTCTTACTCTCCGAACCTATCCGGTATCTGCGCACGGCCTAGCCAATCGCTTCGCGCGCGTCACCCCGGGGCAAGCCGTGCTCCGGGCCGGACCATTGCCGATCCCGGGCTAACGGAGCCTGAACGGCGAACGGCCGCTTGACCTTGGCCGCCGTTTCGCCGACAATTGACGTGAACGTAAAGCAGCGCATTTTCAGGAGAGCAGTCATGGCCGATCTAGAAGCATTCCGCGCGGAGGTGCGCGACTGGCTCGCCGACAATTTCGATCCCGCGCTGAAGGGGCGTCACAACCCCATGGGCATGGTCGACGGGCCGACCGACATGTCGCCGGATATGGTGGCGTGGCGCAAGGCGCTGGGCGAGCGCGGCTTCGGCACGCCGACCTGGGCCAAGGAATATGGCGGGGCGGGGCTGTCCTCCAAGGAAGCCGCGATCCTCGATGAAGAGATGCGCAAGATCGGCGCGTACAATCCGATCGGCGGCCTCGCCGTCGGCATGTTTGCGCCGACGCTGATGGAATATGGCACCGAGGAGCAGAAGCTGAAATGGCTGCCGCCGCTTTCCGACGGATCGCTGCGCGGTTGCCAGGGCTATTCCGAGCCCGGCGCCGGGTCCGATCTCGCCAATGTGCAGAGTTTCGCCGAGGACAAGGGCGATCATTATGTGATCAACGGCCAGAAGACCTGGCAGTCGGGCGGGCAATGGGCGGATTTCTGCTTCGGCCTGTTCCGCACGGACAAGTCGGTCAAGCATGACGGCATCACCTTCCTGATCGTCGATATGGACCAGCCGGGCGTCGAGCGCCGTCCGATCAAGATGATCTCCGGTCTGTCGCCCTTCTGCGAGACCTTTTTTACCGATGTGAAGGTGCCGAAGGAAAATCGGGTCGGCGAAGAAGGCAAGGGCTGGACGATCGGCAAGCGCCTCCTGCAGTTCGAACGCGCGGGCATCGGCGGCGGTGGAGCGCGGGCGATGATGCGCTCGCTGGCCGATCATGCTAAGCAATATGTCGAGATAACCGATGATGGCGAGATTGCCGACAAGGAGCTTCGCCTGAAAGTCATCAAGCATGAGATGTCGGTGCGCAATTTCATGGGCACCGTCGGCCGCGCCCAGCGCGAAGCGCGCGAACAGGGCGGCCCGAGCGCGACGAGTTCGGTGCTGAAAAATGTCGGCGCGAAACTGGCGCAGGAACGCACCGACCTGATGGTCGAAGTGATGGGCATGCAGGGGCTTGGCTGGGAAGGCGAAGGTTTCGACAAGGACGAGCTGAAGACCACGCGGACCTGGCTCTGGAACCGGGCGGTGACGATTTACGGCGGATCGACCGAAATCCAGAACAATATCATCTCCAAGCGCGTGCTCGGGATGCTCGACCACCAGTAGACAGTTCCGCTAAACACCGTCGTCATTCCCGCGAAAGCGGGAATCCCGCTTCTTTATCTTTCCCCTCGGCCTGAAATTCGGTCGCGGCTGATTGGAAAGCGGGATTCCCGCTTTCGCGGGAATGACGGTATGAGGCAAGGCCAAGGGACGAACGGTTATGGAACGGCTGGACACTAAACGCTGCGTCATAACAGGTGCCGGGCGCGGGATCGGCGCCGCGATTGCGCGCGCGTTCGCAGACGAGGGCGCGACGGTCATCGTCACCGATGTGGATGAGGATAGCGCGCGGGCCGTCGCGAAGGAGATTGGCGGGCACTGGCTGCAGCTCGATGTCGCCGAAGAAGGCGATTGGGAAAAACTCGCCGATGAGTGGCCAGCGGTCGAGGTCGTCGTGAACAATGCCGGCGTGACCGGTTTCGAAGACGGAATGCGTCCGCACGATCCCGAAAACGCGACGTTGGACGACTGGCATGCGGTTCATCGCGTCAATCTCGACGGCACCTTTCTCGGCTGCCGCTATGCAATCCGGGCGATGCGCGAGACAGGCGAGGGATCGATCGTCAACATATCCTCGCGATCGGGCATGGTCGGCATTCCCACCGCTTCCGCTTATGCCTCGTCCAAGGCGGCGATCCGCAATCACAGCAAAAGCGTCGCACTCTATTGCGCCGAACAGGGGATCAATATCCGTTGCAACTCGATCCATCCGGCGGCGATCCTCACGCCGATGTGGGAGCCCATGCTGGGCGACGGACCGGATCGCGCAGAGCGGATGGCAGCATTCGTCGCCGATACGCCGATGCGCCGCTTCGGAACGCCCGAGGAGGTGGCGGCGCTGGCCGTGCTGCTGGCGAGCGACGAGGCCGCTTATATGACCGGTGCGGAACTGACTGTCGATGGCGGCCTGCTCGCGGGTTCAGCGGCGGCACCGTCGCGCGACTGAAGATCGAACATATTCGTCATTCCGGACTTGATCCGGAATACAGGGCGGTTAGGCACACCGCATCTGGCCCTAGATTGATCTGCGATCAGCTTTGCTTACCGGATCAAGTCCGGAATGACGTTTTAAGGAGAGCCCATGACCACCGCCGCCGAGATGCTGCAAAGCGAATTCGCGTCCTATGCCGATGTCATCCATGCCCATGCGCAGGAACGTCCCGAGGATATCGTCGTCGTCGCGGGCGACAGACGGCTGAGCTTTGCCGAGTTCGACAGTTATGGCGACCGGATCGCGGCGGGATTGCAGCGCGATGGCGTGCCGGCGGGCGAGGCGGTGTCGATCTGCGGCCTCAATGGCTGGGCTTATGCGGTGCTCTGGCTGGGCATATTGCGCGCCGGCTGCACGGTCGCCCCGCTCGCCCAGAGCTCCACGCCCGAGGCGCTGGCGCTGATGATCGAGGATTGCGGCACCCGGCTGTTGTTTGCCGATCGCGCGATTCTCGACACGCTCGCCCTGCCGGAAAGCGTTACGCCGGTGACGCTGGACGACGATGCGACGTTCGAGGCCTGGCTGCCGGACGAGGGCACAAAGCCCGAGCCGATCGAGATCGATCCGGAACAGGGCTTCAATATCATCTATTCGAGCGGCACGACGGGCACGCCCAAGGGCATCGTCCATTCGCACCAGATGCGCTGGCGGCAGATCACCGCGTTCGGCGGCCTGATCTTTACGCCCACCGCGACCGCGATCCTGTCCACGCCGCTCTATTCCAACACGACGCTCGTCACCTTCCTGCCGTGCATCGGCAATGGCGGGAAGGTCGTGCTGATGCAGAAGTTCAAGACGACGGAATTCCTCGAACTCAGCGAGCGCGAAAAGGTGACGACGGCGATGCTCGTGCCCGTCCAGTACAAGCGGCTGATGGAAGAGCCGGATTTCGACAGCTACGACCTCTCTTCCTACCTCATGAAATTCTGCACCAGCGCGCCGTTCGCGGCGGAGCTGAAAGCCGACATTCTCAAACGCTGGCCGGGCGGGCTCGTCGAATTTTACGGGATGACCGAAGGCGGCGGAAGCTGCGCGCTGCGCGCCCATGAATTTCCCGACAAGCTGCACACGGTCGGCCAGCCCATGCCGGGCCACGAGATCCGCCTGATCGATGAGCAGGGCAAGGAAGTGCCGCCGGGCGAGATCGGCGAAATTGTCGGCCGATCGGGCACGATGATGAAGGGCTACAAGAACCGCCCCGAACAGACGCGCGAGACCGAATGGTATGACGAGGAGGGCAACCGTTTCATCCGGACCGGCGATGTTGGCCGCTTCGACGAAGACGGGTTCCTGACCCTGATGGATCGCCGCAAGGACATGATCATCTCGGGCGGGTTCAATATATATCCCAGCGACTTGGAGGCCGTTGTTGCTGAGCACCCGGAGGTTGAGGAAGTCGCTGTGATCGGCGTGCCGAGCGAGGATTGGGGCGAGACGCCGGTCGGCGTGGTTGTCGGTCCGAGCGATGCGCAGGCGATCAAGGAATGGGCCAATACCAAGCTCGGCAAGACGCAGCGGCTCGCCGCGGTCCATATCGTCGACGAATTGCCGCGCAGCGCGATCGGCAAGGTGCTGAAACGCGAATTGCGGGACAGCCTGAAGCTCGGCTGATCCGGTTACTGCGCTGGATCGCGCCCGGCTTCGATGGCGTCGCTCACGCCCTGCATCGCGCTGGTGATATCCTCGAGCGCTTCGGCCTGTGATCGGATGGCGTTTTCGGCGCTCGCTTCGCGCGCGATCCGTTCGTCCTCGGCAAGGATGCGGATGCGCGATTCATGCATGTAGCCGCGCGTGCCGTCCGCGGCCATGATCTCCCACCAATCGGCGACCTGCTCCCGGGTCGAAAACATCTCGTCCGCCGAGATACTGCGCAGCACGGCGGCACCGCGCGCCGGAGCGTTGCGCATATAGGTAAAGCCGTCGGGATCGTCGATCACGGCGCGCAGCGGAAACTCCTCCACGGTCACTTCTTCCGCGTCCGTTTCGACCGCCTCTTCGGTCTCCTCATCGACGACCGGCCCGTCCCGATCGGGAAGCCAAAGGAACAGGGCGACAGCTAGCGCAGCGCCAGCCGTGCCGATGCCGGCGATCAGCGGCAGCCGGTTGCGCTGTCCGCCGTCATCGGTGTCGGCCCATTCCGGTTCCGGCGGCTCGCTCGGCATGGCATATGCGGGTTCCGCGACACTCCCCGGCGGACCGCACAGCTCGGTCAGGCTTTCCCGGATCTTGCGCCATCCGGAATGATCGTCTTCGCCCTGCCAGTCGTCGAGCATGACCCACTGGATCTGGTTGAAGGGCAGGGGCGGGAACGTGTCGTCGAGCGCGCTCTGGATCAGTTTCTTCTGGTTGCGCGCGATATCGGCCTCGGCGCGCACCCATTCCGACGCGACCGCGGTCTTCGACCAGACGACGATGGCCGCCTTGGCCGCGCCTATCTTCTCGGTAATCACATCGCCATAGGATTTGTGCGGCGGCAGTTCCTCGTCCCACCAGACTGTGTAGCCGAGGCCCGCGCATTTTTCGGCGAGCAGGCGGACCTTGGCCCGGTTCTCGCGCGAATAGGAGATGAAGATGTCGACCATGATGTCGCGCGGAGAATAGCGCTTTGCCGCGCCGACATAAAGCTGTCGTGCCCGCAATCTTCTCTCACCTGCAATTTCGACCAATTGCGCTGCGGAATCGACCGGCTCGATTGACCGTATCAGGCGAAGGGTCGACCCTGTGCCTGGGAGACATCGGTATAACAGGGAGTGGTGTTATGAACACTGATACTAAATCCGTTGTCGTTCTCGCGATTGCCGTTAGCGCGGCAGCCGGCTCGATTGGTCTGTCTCAGGCCGACGCGCAGGAGCGCCCTCAATGGTCGTGGCCGGAGACGATGGAGAACCGTCAGGTATTGCCGGAAGGCACCGGCGGTGCCGGGCTACGCAGCCGGATGGTCAGCTATGCGGTCGGCCTCGGCGTGCGCTGTCAGCACTGCCATGTAGGCGCGGAAGGACTCGATTTCTCCGAGTTCGACTTCGCGTCCGACGAACGGGACGCGAAATCGATTGCGCGCGGCATGATCCGGATGACGGCCGCCCTCAACGAGGTCCAGTTGCCGGCTATCGAGCAATTGGAAGGGCCGCGCGTGACCTGTTTTACCTGTCATCGCGGCGCGATAACGCCGGCGACGCGGCCCGATCCTGAGTCGATGCAATAACCTCTAGCTTGCGTCCGTTACCCGGTCGCAATTGAGGCGCGGCGCGCCGCCGGCGTCGGTCGTGTAGCGGCATTCGACGGATATCTCGTTGCCGCTCTCCGGATTGCGAATGGTGGCAGTACCGATATAGCGGGACCCGTCGGGGCTCAGTTCCATCGTGACTTCCGTCACCTCCGCGCCCTCTGCCGCATAAGCGTTGCGCACCGCATTCTCGACAAGCTCGCGCTCGCGATCGGCGGTCTCGTCGGCAGTGGATGCCGCGGTTTCGTTGGCCGCTTCCGGCGAATCGCAGGCGGAAAACAGGAGAGCGGCGGCAAATAGCGCTGCCGGGTGGCGATGGCGGTTCATAAGCATCCTTGCAGGCTTCCCGGATGCATTACCCGATTATGGCGCGACTTTGCCAGCGGGAATTGCGCCGGATCAGGGCGCGCATTGCCAGTTCGCATCGCCGTCGACCAGGTCGACCGTACAGTCGTGGCGATTGCTCTGGCCCGTCTGCGGATCGGTATAGTCGACATGGCCGGTATAGCTGGTCTCGCTCTGCGCTGTCAGTTCCGCATAGACCCCGCGCGCGCCGCGTTCCTCATATCCGTCGACGATCAGCTGGGCGAGATCGGATGTGCGCGGATAGCACCGCCAAGATGCCTCCCCGTCGACGACCGGTTCGACCGTGCATTCGAGATTGCGTTGCACATTATTCTGCTGCGGAACGGTGAATTCGACTTCGCCGGTATAGCCGCCCTCTTCGGTCTCGCTAAGCCGGACCGCTATATTCTCATAGCCCTCGCCCTCGTAATTCTCGACGATCGATTGCTCGATATCCTCCTGGCTCGGCCCGCCAAAGCTGAATTCGCAAGCTGCAAGCGCGAGCGTCATCGCCACTCCGGCCGCCAGTCCCAATGTCCGTTTCATCCGCCAGTCCCCCTCTGAGTCGCGCCCCACCGACAAAATTGGTGCAAATCGAGGATCGAGTCAAAACTATGCGGGGTCAATCAGGCGAGCGCGGAGTAGATAAGCGTCTTCAGCTCGCGGCGGATTGGATAGGTGTTCGACGGCTGGAGCTGGGTCATGAAGACCATGGTGAGGTCTTCGACCGGGTCGACGAAAAAGGCGGTCGAATACATGCCGCCCCAATAATATTCGCCCTTCGAGCCGGGAATCATCGTTCGCGCGACATCGTCCGTGACCGCAAAGCCGAGGCCGAAGCCTGTGCCCGCGTTCTGCGTCTCGCTGAACATCGCGATCGACATATCCGCGAGATCGCGACCGTCGGGCAGATGGTTTCGCGTCATCAGGTCGATCGTCTTGCGGCCGAGGATGCGCGTGTCGCTGAGCGTGCCCTTGCCGAGCAGCATCCGGCAGAAGCGGTGATAATCGGCGGAGGTCGAGATCAGCCCGCCGCCGCCCGACAGGAGCTTTGGCGGCTTCGACCAGATGCTCTTGTCCGCCCGGTCGAACATGACGGGCTCTTTGGGTGTCCAGCTCCAGCAATCGCCGAGCCGATGGAGCTTGTCCTCGGGTACGGTGAAAAACGTGTCGGCCATGCCGAGCGGCGCAAAGATATGGTCGGCGAAATAGGCGTCGAGGGTCTTACCCGATACGCGCTGGATCACCGCGCCGAGCACATCGGTCGAAACCGAATAGTTCCAGGCGGCGCCGGGCGAGAATTCGAGGGGAAGCGTGCCGAGATCGGCGACAAAGCTGTCGAGATCGTGATTGCCGTGCCACTTTTCGATTTTCCGCTCGCGATAGGCGAGATCGATATTCGAGCGGTTCTGGAAGGCATAAGTCAGGCCGGACGTATGCCGGAGCAGATCGACCATGCGCATCGGCGCGTCTGTCGGCGTGGTCGTGAACGGCAACTGCCCGCCGCCGCCCGCATAGACGCCGAGTCCCTTGAATTCGGGCAGCACGCGATGGACCGGATCGTCGACTGCGACCTTGCCCTGTTCCACGAGCTGCATGAAGGCGACCGCAGTGATCGGCTTGGTCATCGAGGCGATGCGGAACAGCTGATCGTCCAGCAGCGGTGCGCCGTCCTCGCGCGCGATGCCGCCCGACGCGAACAGCGCAACATCGTCGCCCCGCCCGATCGTCAGCTGGAAATTCTTCATCTTCCCGCTGGCGATATAGCGTTCGCGGACAAACTCGGGGACGTAACTCAGGCGCTCGGGAACGAAGCCCAGCGCATCGGGGTCGGCGGTTTGCATGGCGTTTTCTCTCTGCCTTTACGTGCTCCTGCGAAGGCAGGAGCCCAGAGCCGCAAATGCCGTTCTTCGCTGCTCTAGGCTCCTGCCTTCGCAGGAGCACAGATTCAATCGAACATAATGACGGACCGCGCGGCGTCGCCGCTGCGCAGCTTGTCGAAGCCCTCATTGATCTGGTCGAGTGTGATCCGCTCGGCGATCACCGTGTCGAGGTCGAGCTGCCCGTCGAGATAGAAGGCAACGAGCCGCGGCATATCGCGCATGAAATGGCCCGACCCCATGAGCGAGCCCATAATCGTTTTGCCCTGCAGAAAATCCGGTCCGTGAATTTCCACCATTTCACCAGGCGGGATCATGCCGACGATCACGGCTTTGCCGCCGCGCCGCAACACTTTCCACGCGGTCTGCGTCGTATCGGTGCGGCCGACGCATTCGACGGCATAGTCGACGCCGCCGGTGGCCTCGACGACTTGCTGCACGACATCTTCATCGCGTGCATCGAAGGTTTTCGTCGCGCCCATTTTCTTGGCGAGTTCGCGCTTCGATTCGATCGGGTCGATGGCGACGATATCGCCGGCGCCCGCGATCTTCGCCGAGTTGATCGCAGAGAGGCCGATGCCGCCCGCGCCGACCACGGCGACCGTCTCGCCCGGCCGCAAACCGCACGCGTTGAAGATCGAGCCCGATCCCGTGATCACCGAACAGCCGATCAATGCGGCCCGGTCCATCGGCATGTCCGTGTCGATAGCGACACAGGCATTTTCATGGACGAGCATCTCTTCGGCGAATCCCGAAAGATTGAGGAACTGCGCCATCGGCTCACCATCGTATGAGAGCCTCGCCGGTCCTTCGGGCGACCGTTGCAGCGAACTGTCCTGGCACAGTGTATACTGACCGTTCTGGCAGAGATGACAGGTGCCGCAGGCCGGAGCGAGGAAAGTCACGACATGGTCGCCGGGCGCGACATGGCGCACCTCGCTGCCCACGGCCGTCACCACGCCGGCCGCTTCATGGCCGAGCACGGTGGGCAGCGGATAGGGATAGACGCCGTCGAGGAAATGCAGGTCCGATCGGCACAGGCCGACCGCGGCGGTCTTGATCTTCACCTCGCGCGGGCCCGGATTGTCGATTTCCACATCCGCGATTTCCATCGGCTTCCCGGGTTCGACAAGAATGGCTGCTTTCATTGGTCTTCCTTCTCTTCCGTCACGCCGGACTTGATCCGGCATCCAGGGCCACAAGCACCATCGCCCGGTGCCCCGGACCCCGGATCAAGTCCGGGGTGACGTTGCGTTGATAGCCTATCGCGTGACGCCGAGATCGCCGCTGCTGATTTCGTCGCTTTCAGTCGGCGCATGGCGGCCGAACTCCCAGCGGGCGATGGCGCGGGCATGGACCTCGTCCGGACCGTCGGCGAGGCGCAGCGTGCGCTGGCTCGCATAGGCGCGGGCCAGGCCGGGATCTGTGGTGACGCCGGCACCGCCGAACGCCTGGATCGCATCGTCGATGATATCGAGCGCCATTTGCGGCGCCGACACCTTGATCATCGCGATCTCGTTGCGCGCCGTCTTGTTGCCGGCCCGGTCCATCATGTCGGCGGCCTTGAGGCAGAGCAGCCGGTTCATTTCGATGTCGATCCGCGCTTTCGCCACGCGCCATTCCCAGATGCTGTGATCGGCGATCGCCTTGCCGAAGGCGACGCGCGACTGGAGCCGTTTGCACATCTTCTCGAGCGCTTCTTCGGCAACGCCGATCGTGCGCATGCAATGATGGATGCGGCCCGGCCCGAGACGGCCCTGCGCGATCTCGAAGCCGCGGCCTTCACCGAGCAGCAGGTTGGTCGCGGGCACGCGCACGTCCTTCAGCTCGACTTCCATATGGCCGTGCGGCGCATCGTCATAGCCGAAGACGGGGAGGTGGCGGATGATGTTCACGCCCTCGGCGTCAGTCGGCATCAGGATCTGCGATTGCTGCTGATGGCGATTGGCCTCGAAATCGGTCTTGCCCATCACGATCGCGACCTTGCAGCGCGGATCGCCAAGGCCTGAGGACCACCATTTGCGTCCGTTGATGACATAGTCGTCGCCGTCGCGTTCGATCCGCGTTTCGATGTTCGTGGCGTCGGACGAGGCGACCTGCGGTTCGGTCATCAGAAAGGCCGAACGGATCTCGCCGTTCATCAGCGGGCGCAGCCATTGCTCCTTCTGTTCCAGCGTACCGTAGCGGTGGAAGACCTCCATATTGCCGGTATCCGGCGCCGAGCAGTTGAAACACTCCGATGCGATGCCGACCCGGCCCATCTCTTCCGCGCACAACGCATATTCGAGGTTCGTCAGCTGCTCGCCCTCGAACTCGAACGTATCGTCGACATGCTGCTGGCCCGAATGGGGCGGCATGAAGAAATTCCAAAGCCCCTTGGCCTTCGCCTTTTCCTTCAGCTCTTCGAGCACATCGCTCGTGCCCCAGCGATTATCGGGCGGAAATTCCGCCGCATAATCGTCGACGCGCGGCCGCACTTCGGCATCGATAAAGTCTTTGACGCGATCGCGGAAATGGGTCTCGCGGTCCGAAAGGGTGAAATCCATTGGGGGTCTCCTTGATAAATTATATGCACATTACATCGTCGCTTCGCCGGCCGCCCCGCGCATCCTTGCGATGCGCGCTTCGTGGTCGGCTTGTTCGATCGGAAATCGACTGACGATGGCCGCTGCCGACACCGCTAGCACGGTGATGATGGCAACATAAACCAGCGCCAGATTATTGAGGATGGACTGGGGCACCTCGCCCGGCGTCGCGCCGGTCGGGAAAGAGACGAGCGCGATGATGCCCGCCGTTATCGCGATGCCCATGCCCGATACGCATTTCTGGACGAAGAAATTACCGGCGAAGAATATGCCCTCGTTCCGCTTGCCGCTGCGCTCGGCATCGTCCTCGATCACATCGGTGAGCATCGAAACTTTGAGGATCAGCCCAGCGACCAGCAGCCCGCTGCCGAGCGCCATGAACAGGACGAGGATGGGTAACAGCATAGGATCGCCATTTTCGGGCATGATACCGAACACGCGGCCGAGATAGGCGGCCGGTGTGAAACCGAGCGAGGCGATAAGGAAGTACATTGCCGCCCGGCGCTTGCCGATCCTCCGCGAGAGCCAGGCCGACGCGACGACGGCACAGGCGATACCGGCGACCAGGCCGATGACGAACCAGGCCAGCGCCGCCGATTCCAGTTCCCAGAAATAGGTGATGAAATACATGAGCAGGCCGAGGTTCAGGCCCATAGCGGAATTGGCGAACAGGGCGCACAGCATGAGGATCTTGAAACCGGGATTGTTGAACGATCGCAGAATCAGGCGCAGCTCTTCGCGCAGCGATTGACGCTGATAATTATTCTTCGGCAGATATTTGATCTCGCTATGGGTTCCGAGCCCCGTAATGATGATAACGCTGGCCATGATGATCGCTGCGATCACCGCGAAACTCTCATAGCCTGCGGGATTGAGCTGGCCGTCCGGATAGCCGGGTGCGGGAACCAGCAGCACCGCATAGGTGAAGAGCAGCATGGCCGAACCACCGAACCAGCCGAAGAAAAAGCGCAGACCGTATATGCGCGTGCGTTCGTGATATTCGCTCGTCAGTTCGGGGCCGAGCGAGGCCATGGGGACTTCGAAGCAGGACATGGTCGCGCGGACGAGGAAAGCGGCGCCGAAGATGAAAAAGAACATCTGCCCGTCGGTGAGTTCGGGCGGGTTCCACAACAGCACGAAGCACAGGGCCGCCGGTATCGCGGAGCCGTAGAGAAAAGGGTGTCGACGGCCCCAACGGGTTTTCAGATTGTCCGAAATATGGCCGATCAACGGATCGTTGAAGGCGTCGATGACCAGCGCGCAGAGCAGGGCGCTGCCGACTATCGTCGCGGGGACGCCGATCACCTGGTTGAAATAGAAGGTCAGCAGCAGCGCGAAGCTCAGATCCTTGATCCCGAAGGCGACCGCGCCGAAGCCGAAGAAGAATTTCACACGGGCCGGCACGCGTCGTTCCAGCGGAACGGACGGATTGCCAGGAGCGGCTTCGGGCGGGGCGGTATCGCTCATCGAACGGCTATGCGGCCCCTTCCGCTTGTGCGTCGATTAGGTCCAGCAGGCCGGGCGTATCTTCGTCCCAGCTATGGCGATGGCCGACGGTGATCCCGCCGTCGACGGTCAAGTCCGTGCCGTTCACGAAGCCGCCGGTGTCGGAGCAGAGATAGAGCACGGCTTGCGCGATATCCTCCGGCGCGCCCGATCGCGAAACGGGCTGGGCCATCGGCGACACCATGCGGATCGCCTGATCGACCCGCTGCGCTTCTTCGGGTTCGTCCTTGTATGTGTCGGCGAAGATATTGGTCAGGATGAAGCCCGGGCTGATCGAGTTCACCCGGATGTTGAACTTGGCGAGCTGCGCGGCCGAGAGCTTCGAGAGATGCCGCACGCCTGCCTTCGCCGTCGCATAGGCGACCGGGCCCCAGCCCGCCTCATGCGCATTGATCGAAGACGTGTTGACGATCGCGCCGCCGCTGGGATTTTTCTTCATGTGATCGACGGCGAAGCGCGTCCCCATCGCCACCGAGCGCAGCAACAGGTTCATCGTCGAGTCCCAGGCGTCGGCCGTCATCTCGTCGATCGTTTCGCGCGCGCCGCCGGCCCCGGCATTGTTGAACAGGATATCGATGCCGCCGAAATGCCCGGCCGCATTGTCGATCAGGTTTTTGAGATCGTCGATATTGCAGACATCGGTTTTCTGGAAGGCGAGCCGATTGTCGAACCGCGCATCGGCGGCCATCGCGTCCCCGGTTTCGGCGTTGAGATCGCCCATCATCACTTGCGCGCCCTCGGCGATGAACGCTTCGACGGTCGCCTTGCCGATGCCCGATGCACCGCCCGTGACGACCACGCGCTTGCCTGCGAATCTCATACCGTTCCTCTCCAGGTCCTTTACGCTAGGGGAAAGCGATGACGCTCGAAAGCCCGTTGCGACCGAAAACTTTTTCTTGTGGCTTAGCCGAGTATTGACGTAAACGTAAAGCAAGATTCGCGCTCCCGCACTCGCGGGATTAGAATGGCGACGACCGATAGGAGATAGTGATGTCCGACCTCGAAACCTTCCGCAGCGATACCCGCGCCTGGCTGGAGGAGAATTGCCCGGCGGAAATGCGCGAACCGGTGCGCGACGAGGCCGATGTCTATTGGGGCGGGCGTAACGCGACGTTCAAGAACGATGCGCAAAAGGCCTGGTTCGAAGCCTGTCTGGAGAAGGGCTATACGGTCCCCGAGTGGCCGACCGACTATGGCGGGGCAGGGCTCTCGCCGGCCGAGGGCAAGATACTCAAACAGGAAATGGCGCGTATCAAGTCGCGCCCGCCGCTCTCCAGCTTCGGCATCTGGATGCTCGGGCCGGCGCTGCTCCATTTCGGTACCGAAGCGCAGAAACAACGCTTCTTGAACGAGATCGCGCGCGGCGAAATCCGCTGGTGCCAGGGCTATTCGGAGCCGGGCAGCGGCTCAGATCTTGTTTCGCTCCAGACCTTCGGTGAGGACAAGGACGATCACTGGGTCGTCAACGGCCAGAAGATCTGGACCAGCTATGCCGACCAGGCCGACTGGATATTCTGCCTCGTCCGCACGGACAAGCAGGACAAATATCGCGGCATCACCTTCATGCTGTTCGATATGGCGAGCGAAGGCGTGAGCACGAAACCGATCCTCCTGATCTCGGGCAGCTCGCCTTTCTGCGAGACCTTCTTCGACGATGTGGAAGTGCCGAAAGACTATGGCGACGGCGTCGCTGCCTATGTCGGCGAGATCAACCGGGGCTGGGATGTCGCCAAATATCTGCTCGGCCATGAGCGCGAGATGATTTCGGGCATGGGCGGCGGTGGCGGCATGGGTTCGCTTGGCAAGGCCGTGATGCCCAGCCTGGGCGAAGACGCGATGGGCCGTCTCGACGATCCGCTGCTGCGCGCGCAGCTCGCCGAGCTCGATGTCGAGGCGCTGGCCTTCAAGGCGATGGCCGAGCGTTTCATGGACGAGCTCAAGGCGAAGAAGAACCATCCGGCAACGCCCAACATGATGAAATATGCCGGGACGGAGCTCAACAAGCGCCGCCACGAACTGGTGATGGCATCGGGCGGGTCCGAAGCGCTCGAATGGGACAGCGAAGCCTCGAACGGCGGCGCGAAATCGCGCGACTGGCTGCGGACCAAGGCCAACAGCATCGAAGGCGGCACGAGCGAGGTGATGCTCAACGTGATCTCGAAGCGGATTTTGGAGCTGCCGGATAGTTAGAACTTCTCCCCTCCCGCTTGCGGGAGGGGCCGGGGGTGGGCGCGCGGCTATCCGTCGCGCTGGGCCGCAAGGCCCACCCCGTTGCGACTAAGGGCCTGCTTCACAGCCCCAAGTCTCACTGCCCCTCCCGCGTGCGGGAGGGGAGTAGGAGAAACCAATGCCCCTCTACCACGACGACGATCAGACCATGCTGCATGATACCGTCCGCCCCTTCATGGCGGCTGAGGGCAGCATCGAGAAACAGCTGCGCCATTGGCGCGACAGGGAGTGCAAGGACGGCTTCGGCCATGCGCTGTGGAAGCAATTCGCGGAGATGGGCTTTACCGGGATGCTGGCGGGCGAAGAGGATGGCGGGCTCGGCATGGGCAATGTCGAAGCGGGCATCGTGCTCGAAGAAATCGGCCGTAATCTCACGCCGTCGCCGTTCCTGACCACTTCGGTCGTTGGCGTCACGGCGCTCAACGATGCGAGCAAGGCTATGCGCGATCAGTGGCTGCCAGGGATAGTCGCGGGCGATACGGTGCTCGGCATCGCGATCGACGAGAGCGCGAAGTTCCGGCCGACGCATATCGCCATGAAAGCAGAGCGTTCCGGGAATGGCTTCAAGCTCAACGGCAAGAAACAGTTCGTCGTGCAGGGCGCATCGGCGGACATGCTGATCGTCGCCGCGCGGACCGGCGGCAGCGCCGGCGAGACGGACGGCATTACGCTCTTCGCGGTCGAAAAGGACACGGCCGGGCTTTCGGCTGAGGCCGCGCGTCTCGTCGACAGCGCGATGGCCGCGCATGTCGCATTCGACAATGTCGAGGTCACCGCCGATGCGGTGATCGGCGAGGTCGATCAGGGCTGGCGTGTCATGACCACGATGCTCCATGCGGGGCAGACGGGCGCGGCGGCCGAGACGGTCGGCGTCGGCGCGGGCGCGATGGACATGACGGTCGGATATCTGAAAGAACGCAAGCAGTTCGGTCGCACGATCGGCAGCTTCCAGGCGCTCCAGCATCGCGCAGCGCATCTCTACAGCGAAATGGAAATCGCGCGCTCCACCGTTCTCAAGGCGCAGCAGCTGCTCGACGAGGGCGATGAGGGCGCGCCACTGATGGTGTCCGTCGCCAAGGCCAAGGCCGGGCGCGCGACCAACCTCGCCGTCCGCGAAGGCGTGCAGATGCATGGCGGCATCGGCATGACCGACGAATATGATATCGGCCTCTTTATGAAGCGCGACCGCGCGCTCGCCGAATTTATGGGCGACGCCAATTATCACGCCAACCGCGTGGCGGAGATGAACGGCTATTAGGATCGGTCATTGAAAGCAGGGGAATAGCCATGGCGCTCGATCCGGAAACCTTCGATCAGCTTCTCGAAACCATTCGCCGTTTCGTCCGCGGACGGCTCCGCCCGCTCGAAGGCGAGGTCGAGGCCAATGACGCTATCCCTGAGGATGTCGTCGAGGAAATGAAGGCGATGGGCCTGTTCGGCATATCCATCGCGCCCGAATATGGCGGCATCGGCCTGACGATGAGCGAAGAAGTGCGCGTCGCTTTCGAGCTGGGCGGCACGACCCCGGCCTTCCGGTCTACCTTCGGCACCAATGTCGGCATTGGCAGCCAGGGGGTGGTGATCGCAGGCACCGACGAACAGAAAGCCGAATGGCTGCCAAAGATGGCGAGCGGCGAGGCGATCGCGAGTTTCGCCCTGACCGAGCCTGATGTCGGATCGGATTCGGGTGCGGTGAAGGCGAAGGCGGTCCGAGATGGCGATGTCTATCGGCTGTCCGGCACCAAGCGCTACATCACCAATGCCGATAAGGCCTCTGTCTTCACCGTCATGGCGCGTACCGGAGAGGAAGCGGGCGGGCGCGGGGTTTCGGCCTTTCTCGTGCCGCGCGATCTGCCCGGCGTTTCCATCGGCGAGCCGGAAAAGAAGATGGGCCAGCAGGGCGCCAAGGTCTGCGATGTCAATTTCGACGATGCGCTGGTGCCCGCCGCCAACCGGCTCGGTGCGGAAGGCGAGGGGTTCAAGGTCGCGATGCAGGTGCTCGATCGCGGGCGGTTGCACATCAGCGCGGTCTGTGTCGGAATAGCGGAACGCCTGATCGCCGATTGCGTGGCCTATGCGACCGACCGCAAACAGTTCGGCCAGGCCTTGTCCGAGTTTCAGCTGATTCAGGCGATGATCGCCGACAGCAAAGCCGAATGCATGGCCGCGAAAGCGCTCGTTCTCGAGGCGGCGGCGAAGAAGGATGCGGGCGAGCGGATCACGCTCGACGCCGCGGCTGCAAAATATTTCGCCAGCGAGATGGTCGGCCGGGTTGCCGACCGCGCCGTGCAGATCCATGGCGGCGCGGGTTATATCGCCGACTATGGCATCGAACGCTTTTACCGCGATGTGCGGCTGTTTCGTATCTATGAAGGTACGAGCCAGATCCAGCAGCTGATCATTGCGCGAGAAACAATCAGGAATGGCGGCTAAACCGCTTTCAGGAAAGGATTATATCATGGATATCTCGAAACTCTTCAGCCTCGAAGGCCGCACTGCGCTGGTGACCGGCGGGTCGCGTGGCATCGGCAAGATGATCGTACAGGGCTTGCTCGCTGCCGGGTGCCGCAAGGTCTATATCTCCGCTCGCAAGGAGGACCAGATCGCCGCTGCCGTCGAGGAGCTGGGCGAGAAAGTCGTTGGCATCCCGATGGACATTTCGACGGTCGAAGGCTGCAAGGGGCTGGCGGCCGCGATTGCAGAGCATGAGGAGAAACTCGATATCCTCGTCAACAATGCCGGTGCGGCTTGGGGCGAGGACTATGTCGACTTCCCGGAAAAGGGCTGGGACCGGGCGATGGACCTCAACGTCAAATCGCCGTTTTTCCTCACTCAGGCCCTTCACCAGTTGCTGGTCAATGCGGCGAGCGCGGAGCAGCCGGCCAAGGTCATCAATATCGGCTCGATCGACGGCATGCGGCTCAACCCTTGGGAGACATACAGCTATCACGCCTCCAAGGCGGCGATCCTGTGGTTGACCAAGCGAATGGCGGCACGTTTGATCCAGGACAATATCATTGCGACGGCGATCGCGCCGGGCGCATTCGCATCCGACATGAACACGGCCGCGCGCGATGCCGGCGACGCCGTGGCTCAGTCCATCCCGGCCAAGCGGATCGGCGAGGCCGAGGATATGGCCGCCGCCGCGATCTACCTCGCGAGCCGGGCTGGCGATTATGTGATCGGCGAAACGCTGACGGTCGATGGCGGCCTTGTCCACGCGGACGCGCGGACGAGCATCGCGGGGTAGTAATTGCAAACTTCCCCTCCCCTGCAGGGGAGGGGATCAAGGGGTGGGGTGAGCCGGCAAGGGTTCGATACACTTGTTGGCTCTTCACATCGCAACTCCGAAACCGGCATCGAGCCGGCTTCTCCATCACCCACCCCTACGCCCCTCCCTTAAAGGGAGGGGAGACTCTCTTTACTCGCGCACGAGCAGGAAATTCATGCGCGCGGCGGCGATCGGCTTGTCCTCGCTTTCCTGCCAGGCGAAGCTTTCGACATTGGCCATGCGCTGGCCGAGGCGCGAGATGGTCGCCGCGGCATAGGTGAGCCGCTCCCGGCCGCCGCGCATATAATCGGTCGTCACGGTGATCGGCTTCGCCTGCGGCCGTTCGCCTTCTTCGCCGAGCGCATCCCAGAGCGTTGCGAAGGCGGCGATCTCCAGCAATCCGGCGATGGCCCCGCCATGCAGGAATTTGGGCCGGCCCTGCACATGCGGGCCGAATGCCATGGTCAACACGATCCGGCCGTTATCGTCGCGGCTGGTTTCGATGCCGAGCGCTTCGGCATAGGGCGGCAGCGTCAGCGTCATTGCGGCGCTCCGAGGAACATGAAGGTGCCGGTGACATTGGCGATCGGGCTGTCGGCATCGCCGTCATGCGCATAGCCCCGGACAAAGGCGACGCTGCGCGTATGTTTGTAGCACTCCATGCGGCCCGTCACGCGGTGTCCGACCTTGGCGGGGCGCAGATAGTCGACGCGCAGATCGATGGTGACGGTCTGCATGAATTTACCCGTTGTCAGCATCACGCACATGCCGGACGCCATATCGCACAGGCTGATGATCGGTCCGGAGGCAAGGATACCGGTGCGCGGATCGCCGATCAGCTTCTCGTCATAATCGATCGCCAGCTCGACCCAGTTATCGGCATTCGCGATATATTGGACGCCGATCAGCCCGTTATGGCTGTGCTGGTTGAGCATCTCGAAAAAGGCGCGCGGATCGATCTCGCCCGATGTCACTTTTTTGCGGATTTCGATAATGTCGTTCTGATCGGGCGGCATGATGCGATTATCTCCACAGGCCGACGGTATCGATCACCGTCTTGCCCTCGGCATCGACTTTGCGAGCGCGAAAGGCCTTGTGGCCGACAAGTAGCACGACGATATCGGCTTTCGCGAGCGCTTCGTCGAAACCGGCGAGGCGGATGGTATCGTGCCGCCATAGCCGTTCCGGCAGGGCGTTTACATGCGGTTCGACTGCACAGACCTCGAACCCCTCTTTGGCCAGGCCGACCGCGATATCGATGGCCGGGCTCTCGCGCAGATCGTCGACATCGGGTTTGAAGGCGAGGCCGAGACAGGCGATTTTTTTCGAACCGGTTTCCGCAGACGCCGCGCGGACCTTTTCGAGAACGGTTTCCGGGCGGCCGTCATTCACCCGCCGCGCTTCGGCCATCAATCCGGTCAGGTCGCTATCTTTGGAGATCAGGAACCAGGGATCGACGGCAATGCAATGGCCGCCGACGCCGGGGCCGGGATTGAGGATGTTCACGCGTGGATGCCGGTTGGCGAGCCCGATGGCTTCCCATGGGTCGAGCCCATGCGCTTCGGAGATATTGGCGACCTCGTTCGCGAAAGCGATGTTCACGTCTCGATAGGCGTTCTCGATCAGCTTCACGAGCTCGGCCGTCTTGGCATCCGTCATGTGGATCTCGCCGCGCACGAAGCTGGCGTAAAGGTCGCGCGCGCATTCGGAGTCGGTCGGCGTGAGCCCGCCGACGATCCGGTCGTTTTGCACCAGCTCGCGCACCATCTGACCGGGCAGGATGCGTTCGGGGCAATAGGCGAGGGCGACGCTGAGCGCGTGCCCGTCGACCAGATCGGGCCGGGCCTCCCGGATGATCGCGGCGACGGACTCGGTTGCGCCGAGCGGGCTCGTCGATTCCAGGATCACAAGATTGCCGGCGGCGAGCACCGGCGCGACCGATCGCGCGGCCGTTTCGACATAAGACATATCGGGCGATTTATCGTCGCGAATCGGCGTCGGCACGGTGATGATAAAGGCGTCGGCGGGTTGCGGTTCCGTATAAGCCGTCAGGCGGCCGCTGCTCACCGCGCCGCGCACAAGCATATCGAGATCGGGCTCGGCGAAATGCGCGCGGCCTTCGTTCAGCTCCTCGACGATATGCGGTGCGACGTCGCAGCCTTTCACCGCGAAGCCGGCTGACGCCAGCGTCGCGGCTGTCGGCAGGCCGATATAGCCCAGCCCGACGACGCACACCGTTTCGAATTCATGCGGCATTTTTCATCGCCTCTACTATCTGCGCGGCGGCGGTTCCGTCGCCGAAAGGATTGCTGATTGCGCTCACACGCGCATATTCCTGCGGGTCGTCGAGCAGCGCTTCGGCCGCGCTCACAATCCGCTCCGCGTCCGTACCGACGAGCTGGCAGGTGCCCGCTTCGATCGCTTCGGGCCGTTCGGTCACATCGCGCGTGACCAGCACCGGCTTGCCGAGCGAGGGGGCTTCTTCCTGGATACCGCCGGAATCGGAAATCACGAGATGGGCGCGGTCCATCAGATAGACGAAAGGCAGATAGTCCTGAGGTTCGATCAGGTGCACGGCGGCGGTATCCTTCAAAACGCTATTGGCCGCCCGCTGCACATTCGCATTGAGGTGGACGGGATAGACGATCTCGGTATCGCCGCGCGCGGCCAGCCGCGCCAGCGCCTCGCACATCCGCTCCAGCCCGCCACCGAAATTTTCGCGCCGATGGCCGGTCACGACGATCAGCCGCTTGCCGGGATCGAGAAAGTCGAACTGTGCATCGAGCGCTGACTTCTTCGCGCTGTCGGCATGAATATCGCCGACGACCGACAGCAGCGCATCGATCACGGTGTTGCCGGTGACATGGATATGCGCCGGATCGACGCCCTCCTTGCGCAACGCTGCGCCGGACGTTTCGGTCGGCGCGAACAGCCAGCGGGATAGCAGGTCAATGACGCGCCGGTTCATCTCTTCCGGCCAGGGCGCGGAGAGGTCCCCGGTGCGCAGCCCGGCCTCGACATGGCCGACCGGGATTTGCTCGTAAAAAGCCGCCATCGCTGCCGCCATTGCCGATGTGGTGTCGCCATGGACGAGCATCGCATCGAGCTGTGTCTCGGTCAGTACGGTCTTGAGCCCGGTCATCGTGCCGACGGTTACATCGGTGAGCGACTGCTCGGCCTTCATAATATCGAGATCGATGTCCGGCGCGATATCGAACAGCGACAAGACCTGATCGAGCATCGATCGGTGCTGACCGGTGACGCAGACGATCGTTTCGAATGCGGGGTCGGCGCGAAAGGCCTTGACGACGGGTGCCATCTTGATCGCTTCGGGGCGCGTGCCGAAGACTATGATAATCTTCATGAATGTCCCCAACCCCGGCCGTTTGGCCTTGCGTGTTTGCAGCACGTCCCTAACGGAAAATGCCTAAAGCGGACCTAATAGCCCAGTCAACGGGCCGGTTCGAGCGCGGAACGGATCGACTGCATACTCGCCGGCACGGTGAAATGCGCATCGACGAGATTGCCCAGATTTCCGTTGGTTCGCGCGTCTTCCTCTTCTGCGCGGCAATATACGGCTTCGGTTGTTTTCGCGATATGCTGCCAATTTCGTTCCTTCTGCACGAAATCGCGGGCTGCCTCCCCCAGACGGGCGCGCAACGCATCGTCGCCGATCGCGCGGCTGAGAGCGGCGCGGAGGCTTTCGATATCGCCCGTGTCGAAGACCAGGCCGGTACGGTCATGATCGATCATGTCCTGCAACGCCCGCACGCTGGAGCCGATGACGGTTTTTCCCATTGCCATGGCCTCGAGCGGTTTCAAAGGCGATACCAGTTCGCAGACTTCGAACGCTCGGCGCGGATAGGCGCAGATATCGAAATGAGTGTAGAGTTCGCGGGCGGTCTCCGGCGGCACACGATCGACGAGCCGGATATGCGACGCCATGCCGAGCCGGTCTATCTGGCGCCCCAGCTCATACTCGATCGTTCCCGGTTGCGTGCGTCTGGCCGCATCGGCCCCGACGATAAGCAGGCGGATACGCTCGTTCTCGCGGATCAGCGGGGCGACGACCTCCACCAGCAGGTCGATACCCTCATAGCCGAGCATCGCGCCCATATAGCCGACCACGATATCGTCCGGCCCAACCGCGAATTGGTCCCTGAGAGCGTCGTCCGCCGGATGCGGTGCGAACAGATCGGCATCGACGCAATTGGGCGCGAGCGCGATCCGCTCCGGATCGACGCCCAGATCGACGATCATATCGCGCATTCCCTCATTGAGCGTCAGGACCTGGTCGGCCATGGCGAGCACCATGGTTTCGAGTGCATCGTCCCGCAGGCCTTGCGGGCTGGATGAGAAGCCCGGCTCCCGGGCGTCGCGCGTGATCGACCAGAAGCTGCGCACTTCGTAGACGAAGGGCAGGCCGAGCCGGCGAGCGGCGATTCCCGCCGGCAGTCCGGTCCAGAAATTCGTGGCCGCATGCACCAGGCCGATATCGTGCGCCGCGAAGGCCCGTTCGAAATAATCGGCTGCTTCGGCGACATAGCCATAGGCGCGGCCGCGTCGGCCGAAGCTATTCTCGAAAAAATAGCGGACGTCGCCGACATGTTGGGCGGCCGGCACGGTATCGAGAGACGGGTTGCTGTCGCTCGGGAAGCCGGGACGGGCGAACGCGATGAGCGACCGGCCCTCGCCCACAATGGCGCTCGCAAAGGCATGGCTGCGCATCGCATAGCCGCCTTGCGCATGCGGCAGCGCATTGTGGAGGCAATAGGCGACTGTTCGGCCGCGGGTGGACGATCTCGGCGCCGAAGCCGGGATGTCGCGCAGTTCGCTTGCGAGATCGGCGTAAGCGCGCAACTCCTTGAGATGATCGCGAAACGGCCCGTCCGCGAGCTCGGGTTGCGCCGTCAGGGCCTTTTCCGCGGCGATGATGGCGTCGGGATAATTATGCGCGCTGGCATGGGCATAAGAGAGCAGGCGGACGATATTCGTCGACGACCGGACATCGAGTGCCGCCTCGAGCAGAGCGATCTCGATCGCGTGGAAAGCGAGGCGCCGGGCGACCGCCGCGCCGCCGCGCAGGAGATCGAAGAGCTCCGGTTCCGGCAAGTCGCGCCAATGCGGTTTTTCGAGAGATGCCTGGCAGCATATCAGGCCGATCATTTCGGCCAGGGCCTCCTGGTCCGACACCGAGCCGGCGGCGAGCATTTCGAGAGGTTTGGGCAGGGAACCTATGAAACATTCGGCGGCTGTATCGGCCGGCAGTCCCTTAAGTGCGATGGCGCTTTCCTTCGCATCGAACAGGCATGTCCGGATATGCCGTCCATTGGGGGAAATGTGCCAAAATACCGTCGCCCCCATCACGGGTGTCAGCGTCACGCCGTCATGTCGCTCCTCACTGAGGACGGTCACCCACATCCGCGCACTGCCGGGCTCGCTCAGCTGCATGCCGGTATCCTGCCATGCAATTTGGCGCCGGGTCATGTGGTCTGCGTTGTGCAGTCTCATCACAGCTGCCGCCTCCCCACATGTTGCTCTATAGACGGTAATTTGTCGTATAGGTGGTTGCCGTTGCTTGAAATGTTAGTCGGGATTAACCAATCTAATCGCCTAACTAAGCGCATCGTCGACATGTCTCTTTAGTCGTTTAACTCTGCGTATTTGCCAATCCGTATGGCCGTGCACTCCGTTGATCATCTCGCGAGCCTCTTCATATTTTTCAAGCTTGTAGAGGCAGGTCGCGCAATCGATTACCGTAGCGATAGAGCGGTCCGGGAGAGCTGCAGCAGCCGCAAGACGATCTAGCGCTTTGTCATATAGGCCCATACCGGAAAGCGCCCGTCCGATAGTTGCTTGTGCGAGACCGCGTTGGCGTGGTTGGGACTTTATCCATTCTTTCTCTACTTGGAGCAGCGCTGGGGCCGACCGCATTGCTATGGCTGTCTCCGTGTAGACACGCCATTGGTCGGTTTCTTTCAGGCCGTCTTCGCATAGCGGTCGGATGAGATCGCGCGCCCTTCTCGGATTTCCGGTCGCGATAAGACTGCGCGCCGCCAAAATTTGCATTTCCGGCCGTTTATCATTGATAGCGATGTCTAACGCTTCTTGATAGCGCTGCGCCTCATAGAGGTATTTTACATATTCCAATGCAAAGGCGGTGGAGGTCTTAGCAGCATCGGAGTTATTATCGAAAAAAATGAAATCGCCAGATGCTCTGGCCTCTCTAGCTCGTTCGGCCAGCATGAGCGCTTCTGGCGATTCTGTATTATCAGCGGTATGCTCTCGAAGGATCGCCGAAGCTTGCGTTTTACTTCCCGTAAATGCGTTCACCATTCGTTCAACGTTTAGCGCGATCATGTCCGTGTTGACGTGAACAAGGTCATCAGTCCAAGCGAAATTTCGATGGCTAAGCGAGACAGTCTCAAAGCTGGGGAAATACGAAATGCGCCGGTCTTCAGCGACCAGTTGTTCGGCTACCGCGCGCAGCACCGATTTGGAATAGCTGTTCGCCGTTATCACGTCGGTCTTTCGATGGGTAGCCATCATTGGTACCGGAGAGACGGTGAGTATTACCGACAGATCATCCCGCGAGTTTTCGAAGGCGATGTCGAGTGCGCGCCGAAGATAAGAATAGCATTCCTCGAAGCTAAGAACGTGCAGGCGGAACCGTTCCGGAAATTTTTCGAGCACAGTGGGCAGGGGGCCGGTGTTTAGATAGTTTTGCGTTTCTTCATCCCACCAAAGCTCCACAAGGCCGAGCGTCATAATCATGACCCGGCAGTCGGCCAGGGTACGGGTCGCGTCGATTAAACCTTTCCGGCGCCTCCGTACTGTTTCAAGCGGGGCGGGACGGATGCTGTTGACCATGTGTAGATCGATATGTTTGTCCGTTCCAAGCTGCACGATATTCGTGTCTTCGTCATAGGTTTTTTCGCCGAACGCCCAGGCAAACTCGTTGTAGATCGATGGTGTGCCGAAATTGTTGACGATTTGGGACGGGAGTTCGGCGAACTCTGGCCGCTTGAACAAATCACGCATAGGGATCCGGAAACCGCGCCGGATCAATTCGCTCTCGACATTACGCGCGAAGCAAGAGCCTATCGTAAAAATCCTTTCTCCACTTTTCAGAAAGAACGGTACGTCAAAGGCAGGATTGGCGATTGGTTCGATTCGGTTCTCAGTGTTGCGAGATCCCCAAGTAGCATACTCGTTGCGCTTGCGAATCGAAACCGCTTCATGACCAGAAAGACAGATTATCGGCATAAGTTTTGGTGACCAGTTGAGTTTAGTTCCATTTAGACGAGGCTTTTAACGACAACCAACTTTAGTCGATATAACGGAGATACCGAACATCAAATTGGTATTTGCTGGTGGCAGTCCGCCTGTACCATATGCCAGCAGGTGGCTATGGATGGCAGTCAAGCTTGGGCTCAGCATCCGGAATTCATGTGTGACGGCTACTTGGCTCGGTCAAGCTTTGAATCATCCTAATACATCCTATGATAGTCGCGATACCAGGCGACGAATTTGGGGATGCCCTCTTCGATCTTCGTGGTCGGCTCGAAGCCGAGGTCGCGCTGGATCGCGCTGATATCGGCGGCGGTCGCGGGGACGTCGCCGGGCTGGATCGGTTGCAGGTCG